>NZ_JBMDKB010000002.1:0-378908 GCF_057809495.1 Allobosea sp. FG18
GGGGTCAACATTGGACGCCGATCGGGGGGCAACTTTGCGGGCCGTTTGACACTCGGCTTCCAACGCCTGATCGATGGGACTGGCCGATACGTCTCGCAAATTGGGACGATGCTGACCAAACCAATTTCGGAGAAGGGCCAGCAGCTTTTCAACTTCCGCTTTCGACGCAGCCGGCGTGCCGGGTGCTTGTGCAACTGTAAGCCGGACATGTCCCGCCAGCGACGTTGCCAGCGCATTCGCGAGCTTTTCCCGATCCCAGGGGTGCAAACGAAATTTAATCGCAAGACAGCCGGTGGCGTAGATGATGCCGAAGCGGCGCAGAACGCGCTTTTTGCCCCCGCCACCCTCGTTCTGCTTCATAAATATTTCTTGCTTGCGCTTCAGGTACGCCACGCAGCCGTCACGGTCAGCAGCCAGCCAGGCGTTAAGCTTGCGCAGAAATCGGAGGCCGGTTGCTCCAGCGCATCGAACAGATCGGCTCTTCAGGCGCTCGCAGAACTCGCTAAGGTTTCTACTGTCATGAAGCTCCTCGACGGCGCTGTGCTCGGAAGGTAGCGGAATTTCGATCAACCGGTCCAAGATTGCGCGATCGACCGTCCTGCGATTGGCAACAGCTTTCGCTTGAACGGGCTGATTTGCCGATGTCAGCAACACGAGGCGGAAGCGTTCCGGCGCATGAGCAGAAGTTTGCCGCCCTCGCTCCGCGCCATCCGACAACAAAAACGCGAGTTGTTCGATTATATCGACGGGAGACCCAGCTCCGCGCAGACCGCGAAGATCATCAATGATAAGGCCGAGATCGTTGTGCGCGGCAAACAACTCTTCAAGGCTAGCGATCGTGTGATTCGCGATCTCTCCTGCGCCGAGTTGCCGAGCTCTGTCTACCCCTGGATGAGCGCCCCATTGACTTGATGCAGCGACAAGCCAGGACGATTTTCCGGACTCCGGCGTCCCGACAACGCAAAGCGCAAAATTCTCCTCCGCCATCGGTAGCAGCAACGGGGATGCGAGCGCAGCCGCGGCTAACGTAATGCCGAGCGAGTTACCGCAGCACAGCTCGCCAGCATCATCCAGCCAATTCCTTGCAGTACCCAGAATACGGAACTTCTCGTGATACCGAGCTTGTTTCTCCGGCGACCTGAACTCGATGTTTCTCCCAGCATCCCCAATCAGGCCCGAAGGGTGAACGAAGCTTTCCAGGGCAGCAGTCCAACCGGGTTTTGCCAGGACCGAAAACGACGGTTTGTCACCCGCGCAATCTTCGAGGGCAGCTTGGAGCCTGCTCTTGGACTCGGACTTGAGCTGCGGGGCCCCAGCCTTCGCCAGCCACTCGTAAAACGCACCATTTCGTGCGGCCAGTTGAGCAGCGGGGACGGCTTGAACGACCGCTGCCGAGCCACGACCAATCTTCAAGAGGTAGTGTAGTTCACCGGTTTCACTTCGACCGATCCCTCCACAAGCCACCTGTTGCGCGACCTCGACGAACGTCATGTTTCGGTATCGCGTGGCGTTGTCGAATGGCGTGAACGGTGATGGTTGGTAACGCGCTGCTGTTTGGGAATGGGCTGTGTCGTGGCGAGAACTCCGAAGGAGACGATTGCCAGCAATCGGATTTCGAGGACGGGCGCGTTTCATGATGCTGATCCTTTTTGAAGCGGAAAGCAGATCAATGTCGTGACGACAAAACGCTCTACGAGCGGTCTCAAACGGAGTTTGAGACGCGTAGCGAGTGTCATCACGAATTCAAGGACAGAAGCTATAGAAGCGCTTGAAAGCGTCGATTACAGCGTCAATGCAGTGAGTGGGTATGCGCAGGAGCAGTAATAGGGACTACACTGCACCGCGTTGCGGCCTACTAATGTGCACAGGGCTACTGTGTGACGACGTCGTCATGTCGTCACGGCTTTTAGGTCGATCAGTACACTACGATCCCGTCGCCACGATGCTTGCAACCGACGAGGAACGGGAAAGCCGAGAACGAGTGACGCAGCAACAATCGCGCCAGAATTCTCGCTTGCCGTGATGGCAAGGAACGTGACGCGGAGCGCGATGGACCGGTGCGATCGAGCGGCCAGTCTAGTAGCGAGAATTTCTGTATGTAGGTGCAAAGGCCGATCAGGTTGTCCACGGGCTTCGTATGCACGGGCCGAATGAGCGGAACCGTCTTCTTTGAACGCGAGCGGAAATCGTCCAAAGCCTCCTTGGGCGGCGCCCGCATGATCAGATGCAGATGCGGCACCCATCCTTCGTCCGGCGTGTGCCGCGCGAATTCGGTTCCGCCGATCGTGACCGTCGAGCCAAGCCCACACCGGCGCAATTTCTGACGGATGTTGTCGTGGAACGCCCCGATCGAGAAATAGCGCAGCTCTTTGTCATCAACCGGGCTATCCAGGATGGTGACGAATTGCAGAATGTCGTTCCCATTCGGCAGCGTCTGCAAGACATCGCGGCCGAACAGGCGCCGATATGCACGGGCACACTTCGGGCATATCGTCAGCCCGCATGCTTCTTCCCCAATCATGCAACGATCGATTGCTTCGACCGCTTCGCAGATGATCTGGGATTTCGAACCCGCAAGCCGCTTCTTGGCACTTTGCCAGGCGCGAACTACGTCTTCTGATGTTTCAAAACGCTCCCGTCGAGGCAGATAGTCGGGTCGGAGGAACGCCACGTCGTAGCGGCTTGGAATCTCGCTTTTAGCGATTTTCATGATGTTGAGCTTCTTTACATAGGTTTCTCGGACCATATCGTTTACGCAGGTACGCGTTCGATAGGCCGCTATGGAGAGCCGCGCGGCAGAGACACCATGAATCGTCGTAGATCATCCATCAGGATGATTGTTCGCGATCCGAATTTTCGCGTATCGAGTTGTTTGGCGGCAATCGCGCGATACAGCGATGCGCGGCTAAGACCGCAGTATCGGCAGGCCTCTCTTATCGACATCGCGACCGGAACTGCCGCGATGTTCGGAGTGGAAACATTGTCCATATTTGCCTCGGTGTGTGTCATGTCGTCTTTTTACGATCATGACACCGAGGTCGTCTATTTTAGATTTGACGCTTATTACTCGCGCTATTTGAGTTTCAGGCGTCGACTTGACCGGAATTATCTTTGCCGATTTTGTTCATCGAATGCACGATTTCTTTGATGCGAACCTCATTGCATTTTATTTCCAGAAGAGAGTTGCTCGCCGATCTATCCTCAAGCCAATGCAGCATCCTACCCGATATGGCTTTCACGGCTAGTCTATTCTTAAATGGCGTAAAATATTTAAGAAGCTCAAGCCAAAACTCATCTGGCATGGCACTTGGCACCCGCCCGGTCTTTTGCTTCGGCAAGCCGTTGCGGCCGCCGATATATGATTCGATCTCGGCTCTCGTCACGCGAGCGAGATATTTCTTTGTGGTCGGATGAGCAAGCGCAGCAAGCAGCTCATCTAGTTTGTCGCTGATTTCTTCGGGATTTTGCGCCATTCCTCCTGCCGGATTCGTACGCAACCACAGCGCTAAATCAGGATAATCCGCTTCAAACGCCGCGCCGTCGTCAATGACCCCGAATTTATGCAGGAATTTTCGGGCAGAGACGACCTGCATCGCAACATGCGGAAGCATATTCTGGTACTTTACGGCGAGCCAATTCAGAGGATGAGGGCGCGGCAAATCATCTTGTGTGATTCCGACCCAATAGGTTTTCGGGATCGGCATTCTGCCGTACTCGGTGATGATGAATGCCGTCATGCCTCCATTCGATAATATTTCGAGCAAAACGCTTGAATCAAAATCCTCGTCGCGTTTTCTGATTAATCCAACAGCGGTGCCCAATCCTATCGTGTGTCGTAGGCTGTTTCGCTTGATGTTCGTGCTCTTATTTCTTGCTTTTTGATTTTCGTCGATCGCCATGCCGAAGTGCGCCCTTGCTGCAGAAATCTGCCCAGTCTTCCATCATTTTTTTGCGGCGCTCAAACATGTCGCCACGCCGATAGGCGGCTTCGACCCTGTCGCTGACAGTATGCGCCAGCGCCATTTCGGCCATTTCGTTCGGATAAGTCGTTTTCTCGGCTACCCAGTCGCGGAAGGTCGAGCGAAAGCCGTGGGCGGTGAGGTCGGGGCGCTCCATGCGTTTGAGTAGCGCGAGCAGCGCCGCGTTCGAGAGCGCCGATTGTGATTGCTCTGCCTTGAACACGATCCCGGTTCGTGGTTTCGGCAATGCGGAGAGGATTCCGATCGCTCGTTTCGAGAGCGGGACTCGATGTTCCCGGCCAGCTTTCATTCTTTCGGGCGGAATCGTCCAGACCTGCTTTTCAAGATCGACTTCGGACCAGTCCGCTCGAATTATCTCCCCGGTTCGCGCGGCGGTTAGAATCAGAAACTCAAGAGCGCGGGCGGCATTCGCAGCGCGGGCGCGCAGAGCCCCTATGAAGGCAGGAAGCTCAGCGTAGGGCAGCGCGGCATGATGCTCAACCTTTTTGACGCGCGTGCGGGCCGGCAACAAGGCGTCGAGATGCCCACGCCAGCGCGCGGGGTTCTCGCCAGAGCGAAAGCCGCGCACCGCCGCCCAGTCGAGAATCGCTTCGACCCGCCCCCTGACCCGGCTTGCCGTTTCCGTCTTCTTCGTCCAGATCGGCTCCAACGCCAGCATGACCAAGCTTAAGTCGATCTCATCGACGGGACGCTCGCCGAAAATCGGTTGAGCGTAGGTTTTGAGTGTCGCCCGCCACTGCTCGGCATGTTTTTTATTCCGCCACCCTGGAGCATGCGCCTTGATGTAAGCGTCCGCACACCACTCGAACGTTGGTTGTGTATTGGTCTCGGAGGCAGCGAGGCGGCTTTTGCGCTCTTCGATCGGGTCCTTGCCGTTGAGCAAGGCTTTGCGGCACTCAAGCGCCGCCTGACGAGCCTCCGCCAATGAGACCGTATGCAAAGGGCCTAATCCCATCGCTCGGGCCTTTCCCTTCAGCATGAAGCGAAATAGCCACGATTTTCCGCCGGTCGGACCGACTTGCAGATACAGCCCGCCCCCGTCAGCCGTCAGCCCCGGCGTCGCAGCGTTGCGAACCGCGAGCGCGGTCAGGATATTCAGGCGGCGCGCCATCGATCTGACTCACAAGATGACTCACAATGTACGATGAGATGTACCGGTACGCCCTGATACGTGTCTAGACAAAATCATACAAAAATTCGCCGAAACAGGGCCTCTTGAGACACTTCGAGACGCAAGGGTACGGCGGAGGCGGACTCCCTGTCCGCCACTCTCTATCGCCCTGCGATCATCGTACGATTCACAATCCGGCGCGAAGCCTCGGCCCTGCCGGTGACGTGCTGTCGCTTGCCGCGACGATTTTCCTCGCCAGTGATCGCACCCGAGGCCGCCGGCCTCTGGTGGACGGGAGCGAACGAGGTTGAAGCGCAGGTGAGGTTAGGCCTTAATCGCCGCCTCCACAGCAAGGAGAAACCCAATGCGATTGGCGCTCGCCATCATCACCTTGGCTCTCACCGGCTGCAATGGCACGCCAGAGTCCAATCATCCCACCCGCGACTATACCGTCGGAACGGCGCAATGTTCGAAATTCGGCTGGGGCACGTCCCAGATGGCCGAATGCCTCGACCGCGCCGCTGAGCGGCAGTCGGCGACGGTTTCGCAGGACCGCACAGGTGAGGCCGGATAATTCCCGGCGGCAGGCGGCCAGAATCGCGCTGCAGCATGCGTATGCGACGGGGTTGCACCTTGCCGTCAGGCGCGGCAAAGATAAACGCATGATCAGGACATTGATTGCCGCCAGCCTGGTTGCCGTTCTGGCCGCCGGCTGTGTCTCACCCCGGCCTCAGCCTGTGCAGCAGACTGCGGCTCCTTCTGCCAAGCGTATCGTCCGCGACGGCGCACAACTCGCGTTGCCGGACGGAACACGTGTCACGCCGGATTATACCGGCGGCTTCACGTTGCCGAACGGCGACTATGTGAAGCGCGAACGCGGGGCGTTGGTGTTGCCTACGGGCGCGCGCTGCCAGCCCGACGCGATGGGGTATGTCTGCCCCTGAGGCTGAGGCGCCGCATGGCGGCGCTTGCCTGACAGCTATTTTGCTTGTCGTCGGCCCATGGCGGCCGGCTTGGCGATCAGGCCGCGTCGGAGGCCTGCTGACGCTTCTTTGCCGAACCCGTTCCGGAATCGCTGGATTCGTCGAGGACGTGGTTGTGGCTGCGGAAGGCCCAGATTTCCTTGGCGGCTTCCCAGTGCTCGCGGTCGCGACCCTCGGGCTGTCCGTCCTTGATCCAGAGATCATAGGCGATCTTCCGGATTTCGTGCTGGGTCTTGTCGTCCTGCTTCATGTCTCGCCTCCATGATCGCTCCCCGATGAGCATCGGGGAATCCTGGTTTGAGAGGGCGCCGGCTTCGCCGTTCAGGGGAACAACCTGCGGACCGGCCGGGTTGTTCCCGCGCGCGATGAATGATGCTGCCAGTAGCGGGTGGCAGGCTCACGCCTTTGCGGTGACCAACGCCGCTTCGTCGGACGTTTCCGGCTGCGGATGGACCGGGCGGCGCGCATAGCGCTGAGCGAGGACCGCGCAGGCGAAGAGCTGCGCCTGATGGAACAGCATCAACGGCAGCACGATCAGGCCGAGCGCCTGGCCGGGAAACAGGATGTTCGCCATCGGAATACCGCTCGCCATGCTCTTCTTAGAGCCGCAGAAGACGATGGCGATCTCGTCCTCCTTGGAGAAGCCGAGGCGCCGACTGGCGAAGGTGGTGGTCGCCAGCACGGCGGCGAGCAGGACGACATCGAGCGCCATGATCAGGCCGAGATCGGCGAGCGTGACCTGCGACCAGATGCCGGCGGCCATGCCTTCGCTGAAGGCGGCATAGACGACGAGCAGGATCGAGCCGCGGTCGACCAACGAGATCGGCGCTTTGTGCCGTTGCAGGAACGGCCCGATCCAGCGGCGCAGCAATTGACCCGCGACGAAGGGCAGCAGGAGCTGGAGCGCGATGCTTTCGACGGCGCGGGTGCTGAAGCCGCCGCCTTTCGAATCGAGGAGCAGCACGACCAGCAGCGGTGTCAGAACCATGCCGAAGAGGTTGGAGACCGAGGCGCTGCACAGGGCCGCGGCGACATTGCCGCGCGCGATCGAGGTGAAGGCGATCGAGGATTGCACGGTCGAGGGCAGGATGCAGACGAAGATCAGCCCGGCGATCAGCTCGGACGGCAGGACGCCGGCGAAGACGCGGGTGAGCACGAGGCCGAGCAGGGGGAACAGCACATAGGTGCTGGCGAAGACCAGCGATTGCAGGCGCCAGTGCAGTAGGCCTTCCCAGACCGCCAACGGCGACAGCCGTGCGCCATAGAGGAAGAACAGCAGCGCGACCGCAACCGAGACGGCGTCATTGGCGACCACGGCTCCGGCGCCATGGGCGGGGAAAACGGCCGCGATCGCGACCGTCGCCATCAGGGCGATCAGGTAGGGATCGATGCCGAAGCGGGCGAGGGTGCGGCGGAGCATGGTGGTCCTTCCGGTGCGGTGCCGCGTTGTAATCCCTTGCCGCCTCATTGTGATCCATGTTGGTTTCGATATCGGCTATCATGGATTATGATGATGCTTGATCCCGATCCGAAGCCACTCGATCCCGTCCTGCTGCAGAGCTTCCTCAAGGTCTGCGAGACGCTGAGCTTCACCGAGGCGGCGGGCCAGCTCGGCCTGCGCCAGTCCTCGGTCAGCCAGCATGTCGCGCGGCTGGAGAAGCGGCTGGGCCGGCGCCTGCTGGAGCGCGACACCCATGGCGTGCGTCCGACGCCGGATGCTGACGCGATCCTGCCCTTTGCGCGGCAGGCGCTGGAGGCGGGGCAGCGGATCGAGCGCTATCTCGCCGGCTCGACCCTGCGCGGGCGGCTCCGGCTCGGGGTTTCCGAGGATTTCGCCTATACGGCTCTGCCGGAGATCCTGGCGGCCTTCGCCATGCAGCACCATGCGGTCGATCTGGAGCTGACTGTGGGGCTGAGCGGCCTGCTCTACGAGCAATATGACGCGGGCGAACTCGACCTGATCTTCGCCAAGCGGCGCAAGGGCGACGCGCGCGGCGAGGTCGCCTGGCAGGAGCGGCTGGTCTGGGCGGGCAGGCCGGGCGCGCGGCTTGCCGAGCAGCCGGTCGTCCCGCTCGTGCTTTATCCGCCGCCGAGCATCACGCGGGTCCATGCGATCGAGACGCTGGAGCGGGCGGGCCGCTCCTGGCGCGTCGCCTGCACCAGCGGCAGCCTCGCGGGTCTGCGCGCGGCGACGGTGGCCGGGCTCGGCCTCACTGCGCATTCGGCCCGCCTGATCCCGCAGGGTCTCGCCGAGGTTGAGCCGCGCGAGGCGCTGCCGCCGCTGGGTACGATCGAGTTCGTCGTCATCGGTGGCCAGTCGCACCAGGCGGCGGCGCGGGCGCTGGCCGATGCTATCCTCGCGAGTGCGGGGCGGCTCATGCCGGAAGCGCCGCGACGCGGAGCGCGCAGCTAGTCCCGCGCCAGAGCCGCGACCGGATCGAGCTTCGCGGCGTTGCGCGCCGGCAGGAAGCCGAAGGTCAGGCCGATCAGCGTCGAGCAGGCGATGGCGACGGCGAAAGCCTCGCCCGAATAGATGAACCGCATCTGCGAGCCCGAGGCCTCGAAGCCATAGCCGATGGCCAGCGCCAGCCCGATGCCGAGCGCGCCGCCGATGAAGCAGACCAGCGAGGCCTCGATCAGGAATTGCTGCATGATATCGCTGCGGCGCGCACCGACCGCCATGCGCAGGCCGATCTCGCTGGTGCGCTCGATCACCGAGACCAGCATGATGTTCATCACGCCGATGCCGCCGACCAGCAGCGAGATGACGGCGATCGAGGAGATCATCAGCGTCAGCGTCTGGGTCGTGGCGGTGATGGTGTTGCGGATCTCGTCCTGGTTGAAGATGAAGAAGTCCTTGGCGCGGTGGCGATGGGTCAGGAGCTCCGTAACCGCCTCCTGAGCCGCCGCCATCGGGGTGTCGTCGTCGACGCGCAGCGTGATCGAGCGCAGTGAGAGATCGCCGAGGAATCGGCCCTGCACCGAGGTGTAGGGCATGAAGACCTGCGGGTTCTGGCTGCCGCCGAAGCCGCCCTGCTGCTGGCGCATCACGCCGACGATGCGGCTGGGCACGGTGCCGATCAGGAAGACCGTGCCGATCGGGTTGGCCGTGCCGTTCGGGAAGAGCACGCCGAGCGTATTCTCGTCGATGACGACGTCCTGCGCCAGCGTGCGGACATCCTCGGCGGTGAAGAAGGAGCCGCGCGTCAGCACGCTGCCGCGCACGTCGAAATAGCGCTCGCTGACGCCGTTGACGAGCGCCGACGCCTCGACATTGCCGAGCCGGATCGTCGCGCTGGTCGAAACCGTCGGCGTCACGCTCGCGGCATAGGGCTGGGCCGCGAGGACCTGCGCGTCGAGCACGGTCAGGGTCCTGACCCGGCCGGAGCGCGTGTCGCCGAAGCCGGCGCCGGGGAATATCTCCAGCGTGTTGGTGCCGAGGCCGGAGATGTTCTGGAGCACGTTCTGCTTGGCGCCTTCGCCGAGCGCGACGACGCTGACCACGGCGGCGATGCCGATGACGATGCCGAGCATGGTCAGCGTCGTACGCAGCTTGTGGGCGGTCATGGCCCGCACCGCCATGCCGAAGGCTTCCTTGAGCCGGCCGAAACCGGCGCGCAGCAGTCCGGCCGGGGCCGGCACGGGGGAGGGCGGCGGCACGGCTTCCGAGCGCGGCGCGGTGCGCCGGTCGTCGATGATCCGGCCATCGCTGAGCTCGATGATGCGATGGGCGCGCGCCGCGACATTCATGTCGTGGGTGACGAGGATGACCGTGTGGCCCTCGCGGTTCAGCTCCTCGATCAGCGCGAGCATCTCCTCGCCGCTTTTGCGGTCGAGCGCGCCGGTCGGTTCGTCGGCGAGGAGGACGCGGGCGCCGTTCATCAGGGCGCGCGCCACCGAGACACGCTGCTGCTGGCCGCCGGAGAGTTCGGAGGGCCGGTGCGTCGCGCGCGAGGCTAAGCCCAGCCGCTCCAGCAGCATCGCGGCGCGACTCTGGCGCGGGCCGGGCGGCACGCCGGCATAGATCGCGGGCACTTCGACATTGGCGAGCGCGGTCAGTTCCGAGAGCAGGTGGTAGCGCTGGAAGACGAAGCCGAAATATTCGCGCCGAAGCCGGGCCAGCTCGTCCGGGTCGAGGTCCCGCGTCGGCCGGCCGTCGATCTCGTAGCTGCCGCCGGTCGGGCGGTCGAGGCAGCCGATGATGTTCATCAAGGTCGACTTGCCGGAGCCGGATTGACCGACGATCGCGACCATCTCGCCAGCTTCGATGACGAGATCGGCGCCGTCGAGCGCGGCGACGGCGGCCTCGCCCTCGCCGAAATCGCGCCGGACGCCGGCGAGGCGGATGAGCGGCTTGCCCGTCACGGGCGCCTCAGAAGCCAAAGGGCGAGCGCCGGGCGCGCGTCGGGCGCGTCGCATCCGGGCCGCCGCTGCTGCGGGTGGTGACGACGCGCTCGCCCGCTTTCAGGCCGGAGGTGATCTCGACCACGATCTTGTTGTCGAGCCCGGTCGTGACCTTGCGCTGCTCCGGCTTGCCGTCGGGGCCGAGCGCATCGACGAAGGCGTTCGGCCCGCGACGTCGTACGGCGGTCGAGGGCACGGTCAGGACATTCTGCGCCCGGCCGACGATGACGGTGACCTGCGCCGTCATCGAGGTCAAAAGTCGCCCTTCGGGGTTCGGTACTTCGAACAGCGCGTTGTAGTAGACCGCGCTCGTGCTGGCGGCGGAGGACGAGCTGCTCGCGCTGGAGGAAGACGTCATATTCTGCGTCTTCAGGGTGTCGGGCGCCGGCTCGACATAGGAGATCTTGCCCGGGAAGCGCCGCTCGGGCGCGCCGAGCACGCTGAAATAGACTTCCTGCCCGGCCTTGACCCGGAGCACGTCGGCTTCCGAGATCTTGGCCTTGACCGTCATGGTCGAAACGTCGCCGAGCACCACGACTGTCGGCGCGGATTGCACCGCATTCACCGTCTGGCCTTCCTGCGCGACGATGGCGAGGACGGTGCCGGGGCTCGGCGCCGTGATGCGGGTATAGCCGAGCTTGGCGCGGGCATCCTCGACCTTGACCTGGCTCGACTGGATCTGCGCATCGAGCGACTCGATCTGGGCGCGGGTCACGCTCACCGTCATCTCGGCATTCTCGAAGGCGTCGCGCGAGACGGCGTTCTGGCCGATCATCTGCTTCTGGCGGGCGAGCACGGCCTGGGCATAGGCGAGGCTAGCGCCGCGCTCGGCGCGCTGGGCCTTCAACGCCGCGAGATCGGCCTCGGCCGAGCGCAGCGCGTTTTGCTGGGTGATGCCGTCGATCTCGGCGATCAGGTCGCCGGTCGCGACATTGTCGCCGAGCTTGACCTTGAGCGAGACGATGCGGCCGGTCGCCTGCGCGCCGACGCTGACCTGCCGGACCGGCTCCAGCGCGCCGGAGGCGAGCACGGCCTCCTCGACATTGCCCATCACCGCCTCGGCGCTGGGCAGGCTGACGGTCTCGGCCGGCGAGGGCTGGCGGGCCTGCCACCAATAGTAGCCGCCGGCGGCCGCGAGGATCAGGGCGGGGAAAAGAAGGCGGCGCAGCCTCATGGTTGCGGCTCCTCGACGGGAAGAATGCGCAGGCGCGGACCGGTCTCGGCGTCAACGACGGCCGGGGCCGAGACATTGACAGGCCGGAGCCAGCCGCCGCCCAGCGCCTTGTTGAGCGCGATGAAGCTCGTCGCGAGCGCGACCCGGCTCTGGATCAGCGATTCCTCCGATGCGTAGAGCGTGCGCTGGGCTTCGAGCACGTCGAGGAAGCTCGCCGTGCCCGCCGTATAGAGCGCGCGGGAAAGCCGCGCGGCTTCGCCGGAGGCGCGGGCGGCTTCGGTCAGGCTGCCGAGCCTGAGCCGCTGCTGGCGCAAGCCGACGAGATTGTCCTCGACATCCTGCAGCGCGGTCAGCACGGCGAGCTTGAGCGCCGCATCCTGCTGATCGCGCCGGGCGCGGGCCGCATCGACCGCTGCCGCAAGCTCGCCGCCGTTGAAGATCGGCACGCTGAGGCTCGGGCCGATCGACCAGCCGATGGCGCTGTTCTTGGCGAGATCGCCGAGCTTGAGCGCCGAGGTCGAGATATTGCCGGTCAGCGAGACCGAGGGATAGCGATTGGCCTCGGCCTGGCCGATCCGGGCGGTGGCCTGCGCGAGTTGGCGCTCGGCCGAGCGGACATCGGGGCGGCGGCGCAGCACGTCGGCCGGGATGCCGGAGCGTGGCGGGGCGGGCGTACCGGGCACTGCCGCCGTGCGGTTGAAATAGCTGGCCATCGCAGCCGGCGGGCGGCCGGTCAGCACGGCGAGCCGGTGCTGGCTCTGGGCGAGCGAGGCTTCGAGCGAAGGGATCTGCGCTTCGGTGCTGGCGGCCTGGGCGGTTGCGCGGGCGGTGTCGATGGCGGAGATGTCGCCGGCCTGGAAGCGGGTGCGGGTCAGCGCCTCGGTCTCGCGCTGGGTCTTCGCGGTGCTGCGGGCAAGCACGATCCGCGCCTGCAGGCCGCGTGCCTCGACATAGGTCGAGGCGACATCGCCGATCAGCGTGAGCATCACCGTATCGAGATCGTCGAAGGCGGCATCGGTACCATAGGTCGCAGCCTCGACGGCCCGGTCGCGCGCGCCGAACAGGTCGATCTCCCAGGAGGCGTCGAAGCCGGCGCGGAAGCTGTTGCGGGTGACCGTCGACGAGCGCGAGCGCGTGGCCGAGGCGCCGCCATCGATCTGCGGGAAGAGCGCGCCGACGGCCTGCTCGCGCGCGGCACGGGCCTCGCGAATACGGGCCTTGGCCTGCGCGACGTCGAGATTGCCGGCGATGGCCTGATCGATCAGCGCTTTGAGCGTAGGGTCGCGGAAGCCGCGCCACCATTCGCTGGGCCGGGGCGACGCTTTGCCGGTCGCCGCTGCGTTCCAGCGCTGCGGCAGGTCGAGCGCGGGCGGCGCATAGTCCGGCCCCACAGCACAGGCGCCGAGGCTCAACGCCAGCAGAGACAGGAGGGGAATGCGAATCATCGCGGCCAGAATGCCGGGAAAACCCGGAGCCGCCAGCTTTCCACCCCGTCCATGCGCAATATTTCGTCCCTATGGCATTCCTGCCAGCAGGATAACTGGTCAGCCTGTCCGGCGCATTGCGGCTAGATGACCATCCTGTGAGACAGGGTCTTCACGGTCATGTAATGCGCCAGCCCCTCGGCGCCACCCTCGCGTCCATAGCCGCTATCCTTGACGCCGCCGAAGGGCACTTCGGCGACGGAAGCCTCCAGCGTATTGATCGAGACATTGCCCGCCTCGATGCCCTCCGCGAGCTGGTCGGCGCGGGCGGCGGAGTGCGTGAAGCCGTAGGCCGCGAGGCCGAAGGGCAGGGAATTGGCCTTCTCGATCGCTTCCTCGACCGTGCGGACGGGGTTGATGATCGCCATCGGGCCGAAGGGCTCCTCGCGCAGCGCGCGGGCATCGTCCGGCAATTCGGTCAGGACGGTGGGCGGAAAGAAATAGCCGCGATTGCCGAGGCGCTCGCCGCCGGTCAGGACGCGTCCGCCACGGGCTCGCGCATCGGCGGTGAGCGCTTCCAGCGCCTCGATGCGGCGGTGATTGGCGACCGGGCCCATCTCGGTTCCGGCATCGAGGCCGTTGCCGACCGTTACAGCCTGAGCCTTCTCGACGAAGGCCTTGGTGAAGCGCTCATAGATATCCTGCTGCACGAAGAAGCGCGTCGGCGAGGTGCAGACCTGGCCGGCATTGCGGACCTTGCGGGTGGCGGAGAGATGGGCTGCGGCGATGGGGTCGACATCGTCGCAGACGATGACCGGGGCATGGCCGCCGAGCTCCATCAGCACCGGCGTCATATGGCGCGCGGCCAGCTCCGAGAGATGCTTGCCGACCGCGGTCGAGCCTGTGAAGGCGACGAGCCGGGTCTGCGCCTGTGGAATCAGATAGCTGGAGATTTTCGCGGGCACGCCGAAGACGAGGTTGAACACGCCGGGCGGCACGCCGGCATCGTGCAGGGCGCGCGCGATGTGGAGGGCGCCGGCCGGGGTCTCCTCGGCCGCCTTGATGATGATCGAGCAGCCGGCCGCGAGCGCGCCCGCGATCTTGCGGCAGGGCTGGCTCATCGGGAAATTCCAGGGCGAGAAGGCCGCGACCGTGCCGACCGGCTGGTGCATCACGACGTAGCGGATGCCGGGCTCGCTCGGGATGACGCGGCCATAGGCGCGTTGGCCCTCGGCTGCATCCCATTCGAAGAACTCGCAGCCCCGGACGACTTCGAGCCGGGCCTGCGCCAGCGGCTTGCCATGCTCCAGCGTGATCGCATAGGCGATCTCCTCGACACGCCCGCGCATCAGCGCGGCCGCCTTCAGCATGATCTCGCCGCGGGTGCGCGGGGCCATGCGGCTCCAGACCCTGAAGCCCGCGTCGGCAGCCGCCAGCGCATCGTCGAGATCGGAGTGCGAGGTGAGCGGCACCGCGCCGATGACGCTCTCGTCGGCCGGATTGATGACCGGCTGCTCCTCCGCCGTCTTCCGCCAGGCGCCGCCGATATAGAGCTTGAGATCGGGATAGGTCGTCATGGAAGCCTCGGCTGGCGATGCGTTCAGCGGTCTCTGCGCGGCGTGTCCGCCGGTCTCGATGGGGACCATAGGTGGCGGGTCATTCTGTGATCCAGTCGGCTAAATCAGATAAATTCAGATTGTTATGGTTATGAATGGTGCGAGCCACCCTCTTGTCATTCCGGACAAGCCGCAAAGCGGCGCAGATCCGGAATCCACCCAAGGCGCGGGGCCCCGTCGTGGATTCCGGGTCTCCGCTTCGCTGCGCCCGGAATGACAAGAAAAGGTCAGCGCACCAACGTGCGCACGCGGTTCTCGATCAGCCTGACCAGCCCCAGCGCCGTCATTTCCGAGGATTTCGGGTTCGTGGCGAGCGGGCGGTTCTCGATGGCGATGTCGAGCCTGCCGAAGGCGCCGCGCGCGCTGAGTTGGTGGCCGTTACCTCCGGCGGCTGGGTCGGCGACGAGCTCGACGCGGGTGCGGTCGAGCCCGATGCCGGCGAGCGCCGAGACCACCGCGACATTGGCGTTCTGCGGAAAGCGTGAGGCGGCTTCGCGGGCGGTGCCGGAGAAGAAGGTCGTGGCCTCGGTGATCTGATCGAGTGCGATCAGGCTCTCGGCCGAGGTCCCGCGCCAGGCGGCCGACGGCTTGACGATGCGGTGGATGACTTCGTCGAGTGGCAGCAGGGAGGCGGCTGCGATGCCGTCGATGCCGGCGAGCGCACCGGGTGGGATCAGGAGCTGACTGCCCCGGCTTTCGGCGGCGGCGATCAGTCGATCGAGCAGGGCGTCGTCGCAGAAGGCGCTGGTCGAGGCGACGGCGAAAGCGGGGGCATGCGCGAGCGCGGCCTCGCCCCAGATGCCGACAGCCTCGCGCCCGGCGGCCTCGACGATGAGATCGAGGTCGAGATCGGCCAGTTCGTTCGGGGTCGTGATCAGCTTCGCGGCGGCCGGGATGTCACCTGCGGCGGTTGGATTGCGGACGGCGACAACGATGATGTTGATGTCGCCTTTGCCCCTCTCCGCGAGTAGCTCCGCGACGCGGCGATTGATGGCGCCCCAGCCGATCAGGGCGAGGCGCAAGGGTTTGGCAGGGCGGGTCATGGACCCTCCGCCGTGCGCAAGGCGAGATCGAGCAGGGCGCCGCCGTTCAGGCCTTCCAGCATGCTGAAATGATGGCCGGGGCAGATCAGGGGGGCCGGCGCCTGCCACGTTGCCGCAAGTGCGGCCGATTGCGCCTTGAAGGCGTCGCTCTCGCCCTCTCCGACAGCGAAGGCGATCCGCGTGGATTGCGGGCGTGGCTGGGCGATGGGGCTGAGCCTTTTGGCGCGGGTGGCATCGTCGAGCCCGAGCAAGCGGCCGAGTGGGAGGTGGCCGAGGGGGTCGAGGTCATAGAGGCCGGAGAGCAGCAAGGCCGAGGCGACTGGCGGAGCGTTCTCTGCGCAGAGCACCATGGTGGCGAGATGTCCCCCGGCAGAATGGCCGGAGACATGCAAACGCGCCGGGTCGAGCCCTAGCGCGTCGGATTCGCGGACGAGGAAATTCAGGGCGGCCACGCTCTGAGCGAGGCTTGTTTCCAGCGGCGTATCCGGCGCCAGCCCGTAATTGGGCATGGCGACGGCATAGCCGGCGTCGAGCAGTCCTTGCGAAAACTGGGCATGCTGGGCCTTGTCCGAAGCCTGCCAGTAGCCGCCATGGATGAAGACGAAGATCGGCGCGCGTGTCACTCCGGCTGGGCGATAAAGGTCGAGCCTCTCGAAGCGGCCCGGGCCATAGGCGAGATCGGCGGCGCCATGGCGGGCGCGGAAAGCCTCGCCATCGCGGCTCCATTGCCGGAACAGTGCCTTCATGTCGGCTTGCAGGCGCGGGCTGTACTGCCGGCCGAGTTCGCGCAGGCTGTAGCCATCGACGAGCGTATCGGGCAGCGGCTGCGCGGCGGCATGGCTGGCGCGGATCGTCAGGCCGGCTTCGGCCCTCGGTTGGAGCCGGATCGACGGGCGGAAGCCGGCGAAGGTTTCGCGATAGGCGAGTTCCACCGTATGGCGGGAGAGATGGAAAGCGTCGGGCCTGTCGGTTTCCCAGACCATCTCGCGCAGGTGATGCGGGCCGCAGCCGGCCGTTACGAGCCCGGCGAGAATGTCGCCCAGCGCATCGCGCAAAGCCTCGACCGGGTCGTTCTCGGCGCTGTGCGCGACGATCTCGTGAAGGTCCGTTTCAGACGCCGACATAGCGATGCATCAGTTCCGCATTGGCCGCGAGGTCGGCGCTGGAGCCCGACCAGACCGTGCGGCCCTTCTCGATGATGTAGTGCCGGTCGGCGATGCGTTTGAGCACATTGATATTCTTGTCGATCAGCAGGATCGACTGTCCCTGTGCCTTCAGCGCCTCGATGCAGCCCCAGATCTCGGCCCGGATCACCGGAGCCAAGCCTTCGGTCGCCTCGTCGAGGATCAGGAGCTTGGGGTTGGTCATCAGGGCTCGGCCGACCGCGAGCATCTGCTGCTCGCCGCCCGAGAGTGTGCGGGCCGACTGGCTGGCGCGTTCCTGCAGGCGGGGGAAGAGGGCATAGACCCGTTCCAACGTCCAGGGCGAGGAACGTTTCAGCCGGTTCGAGGCGGTGGCGACGAGGTTTTCGCGCACGGAGAGTGTCGGGAAGACCTGCCGGCCTTCGGGCACGAGGCCGATGCCGCAGCGGGCGATCTTCTCGGGCGCGATGCCGCGGACGTCCTGGCTCTCGAAGCGGATGTCGCCGCCCTTCGGCGCCAGCAGTCCCATTATGGAGCGCACCGTCGTGGTCTTGCCCATGCCGTTGCGGCCGAGCAGGGTCACGACTTCGCCCTCCGCGATGTCGAGCGCGACGTCGAACAGCACCTGGCTCCGGCCATAGGCGGATTGCAGGTTGCGCACGCTCAGCATCAGGCGTCTCCCTCGCCGAGATAGGCGGTGCGAACCTCCGGATTGTCGCGGATCTCTTCGGCCGTGCCGGTGGCGATGACGCGGCCATAGACCAGAACGGAGATGCGGTCCGCCAAGGCGAAGACCGCCTCCATGTCGTGCTCGACGAGGAGCATGGTGACGCGGCCCTTCAACGCGGAGAGCATCGCCACCATCTGCTCGCTTTCAGCATGGCCCAAGCCCGCCATCGGTTCGTCGAGCAGGAGCAGGCGCGGCTCGCAGGCGAGGGCGATCGCGAATTCGAGCTGCTTCTGCTCGCCATGGGAGAGATCGGCGACCTTGATTTCGGCGCGATGGCTCAGGCCCGCCGTCGCGAGATGCTGGCGGGCGCGGGCCCGCAGGCTCTCGTCGCGGCGCGCATTGCCGAGGAAGCGGAAGCTGTGGCCGTCATGGGCCTGCACGGCGAGCGCGACATTGTCGAGCATCGTGAAATCCGGCAGGAGCTGGGTGATCTGGAAGGTGCGGGCGAGGCCGCGCCGGACGCGCTGGGCGGTCGGCAGGGCGCCGATATCCTCGCCCGATAGCGTGATCGCGCCTTCGTCATGCGAGAGTTCGCCGAAGAGCTGGGTCAGCAGCGTGGTCTTGCCGGCGCCGTTGGGGCCGATCAGCGCATGGATCTCGCCGTCGCGCACGTCGAGGTCGACCCCATCGGTAGCAATGAGCCCGCCGAAGCGCTTGCGCAGGCCGCGCACGGAAAGAAGCGTCGCGGTCATGGCGCGCTCCTGCCGAGGCCGAGGCGAGCGAGCAGGCCGTTGAGCCCGCCTTGCGTGAAGAGCACGACAAGCAGCAGGATCGGCCCAAGCACGAGCTGCCAATGCTCGGTCCAGCTCGTCAGCACGGTCTCGAGGATGACGAGGGCGGCGGCGCCGAGCAACGGGCCGAGCAAGGTGCCGACGCCGCCGAGGATGACCATGATCATCAGCTCGCCGGACTTGGTCCAGTGCAGCATGTCCGGGCTGACGAAGCGCAGGTAGTTCGCCATCAGCGCGCCCGCGAGCCCTGCGCCCATGCCGGAGATGACGAAGGCCGCGAGCTTGTAGCGATAGGGGGCGATGCCGATCGCGGCCATGCGCCGCTCGTTCTGGCGGATGCCGGCGAGAACCATGCCGAAGCGCGAGCCGACGATGCGCCGGAGCGCGAGGAAGACCAGCGCCGCGATGACAAGGCAGATGAAATAGAAGGTCACGTCGTCGCGCGTGTTGAGGTCGAACAACGCATTGCGGCGGCGGATCGTCATGCCGTCATCGCCACCATAGGCCTTGAGCGAGACGAAGAGGAAGAACAGCATCTGCGCGAAGGCGAGCGTGATCATGATGAACTGCACGCCGCTGGTGCGGAGCGACAGCGCGCCGATGATGCAGGCGAAGAGGCCGGCGACGAGGATCGCGGCGGGCAGCGTGATCAGCAACTGGTCCGTGCCGGGGATGAAGCCGAGGAAGAGCGCGTCGTCGGCGAAGGTCCGGTAGAGGATGCCGACGGCATAGCCGCCGATGCCGAAGAAGGCGGCGTGGCCGAATGAGACCATCCCGCCGAAGCCGAGCGCGAGGTTCAGGCTGGCGGCGGCGATGGCGTAGATCAGGACGCGTGTCGCCAGGGGCACCAGTGCCGGCTGGCCGAGTGCTTTGACGATGAAGGGCAGGGCGATCAGCGCGACGGCGAGCAGGAGCAGCGTGACGATGCGGCCCGGTGCGGGCGCGGCCGAGTCCGTGTTGGTGATGGCGTTCTCAGACATGGGCGGGGAAGAGTCCCTTGGGCCGCACCAGCAGCACGATCGCCATCAGCAGGTAGATGCCCATCGAGGCGAGGCCGGCGCCGAGCGCATCGGCCTCGGACCCTGTCATGACATGGCGCAGCAGGCCGGGTGCGAAGGCACGCAGGGAGGTATCGACGAGGCCGACGAGCAGCGCGCCGAAGAAGGCGCCGCGGATCGAGCCGACGCCGCCGATGACCACGACGACGAAGGTCATGATCAGGATCTGCTCGCCCATGCCGACCTGCACGGCGAGGATCGGCCCGGCCATCAGCCCGGCGAGGCCGGCGAGCAGCGCGCCGAGCCCGAAGACGGCGGTGTAGAGCAGGCGGATATCGACGCCGAGCGCGCGCACCATCTCGCGATGGGTAGCGCCGGCGCGGACCAGCATGCCGACGCGGGTGCGGTTGATCAGGAGGTAGAGGCCAAGCGCCACGAGCAGGCCGACGGCGATGATCGCTAGCCGGTAGACCGGATAGGTCAGGCCGGGCAGGAGCTGCACCGAGCCGTTCAGCGCCGGGGGAACCGAGACGAAGAGCGGCTGGCGGCCGAAGAGCAGCGTCACGCTCTGGTTGAAGATCAGGATCAGCGCGAAGGTCGCCAGCACCTGGTCGAGATGGTCCCGCGCATAGAGCCTTCGCAGCACGACGAGTTCCATGACCATGCCGATGAAGGCGGCGGCGGCGAGGCCTGCGAGCACAGCAATCAGGAAGGAACCGGTCTGCGCCGCGGCGAAGGCGGCGGCATAGGCGCCGACCATATAGAGCGAGCCATGGGCGAGGTTGATCACGCCCATGATGCCGAAGATCAGCGTCAGTCCGGCTGCGAGCAGGAACAGCATCACGCCGAACTGCAGGCCGTTGAGCAATTGTTCGAGAACGAGCGTCATTGTTTTTGAGGCTAGAGTGCGCCGCCTTCGGGTAGAAACACCGGGGTTATTCCAGTTTCGTCATGCTCGCCCTTGTGGCGAGCATCCACGCCTTGAACACCGATCTCGATGAAGGAAGACGTGGATGGTCGGGACAGGCCCGACCATGACGAAAACGTAAGCGGCCTTGGTCGTGAACCGGTGTGGTCCTCAGAGCTTGCAGTCCTTGGCGTAGACGTCGCCATGGTTGCTCAGCACCTTGGTGCCGGTGGTCTTGAGCACCGGCGTGCCGTCGGCGCCCTTCTCGACCTTGAGCGCGTACCAATCCTGCACCGGGTGCTGGTTCGGGCCGAACTTGAAGGCGCCGCGGACCGACTGGAAATCGGCCTTGGCCAGCGCGGTGCGCAGGGCTGGCACGTCGGTCTTGCCACCGGTCGCCTTCAGGGCGGAGGCGATGGCGAGCGCGGCGTCGTAGCCCTGGCTGGCATAATAGGTCGGGGCGCGGTTATGGGCCTTGGTCCAGGCCTCCATGAACTTCTTGTTGGCCGCGTTGTCGAAGTCGGAATTCCAGTGCGCGGTGACGCTGAGGCCGAGCGCGGATTCGCCGACCGCCTTCAGCGTGGTGGCGTCGAGCGAGGGCTCGGCCAGCACCATCGGCGTCTTGCCGAGCAGGCCGGCCTGCTGGTACTGGCGCAGGAAGGCGATGCCGAGGCCGCCGGGGTGGAACTGGAAGACGACGTCGGGATTGGCGGCGCGGATCTGCGCCATCTCGGGAGCGAAGTCGGTCTGGTCGAGGCGGGTATAGACCTCGCCGGCGATCTCGCCCTTGAACATGCGCTTGAAGCCGGTCAGCGCGTCCTTACCGGCCTGGTAGTTCGGGGCGAGGATGAAGGCCTTCTTGTAGCCGAGATTGGTGGCGTATTGCCCGGCGCTCTCGTGCAGGCTGTCATTCTGCCAGGAGACGACGAAATAGTTGGCGTTGCACTCCTTGCCGGCGAAGTTCGAGGGCGCGGCATTGGGGCTGACATAGAGCGCGCCGGAATCGACGATATCGGGCACGGTTGCGCCAGCGACGTTCGAGAAGACGATGCCGGTCAGGATCTTGATGCCGTCGGTCTTCAGCATCTTCTCGGCGATCTGCTTGCCCTGGCCGGGTTTCAGCGCATCGTCCTCGACGACGAGCTCGACCGGCACGCCGCCGAGCTTGCCGCCCTCCAGGTCGATGGCGAGCTTGAACGCGTCGCGGATGTCCTGGCCGAGATAGCCGCCGGGGCCCGAGAGCGTGGTGATCATGCCGATCTTGACCGGCTGCTGGGCCAGCGCCGTGGAGGCCGCCAGCGTCGTCGCGATGCCGAAGAGCAATCCGCGCAGTTTCATCATGGACTCCAGTCGTTCCGTTTTGCCTCTGAGATGGTTCGACGCGGCGTTTCTGCGCCGCCGCGCTTAGGCCTGTTCCCGCGCAACATCACCGCGCCCCGAGCGGGACGCAAGGCGCCGCTGCCCGTTATCCAAGCACGGACTTCCCCTCTGCGGGGAGCCCGTCTTTCGGTGCGGCACGCTTAGAGAGCAACCCAGCCGGCCGGCGGCTTGCGGCCGGGATGGAGCGCGCCGCAATGCTTGCAGGTGCGCGCCTTCTCGTCCGCGAAGAAGGCTTCGTAGAGCGGCGGCAGGTCCTTCACGAGGTCCCCGACGGTGACCTCGATGCGGTGCACGAGGCCCTGGCATTCGAAGCAGTACCATTCGAAGCCGTCGACCTGGCCGGCATGGCGCGCCGGCTCGACCACGAGCCCGATCGAGCCTTCCTGCGGGCGCTGCGGGGAATGGCGCACATGCGGCGGCAGCAGGAAGACGTCGCCCTCGCGGATCGTCACGTCGTAATGCTTCCCGTTGTCGACCAGCTTCAGCATCATGTCGCCCTTGAGCTGGTAGAAGAACTCCTCCACCGGGTCGTCATGATAGTCGGCGCGCTGGTTCGGCCCGCCGA
This sequence comes from Allobosea sp. FG18, assembly GCF_057809495.1. NCBI lineage: Bacteria > Pseudomonadati > Pseudomonadota > Alphaproteobacteria > Hyphomicrobiales > Alloboseaceae > Allobosea > Allobosea sp. FG18. The sequence continues at coordinate 22,189 of NZ_JBMDKB010000002.1, forward strand.
CGACCATTACGGTCATCTGGCCGTCGTCGAACACCTTCCTGTTGCCGACCGGCGGCTTGAGAAGGTGTTCGTTCTCCGCGATCCACTTCTTGAAGTTGAAGGCCTTGAGCCGTCCTTCGGTCGCCATGGTTCCCACTCCCGTCCTTATTCGTGAAATCGATCAGCCGGCCTTTGCGAGCGGCGCCTTACCGAGGCCGCAAGCCTCGAAAGCGGCGCGCGTCGCGGCCTTTTCGGCCTCGGTCAGCTCCAGCATCGGCGGACGAACGCGTCCGCCGACCTGCCCGAGCAGCTCCTGCCAGTATTTCTGGTGGGAATGCGGCTTCTCGGCAGGCCTTGTGCCGCGCAGCGCCTCGCGCACCGGGTTCAGGCTGTCGCGGATGGCGCGGGCCTTCTCGGCCTCGCCGCGGAAGGCGAGGTCGGTATAGTCGCGCATGCGTCGGTCGTTCGCCGTCTGTATCAGGTAGGGCGGCGGTGAGCAGAGATAGAGTTGCCAGCCGAGCTCGAGGATGTTGTCGAGCCATTCCTCCTCGGACGCCGTGCTGACCAGGATGCGGTCGCCGGCCAGCCGCGTCAGCTCCGCATACATCGGACGCGGCACGCTGTACTTGATCGCGACGACGTTCTCGATATCGGCGAGCCGGTTGCAGAGCTGCGGGCTCATCAGATAGCCCGAATCCGGGTGGCTCCAGAGCGCGATGCCGATATCGACCTTCTCGGCGATGGTCCGGTAGTACTCGTAGAGCGTCTCGTCCTGCGCCTTGAAGAAATGCAGGATCGGTGCGTGCACGACGATGTAGTCGGCGCCGATCTTCTGGGCGTGCTTCGCCAGATCGATGACGACGTCCATGTTCTGGTCGGAGCAGGACATGATGGTCTGGCCGCGGCCGGCCGAGGCCTTGACCGCCAGCTCGAAATTGCGCTTGCGCTCCTCTAGCGACATCGAGAAGAACTCGCCCTGCTTGCCGGCGATGAACAGCCCGTCGATCTTGAGGTCGTCGAGCCAGTGGCGGATGTTCTGCCTGAAGCCGTCCTCGTCGATCGCGAGGGTATCGGTGAAGGGCGTGAGCGCGGCCGCCCAGATGCCCTTCATATGGGCGCGGGCATAGGCCTTGGCGTCCTTCTTGGCGTATTTCATTAGGCCGGCTCCCGCATTCCGGAGCGGCTCGGACAAAGCGGGCATCGTGAAGCGAGGCAGGTCCGCGCTCTCATCCGAAATGCCCTTGCCCGACACCCTCTCCCAGGCAGCCCGGCATGCATGCCGGGCGATGAGGGATGATGGCATGAGAGCCGGGGTATACGGCAACTCGTAACATTCGTATGAATTTGGAACCTATCCTTATAAATCGGGGCATCGATGGCGATTACGCTGCGCCAGATTCAGGCCTTCCTGGCCGTGACCGAGCAGGGCACCTTCACCAAGGCGGCCGAGCGCCTGAACATGGCTCAGCCGGCGCTCTCCCAGCTCGTGCGCGATCTGGAGCGGGAACTCGGCATCCGCGTGCTCGACCGCACGACGCGCCGGGTCGAACTGACCGAGGGCGGGCGCGAATTTCATGGGGCCGCGCTGAAGATCGTGCAGGACCTCGATACGGCTGTGTTGAACGCGAACGGGCTCGCTGAACGCCGCCGAGGTCGCATCGTGGTGGCGGTGCCGCCCTTGCTCGCGGCGGTGATCATGCCGCCGACGATCGTGGCGCTGCAGCAGAAATATCCCGGCCTGCAGGTCGCGATCATCGATGCGCGCAACGACCTCGTCGTCGAGGCCGTGCGTTTCGGCAAGGCCGATTGCGGCGTCGGCACCTTCCCGGCGCTCGACGACACGATCGAGCGCACGACGCTCGCCCGCGACAGCCTGATGCTGTTCTGCTGCCGGGGCAGTCGCTTCGCCGCATGCGATTCGGTGGCGTGGCGCGATCTCGCCGACGAGCCGCTGGTGACGCTGACCCGCGACAGCGGCATCCGCCTGCTCGCCGAGGTCGGCTACGAGACCGCCGAGATCACGCTGAAGCCGGCCTATGAGGTGACGCAGATCACGACCGCGCTGGCGCTGGTCGAGGCCGGGCTCGGCATCGCCGTGCTGCCGACCTATGCGCGGGCGGTGGCGCCGAAATCGGTGCTGGTGCGGCCGTTGGCGGAGCCGTCGATCGCGCGGGATATCGTGATGATTCGCCCCGGCGGCCGCTCGGCCTCGCCGGCGCTCTCCGCCTTCGAGGCGCTGCTGCGCCGCTTCGTGCGCCAGCTCGCGCCGAGCGAAGCGGATTGAAGAAGCGTGCGCATCACACGTCATTGCGAGGAGCGTCAGCGACGAAGCAATCCAGGGGGACCGGGCTGAACCGTTCGACCCAGTCCTCCTGGATTACTTGGCTGCGCTCGCAATGTCGGCGAGGGGAGAGGCCCGAAAAGCAAAAAAGGCCGCCCGGTAAGGCGGCCTTTCGTCCCTGTATTGCAAGGGCATCAAATGGTGGGCGCGACAGGGATCGAACCTGTGACCCCTACGATGTCAACGTAGTGCTCTCCCGCTGAGCTACGCGCCCGTCGCCGCCGTGAGGTGGCTTCCGGAAGCGTGTCCGGGCCGTGTGGGCCGCGTTCACGCTGCGAGTGAGGGGGCTATAGCGGCTCGCTTTGCGGGTGGCAAGGCGTTTGCCGCATAAATTCTCACGAGACTGTTGGCATCTGCATTCGCGCGATGCCAAACGGCCGCTCAGGCGGCCAGCAGCTTCTCGACCTCGTTGACGAGCTCGCGCAGGTGGAAGGGCTTGGAGAGCACCTTCGCATCCTTCGGCGTCTGCGAATCGGGGTTCAGCGCCACGGCAGCAAAGCCCGTGATGAACATCACCTTGATGTCGGGGTCGAGCTCGGTGGCGCGGCGCGCCAGCTCGATTCCGTCCATCTCCGGCATGACGATATCCGTCAGCAGGAGCTCGAACGGCTCCTCGCGCAGGCGATTATAGGCCGACAGGCCGTTATCGAAGGAAGCGACGTCGTAGCCTGCGTTCTGCAGGGCCTTGACCAGGAAGCGACGCATATCGTTGTCGTCTTCGGCGAGCAGTATCTTCGTCATGGGCCTGATCTGTCGTCCCTGAGGCCTGTGTTTCTATAACGTCTGGCGCCCCGACTCGAGGCCGGGTCTGGAACGGTTGGGTACTCACCCGGCCGCACAGTTGGAACCATGTCCTGTGATAAGGCAACATCATGGTAAACAACGCGTGAATCCAGCAGAGAATTTCCCGCGTTTCGCGACATCGCTTCAACCGTTCAGGTTTGTGTGCTTCAGTCGCTCGCGATGAGCCTGTCCTCAGCCCCTTTCCCGCCCGCGCCGGACGACGTCGTCGCCGAGATCGAGCGGCCGTTCAGCCTGTACCAACCGGCTCTCCAGATCGTGCCGGTGGTGGTCGACGTGCCGCATGCCGGCCGCTGCTACCCGCGCGGCTTCGTCGAGGCGGCGCGCCTGCCCTTACGCAGCCTCAGGCGCTCCGAGGATGCCTATGTCGACCGGCTCTTCGCGCAGAGCGTCTCGCTCGGCGCGCCGCTGCTCGTGGCCGAGTTCCCGCGCGCCTATCTCGACGTCAATCGCGAGCCCTACGAGCTTGACCCGCGCATGTTCGAGGGCCGCGTGCCGCCCTTCGCCAATACCCGCTCGATGCGGGTCGCCGGCGGGCTCGGCACCATCCCCCGCATCGTCGGCGACGGGCAGGAAATCTATTTCGGCCGGATTCCGGTCCAGGATGGGCTCGCCCGCATCGAGGATCTCTACCGGCCCTATCACGCAGGCCTGCGCAGCCTCGTCCAGCGCACGCAAGGGGGATTCGGCACCTGCATCCTCGTCGATGCACATTCGATGCCCTCGGCCGGGCTCGACCGCGACGGGCTGGCGAAATCCGACATCATTCTCGGCGACCGCTTCGGCACCAGCGCGGCCGGCTACATCATCGATATTGCCGAGCAGGCCTTCATGCGGCTGGGCTTCAGCGTCACCCGCAACCGGCCCTATGCCGGCGGCTTCATCACCGAGCATTACGGTGCGCCGGCTGCCGGCGTGCATGCGCTGCAGATCGAGGTGAACCGCGCGCTCTATATGAACGAGGCGACGCTGGAGCCGCATGCCGGGTTCGGCGAAGTGGAGCAGGCGATGGCGGCGGTGATGGCGGATTGTTTTGCGCGCTGGAGCGGCTGGCTCGACGAATGGCGCGAGGCTGCCGAATAGCGGCAGGCGGCGAAGCCGGGGGCACTGATCCAAAGAAAAAAGGGCCGCACACTTGCGTGGCGGCCCAAGTCTAGGGAGGAAACGCCCAAGGAGGGCAATGAAGGTTTGAGGTCATCTCCCCTTCGCAGCGCACAATATTGGGGTGCGCTGCAAAACGCAAGCAGAATCAGCGGAATCGCAGCTGTCATGCGATGCATGCATGATACTGGAACGAAAAGGCGGTGTTCTTCGGATATTTCCGCATCCGGCCCCGTCTAAGATGGTCAATCCGCGGAGTTGATGCTGCAAAGCAGCAAACTGGAGTGCCTATTCATGAGCGCAGTCGATTTCGGCGCTTTCGTCGCGGAGCTGGCGACGCAGTCCGGCCGGGCGATCCTGCCCTTCTTCCGGGCGCTGCATGCGACGGAGGACAAGTCGCGGGGCGGGGTGTTCGATCCCGTGACCGAAGGCGACCGCGCCGGCGAATCGGTGATGCGCCACATGATCAAGCGGCAGTTCCCGGCCCATGGCGTGCTCGGCGAGGAATTCGGCAGCGAGAACACCGACGCGGAATATGTCTGGGTGCTCGATCCGATCGACGGCACGCGCGCCTTCATCTCGGGCATCCCGGTTTGGGGCACGCTGATCGGGCTGACGCGCGATCGCGTGCCGGTCTACGGCATGATGCACCAGCCCTTCTCGGGCGAGCGCTATTCCGGCGACGGGCGCGAGGCGCGCTATGAGGGACCGGGCGGGCCGAAGAAGCTGCGGACGCGCCCGACCACCGACCTCGCCACCGCGACGCTGATGACGACGACGCCCGCCCTGTTCAAGGGCGAGGAGGCCGAGGCCTTCGCCCGCGTCGAGAAGGAGGTCCGGCTCTCTCGCTATGGCTGCGACTGCTACGCCTATTGCATGCTCGCGGCCGGCCATGTCGATCTCGTGATCGAGAGCGGCCTCAAGCCTTACGACATCGTCGCGCTGATTCCGATCATCGAGGGCGCGGGCGGCATCGTCACCTCATGGGACGGCGGCAGCGCTGCCGGGGGCGGGCGCATCCTCGCGGCCGGCAGCAAGGCGCTGCATGAGGCCGCCATGGCCAGGCTCGCCGGCTGAGCCGGGCACGGCCTGGTCCTCGCCGGGGATGAAGGCGTCGAAGGCGGCCCAGAACTGGGCGCGGATGTCGTCGCTTTCCATCAGGATCTCGTGGCGCGACGTCGGCAGGACGAGCGCCGCGCCGGTCTTGAGCCGCGCCGCGAAGCGCTCGATCGCAGGCGTCGAGACGACCGGGTCGCGGCCGGCGGCGATGATCAGCGTCGGCACCTTCACCTCCAGCGCTGCTGACGGCGTGGCGAGGCGTGCCATCAGGCGGAAGGCGGTCCTGATCCAGGCGATGGTCGGGTCGCCGATGCTGAGTTCGCGCGCCGCGGCCGAGAGAGCGCTGTTACGGGCATAGCGGGCGGGGTCGCTGGTCAGGCGGTTGCCCTCGAAAGGTTTTGTCGCGATCGCGGTGTCGCCGCCGCCCGGCACGAAGGCGCGGCCGAGGCCGAGCCAGTAGAGCAGGCTCGCCAGGATTTTCGCCCGGCCGGGATGCGCGATCATCGCGATGCCGAGCATCGGCGCGAGCGCGACCATGCGCGCAACCGGCAAGGCGTTCGAGCGGGCGGCGTCGAGGCAGAGCGCGGCGCCCATCGAATGGGCGAGGACGAAATAAGGCTGCGGGAACTTGGCCTGCATCTCGGCCATGGCCAGCGCCAGATCGGCTTCGTACTGCCTGAGCCGCCCGACATGGCCCTTGCGGATGCGCCGGACGAAGCGCTGCGAGCCGCCCTGGCCGCGCCAGTCGAAGCTCAGCAAATGGAAGCCGCGGCGGCGCAGGTCAGCGACGGTCTCGCTGTAGCGCTCGATGAATTCGGCCCGGCCCTGCACGACGACGACGGTGCCGCGCACCGGCTTCACGGTCGGGCGCCAGCTCGCGAAGCGCAGGGAGGCGCCGTCCCGCGTCGTAGCGAGCCAGGTCTTGCCGTGCCCCGGGACGGGGTAGTCCGGATCGGCAAAGAAAGCGGCCTCGGCCATCAAGTGCTCCGCATCGCGGCTGCGCCTTTTGAGCACGGCCGCCATCAGCCCGATATCCTGCACAAGATATCCTGCGAAAACATGTCGGCGCGCTGAAAAAGAAATGCGAGGGGTGATTTCGCGGCCCGAAAGAGCGGCTCTTGAAAAGCCCAAACGCCTCCCCAGATCAGGTCTGCGCAGGCCAGAACCGGATGCGCGAAAGCAACCAAGGTCCGCGCTCAGGCGAGGCGGACCGACATCATTGTCGCTTCTTCGGAGGACATATCATGCGTCATTTCGACCTTTCCCCGCTCTATCGCTCGACTGTCGGCTTCGACCGTCTGTTTAATCTCCTCGATCAGGCGACGAGCAACGAATCCGCCCCGAGCTATCCGCCCTACAATATCGAGCGGACTGCCGAGAACGCCTACCGCATCACCATCGCGGTCGCGGGCTTCGGCGAGGGTGACCTCTCCATCGAGTCCAAGGAAAACGCGCTGACCGTCAAGGGCGAGAAGCAGCTCGTCGAGGGCGCCGAGAAGCGCGAAGTCCTGCATCAGGGCATCGCCGCGCGCGCCTTCGAGCGTCGCTTCCAGCTTGCCGATTACGTGCAGGTGACCGGCGCCAGCCTCGAGAACGGCCTGCTCCATATCGACCTCGTGCGCGAGATCCCCGAGGCCAAGAAGCCGCGCCAGATTCCGATCGGCAACGGCGGTTCGGCCAAGGTCCTCGAGGCCAAGGTCGCCAAGGCGGCGTAACCCAGGCGAAGCTTTCAATGAAAGCGAAAGGCTCCCGGAAACGGGAGCCTTTTTTGTTCGTGCTCAGAACGGAGCGGCAGCTACGACGTGTCATTCCGGGCGGAGCGAAGCGGAGACCCGGAATGACGGCCCGGTTGTCCGAGGGGGTATTATCAGTTCATCGGGGCGACCGGAGCGATCGGCGTCTCGGGCTTCGGCGTCGATGGGCTCGGATCGATGTTCTGTACCGGCGGGATCGACGAGGCTTCGGCTGCCGGCGCGGCGGTCGAGAGCGGCGGCTTGCGCTCGGTGCCCTCGGTGTTCCGGACATCGCTGGGGTTGACCAGCTTCGGCTTGTCGGCGCCGGTCTCCGGATTGGTCACGCCGGGCGATGGCTCCGCAGGCTTTGCTGGTTGCGGAGGAACAGCTGTCGCGGGTGCGCTGGCCTGAGCCGGTGCCGTTTCCGCTGGCTTCACCGGTTCGGGCGCAGGCGGCGCGGCGGGTGAGGGCGGCGCGGTCGTCGCGGGGGCGCTTGCCTCGGCCGGCGGCTTCTCGACCGGCGCGGCCGGCTCGGGCGCCGGCGGTGCGGCCGGGGATGGCGGCGCGGTCGTTGCCGGCGCGCTGGCCTCGGCCGGACCCTTGAATTCAGCCGGTCGTTCCGGCGGCTGGGGCACGAGACGCTGGCGTGGCGGGGCGTGCTCCTCGCGCGGGTCGGCGCGGGCGACGCTGGGGGCGGGTTGGCCGCGCAAGGGGATGCGGCGGATCAGCTCGCCGGCATAGGCGTCGAGGATCAGGCGCTGGCGCTGGCCTCCAGCCGTGACGCCGTCGACAATATAGGTGTCGTCGCGCCGGATCGAACGCTCGATCCGGACGAGGCCGTAACGGCGGGCGGCTATGCCGTTGACCGAGTAGGGCGAGGCGGCGGCCGGCGCGCGGGGCACGACGGCCGGCGGGCGCGGCGCGTAGCCATAGTCGTAACGGTAGCCATAGCCGTAGCCATAGGCCGGATAGGGGTCGTACCCGTCGTCGTAATAATAATACTGGGCGCTGGCGGCGCCCGCCATGCCGGCCATTGCGCCGGCCACGACCAGGCCCATCAGCGCGATGCGCCCCGGTGCGGTCGAACGATCTGCCATGCCAATTTTCCTTAACGAATGACTGCTCGCCATTCAGTCTTGTTAGGGATTGCGGCAGGTATGCGGCTGGAAACGGGGCACAAATGCGCCCGCTCAACCGGCGATCGCGGCAACCAGACGCTCGACGTCCTCAGGCTTTGTCGCGAAGGACATGACGAAGCGGCCAACAACCTCGCCTTCCTTGAGCGGGGCTTCCGGCGGCAGCGAGCGTGCCGACCAGTCGTAATAGCCGATGCCGGCAGCCTTCAGGCGTTCCTGGACGGCGGATGGCAGGACGAGGAAGACCTCGTTCGCCTGACACGGCCAGGCAAGCCGGGCCTCGCTGCCCTGTGCGACCGAATCCGCGAGACGCTTGGCGCGGGCATTGGCGTGGCGGGCGAGGTCGAGCCAGTGATCGTCCGCGAGCAGGCCTTCGAACTGGGCGCCAAGGACGCGGCCCTTGGACAGCGTCTGCCCGGCGCGCTTGCGGCGCCATTTCATCTCCTCGGCCTGCGCCGGGTCGAAGAAGATCACGGCTTCCGCCGCGAGCGCACCGTTCTTGGTGCCGCCGAAGGAGAGCACGTCGACGCCGGCCTTCCAGGTGATCTCGGCCGGCGAGCAACCGAGCGTGACCAGCGCATTGGCGAAGCGGGCGCCATCCATGTGGAGCTTGAGGCCGCGCGGCGTGACCGCCTCCTTCAGGGCACGCACCTCGGCCGGCGTGTAGATCGTGCCGCATTCGGTCGCCTGCGTGATCGTCAGCGCCTGGGCCTGGACCTGATGAAAGTCGCCGGCGCGCAGATGCGAGAGCGCCTTCGTCACCGTCTCCGGCTTCAGCTTGGCGCCGGTGCCGGGCAGGTCGACCAGCTTGGCGCCGTTGGTGAAGAATTCGGGCGCGCCGCACTCGTCCTCGACGACATGCGCCTCCTCATGGGTGAGGATTGCGCCCCAGGGTTTGACGATGCTGGCGAGCGCCAGCGCGTTCGCCGCGGTGCCTGTGAGCACGAGGAAGACCGCGACCTCGCGCTCGAAGATCGCGGCGAAGCGCTCCTCGACGCGCCGCGTCCAGTCGTCCTTGCCATAAGGGGAGGCGGCGCCGGCATTGGCGGCGGCGAGAGCGGCCATGACGCGGGGGCTGGCGGCGGCGGTGTTGTCGCTGAAGAAATCCATGGCGTCAGGGTTAAGCGGCGGGGGCTTTCCTGCCAAGCGGCACTCGTGGAGAGGGGGCCTGCGTACGCCACCGAACGGACTCCGAAACTTGCCGATTTATCCGCTGGTCATCCCGGGCTTGACCCGGGATCCATTCCGGAACGCCTCCCATCAGGTTCCGGAATGGATCCCGGATCTCCGCTTCGCTGCGTCCGGGATGACCCGCGTTTTATCAAAGGCGCCTCAATGGACTGAGATGCCAGAAAACAAGAACCGGGCTGCCTGAGTCACGCTTTCATGCCGGAAATGTCTGGCGCGGATTCGATTTTGCAATAAAATTTCGCTGCAGCGCGAAATAGGCGCTTGTGCCTAGATTGGAATTCTGGCAAGTTCATCGCAATAGGACAGTGTTGCTGTCCCATTTTTCACCGCGCCGACCAAAAGCTGTTTTAGCTCAAGGTCGCGCCGTCGCAACGGAGCGGAGCATGACGAAGGGCCGGGCTACCAACGCCAAAGCCAATCGCACGCGCGCCGTCCGTAAAACGACGGCCTGAAGACAGGCGCGAACGGGCGAGGCACGCCCGAGGCGCCTGCGGAGGACGCGGGCGCGGTGGAAACAAAGCGCAAGCAAAGCCTCCAAAGAGACGACGGCCGAACCGCTCTGGCCCCATCCTTGCTGCCGACTTCGGGTCGGCACTGAGGGCCGCAGCGGTCGGGATTGTGGACTGACGGGTCTCCCTGCCGGCGCAAGCTCGCGGGGTTCTGGGAAGCGGGGTTTGACGATGAGCGTGACCAGCAAGTCGAGCGGCGCAGAGGCTTTCGAGCGTTTTCCGGCCGTGCGCGATCCGGCGATGCCGGTGCATCAGGGCCTGTACGATCCCAATAACGAGAAAGACTCCTGCGGCGTCGGCTTCATCGCCGACATGAAGAACCGCAAGAGCCATGCGATCGTGCAGCAGGGCCTGCAGATCCTACACAATATCGACCATCGCGGCGCGGTCGGGGCCGATCCGAAGCTCGGCGACGGCTGCGGCATCCTCGTCCAGATTCCCGACCAGTTCTTCCGCGAGGAGACCGCGCGGCTCGGCATCACCCTGCCGGAACAGGGCTACTACGCCATCGGCCAGTTCTTCATGCCGCGCGATCCCACGGCGCGGGCGATGTGCGAGGAGATCATCTCGCAGACCGTGGCGGAGGAGGGGCTCGTCTTCCTCGGCTGGCGCGACGTGCCGGTCGATAACAGCGATCTCGGCCATGCCGTGCTTGCGACCGAGCCGGTGCATCGCCAGCTCTTCGTCGGTCGCCCCGACGACATCACCGACGAGGACGAGTTCGAGCGGCAGGTCTATGTCCTCCGCAAGTCGGTCTCGAACAAGGTCTACAAGCATCAGGAGCGCAAGACGGCGGAGTATTACCCCGTCTCGATGTCCTGCCGCACCATCGTCTACAAGGGCATGGTGCTGGTGAACCAGCTTGGCTCCTACTTCAAGGACCTGCAGGACGAGCGCTTCATCAGCGCGCTCGCGCTGGTCCACCAGCGTTTCGCCACCAACACCTTCCCGTCCTGGCGCCTCGCCCATCCCTACCGCATGGTCGCCCATAACGGCGAGATCAACACGCTGCGCGGCAACGTCAACTGGATGGCGGCACGGCAGGCGAGCGTCGATTCCGACCTGTTCGGCTCGGATATCTCCAAGCTCTGGCCGATCTCCTATGAGGGCCAGTCGGACACCGCCTGCTTCGACAACGCGCTCGAATTCCTGGTGCAGGGCGGTTACTCGCTGGCCCATGCCATGATGATGCTCGTGCCGGAGGCGTGGAACGGCAACCCGCTGATGAACGAGGAGCGGCGCGCCTTCTACGAGTATCACGCCGCGTTGATGGAGCCCTGGGATGGGCCGGCCGCGATCGCCTTCACCGACGGCCGCCAGATCGGCGCGACGCTCGACCGCAACGGCCTGCGTCCGGCGCGCTATCTCGTCACGGATGACGGGCTCGTCGTGCTTGCTTCGGAATTCGGCGTGCTGCCGATCCCGGAGGAGAAGATCGTCGAGAAGTGGCGTCTCCAGCCCGGCAAGATGCTGCTGATCGATCTCGAACAGGGCCGCATCATCGGCGATGACGAGATCAAGACCTCGCTCTGCCTCGCCAATCCCTACAAGGACTGGCTTAAGCGCACCCAGATCGTGCTGGAGGACCTGCCGCCGGTCGAGGCGCGGGCCTCGCGCACCGACGTGCCGCTGCTCGATCGCCAGCAATCCTTCGGCTACACCACCGAGGATGTCCGCCTGCTGATGGCGCCGATGGCGGTGACCGGGCAGGAAGCCGTGGGCTCGATGGGCACGGATACGCCGATTTCGGCGCTCTCGCTCAAGTCGAAGCTGCTCTACACCTATTTCAAGCAGAACTTCGCGCAGGTCACGAACCCGCCGATCGACCCGATCCGCGAGGAGCTGGTGATGAGCCTGCTCTCCTTCATCGGGCCGCGTCCGAACATCCTCGATCTGGAAGGCACCTCGCGCCGCAAGCGCCTGGAGGTTCGCACGCCGATCCTGACCAATGACGATCTCGAGAAGATCCGCTGCATCGGTCATTACGAGGATCGCTTCGACACCAAGACGATCGACTTCACCTATCCGGCGCGCGAGGGCGCGAGCGGCATGGACGGCGCGGTAGCGCGGCTCTGCGAGCGCGCCGAGGCTGCGGTCCATGGCGGCTACAATATCATCATCCTGTCCGACCGGCAGGTCGGGCCGGACCGCATCCCGATCCCGGCATTGCTGGCGACGGCGGCGGTGCATCATCACCTGATCCGCAAGGGCCTGCGCACCTCGGTCGGCCTCGTCGTCGAATCCGGCGAGCCGCGCGAGATCCATCATTTCTGCTGCCTCGCCGGCTACGGCGCCGAGGCGATCAACCCCTATCTCGCCTTCGATACCCTGCTCGACCAGCATGAGCAGGGCGCCTTCCCCGAGGAGGTCGACGCCGACGAGGTGGTGAAGCGCTACATCAAGTCGGTCGGCAAGGGCGTGCTCAAGGTGATGTCCAAGATGGGCATCTCGACCTACCAGTCCTATTGCGGCGCGCAGATCTTCGACGCCGTCGGCCTGAAGAGCGCCTTCGTCGACAAGTTCTTCTTCGGCACGGGCACGGCGATCGAGGGCGTGGGCCTCGACGAGATCGCCGAGGAGAGCCTGCGCCGCCATCGCGACGCCTTCGGCGACTCGCCGCTCTACCGCAACAGCCTCGATATCGGCGGCGAGTACATGTACCGCGTCCGCGGCGAGGACCATATCTGGAAGCCGGATGTCGTCGCTTCGCTGCAGCATGCGGTGCGCCTCAACGCGCAAGACCGTTACGAGGAGTTTGCCGCTCAGGTGAACGACGACGCGCAGCGGCTCAGCACCATCCGCGGCCTGTTCAAGGTCAAGATGGCCGTCGATAACGGCCGCGCGCCGGTGCCGCTGGAGAGCGTCGAGCCTGCCGCGAATATCGTGAAGCGCTTCGCTACCGGCGCGATGTCCTTCGGTTCGATCTCGCGCGAGGCCCACGAGACGATCGCGCTCGCGATGAACCAGATCGGCGGCAAGTCGAACACCGGCGAGGGCGGCGAGGAGCCGATCCGTTTCCGGCCGATGCCGGATGGCCGTTCGAAGCGCTCGGCGATCAAGCAGATCGCGTCCGGCCGCTTCGGTGTTACCACCGAGTATCTCGTCAATGCCGACGTGATGCAGATCAAGGTCGCGCAGGGCGCCAAGCCCGGCGAGGGCGGCCAGCTCCCCGGCCACAAGGTCGATGCCAAGATCGCCCGCACCCGGCATTCGACCCCGGGCGTCGGCCTGATCTCGCCGCCGCCGCATCATGACATCTATTCGATCGAGGATCTGGCGCAGCTCATCTTCGACCTGAAGAACGTCAATCCGGCGGCCGATGTCTCGGTGAAGCTCGTCTCCGAGATCGGCGTCGGCACGGTTGCGGCCGGCGTCGCCAAGTCGCGCGCCGACCACATCACCATCTCCGGCTTCGAGGGCGGCACGGGCGCGAGCCCGCTGACCTCGCTGAAGCATGCCGGTTCGCCCTGGGAGATCGGGCTGGCCGAGACGCAGCAGACGCTGGTGCTGAACCAGTTGCGCGGCCGCGTGGCGCTTCAGGTCGATGGTGGCCTGCGCACAGGGCGGGACGTCATCATCGGCGCGCTGCTCGGGGCCGACGAGTTCGGCTTCTCGACCGCGCCGCTGATCGCGGCCGGCTGCATCATGATGCGCAAGTGCCATCTCAACACCTGCCCGGTCGGCGTCGCGACGCAGGACCCGGTGCTGCGCAAGCGCTTCAAGGGCCTGCCCGAGCATGTCGTGAACTACTTCTTCTTCGTGGCCGAGGATGTCCGTCGGATCATGGCGGAGATGGGCTTCACGAAGATCGAGGAGATCGTCGGCCGCTCGGACCTGCTCGACAAGCGCGATGCGATCGAACACTGGAAGGCGAACGGGCTCGACTTCACCAAGCTCTTCCACAAGGTCGACCTGCCGGGCGTGGCGATCCGCCATGTCGAGCTGCAGAAGCACCCGATCGATACCGTGCTCGACTGCCAGCTCCTGGCTGAGGCCACGGACGCGATCGAGACCGGCACGCCGGTCGTGATCGAGAAGCCGGTCGGCAATGTCGACCGCAGCACCGGCGCGATGCTCTCGGGCGCCGTCGCCAAGAAGTATGGTCATGCCGGCCTGCCGGAAGACACGATCACGGTGAAGCTCACCGGCACCTCCGGCCAGAGCTTCGCGGCCTTCCTGGCGGCGGGCGTCACGGTCGAGCTCACAGGCCAGGCCAACGACTACGTCGCCAAGGGTCTCTCGGGCGGCAAGGTCATCGTGAAGCCCGATCCGGCGACCAAGGCGGTGGCCGAGCGCTCGATCATCGTCGGCAACACCGTGCTCTACGGGGCTATCGCGGGCGAGGCTTACTTCCGCGGCGTGGCGGGTGAGCGCTTCGCGGTCCGCAATTCCGGCGCCATCGCGGTGGTGGAAGGAACCGGCGACCATGGCTGCGAGTACATGACCGGCGGCGTCGTCGCGGTCATCGGCCAGACCGGGCGCAATTTCGCGGCCGGCATGTCGGGCGGCATCGCCTATGTGCTGGACGAGGACGGCACCTTCAAGTCGCGCTGCAATCTCTCGATGGTCGATCTCGAACCGGTCGAGGAGGAAGAGGACCTGATGGAGCGGCTGCACCATCACGGCGGCGATCTCGAACACAAGGGCCGGATCGACATGACCAACATGTCGGGCCATGACGAGGAGCGCCTGATGCAGATGCTGACGAACCATGTCGACTACACCGGCTCGAAGCGCGCCCGCACTATCCTCGACAACTGGGCGGATTACCGCACCAAATTCGTCAAGGTGATGCCGGTCGAGTACCGCCGCGCGCTGCGCGAGATGGAACAGGCCCGCACCTTGCAGGCTGCAGAATAAGCGAACGCCACCCCGCCGGGGCCGTCACGGTCCCGGCATCTCGATCAGGTTAAGGCACGCGCACGGGGACGCCCCGCGCACACGGCGAGAGAAACGGCATGGGCAAGGTCACGGGCTTTCTCGAATTCGACCGGCAGGAGCAGAAGTATCAGCTCGCCGGCGACCGCATCCGCCACTTCCGCGAGTTCACGCTTCCCTTGGAGGAGCGCGATATCAAGAAGCAGGCGGCGCGCTGCATGGATTGCGGCATCCCGTTCTGCCACGGGCCGACCGGTTGCCCGGTCCATAACCAGATTCCGGACTGGAACGAGCTGGTCTATTCCGGCGGCTGGGAGGATGCGCTGCGCAACCTCCACTCCACCAACAATTTCCCGGAGTTCACCGGACGCATCTGCCCGGCGCCCTGCGAGGAGGCCTGCACGCTCAACCTCGAGAACATGCCGGTGACGATCAAGACGATCGAGCAGGCCATCGCCGACAAGGGCTGGGAAGAGGGTTGGATCGCGCCGGAAATCCCGGCCAAGCGCACCGGCAAGCGCATTGCCATCGTCGGCTCCGGTCCTGCCGGCATGGCGGCGGCGCAGCAGCTCGCCCGCGTCGGGCACGATGTCCATCTCTATGAGCGCGAGGCCAAGGCCGGCGGCCTGCTGCGCTACGGCATCCCCGACTTCAAGATGGAGAAGAAGCATATCGACCGCCGGGTGAAGCAGATGGAGGCGGAAGGCGTGACCTTCCACTACAACGCCAATATCGGCGTCAACCTGCCTTTCGCCACGCTGATGGCCGAGCACGACGCGGTGCTGATGACCGGCGGGGCGGAAGCGCCGCGCGATCCCGGTCTGCCGGATACCAATCTCGCCGGCGTCCATTACGCGATGCCGTACCTGACCCAGCAGAACAAGCGCGTCGGCGGCGAGGATGTCTCCGGCCTCGAACCGATCAGCGCGGCGGGCAAGCATGTCGTCGTGGTCGGCGGCGGCGATACGGCCTCGGACTGCGTCGGCACCGCCTTCCGGCAGGGCGCGCTCTCGGTGACGCAGCTCGATATCCGGCCGATGGCGCCGGAGATCGAGGACAAGCTCACCGTCTGGCCGTATTGGCCGACGAAGTTCCGCACCTCGTCCTCGCAGGCCGAGGGTGCCGAGCGCGAGTTCCAGGCGGCGACGCTCGGGCTCGAAGGCCGCAACGGCAAGCTCACCGGCGTGAAATGCGCCCGCGTCGACGAGAAGCGCAAGCCGATCCCCGGCACCGAATTCGTGCTCCAGGCCGATCTCTGCTTCCTCGCCATCGGCTTTGCCGGCTCGGTGATCGAGGGCATGATCGCGCAATCTGGCGCGGCCGTGGACAAGCGCGCCAACGTCGTCGCCAATGACCGCGACTACAAGACCAGCGTCGGCAAGGTCTTCGTCGCCGGCGACATGCGCCGCGGCCAGTCGCTGGTGGTCTGGGCGATCCGCGAGGGCCGCCAGGCCGCGCATGCCATCGACAAGGAACTGATGGGCGCGACGATCCTGCCGATGTGAATGGAAGAAGTGTGCCTCGGTTTTGAGCCCTCATCCTGAGGAGCGGGCCGAAGGCTCGCGTCTCGAAGGATGTTCCAGGAGACTCCCGAACCATCTGGACCATCCTTCGAGACGGCCCTTCCAGGCCTCCTCAGGATGAGGGCTGGCGTTTCCTGTCGGATGCCCAAGACGCGGGTTTCGCTTTGGAAGTGATCAGCCGGCCACTGTTCATTGCCGCCGCCATCGCTATGATCACCGCCATGGAATCGAACCAGAAGGGGAAGCAAGCGCCGCGCCGCCGCTTCCATTGCCGCACCCGCGGACCTGTCTGCGCCCCGCGCTTCACCTCGCGGGGCTGACCGGGAACGCATCGTCGTCTCATCGTCAGCCTTTCTCGGCGCGCTCCTGCGCGCATGCCTGACTTCATGAGATTCCGATGTCCCTGATCACCCTGAAAGACCTCTCGCTCGCGCGCAGCGCGCCGCTCTTTGCCGGCCTCGACCTCGCCATCGCCAAGGGCGACCGCCTCGGCCTCGTCGCCGCCAATGGACGCGGCAAATCCTCGCTCCTGCGCATCCTGGCCGGCACGGAGGAGGCGAGCGGCGGGACGCTGACCCGATCACGCGGACTGGTCACCGCCTTCGCACCGCAGGACCCGCCCGAGCGGCTGCTGCCGATGAGCCTCTACGATGCCGTGCTGGACGCGCTCGATGCCGAGGCGGCCGAGACCGAAAGCTGGCGTGTTGACGTGCTGCTCGACGATCTGATGGTCGAGGAGAGCCTGCGCAATCGCGCTGTCGGCAGCCTCTCCGGCGGCTGGCAGCGCACGATGCTGCTGGCGCGGGCCATCGTGATCGAACCCGATCTGCTCTTGCTCGACGAACCGACCAATCATCTCGATCTCGAACGGATCGGCCTGCTGGAGCGCTTCCTCGCCAACCTGCCGCGCGACTGCGCCGTGGTCGCGGCGAGCCATGATCGCGCCTTCCTCGACGATGTCAGCACGCGCACCCTGTTCCTGCGTCCGGCAGAGAGCGCCGATTTCGCCTTGCCCTATTCGCGCGCCCTGCAGGCGCTGGAGGAGCGCGATGCGGCGCGCGACCGGCAGTTCGAGAACGAGATGCGCAAGGTTCGGGCGATCCGCCAGCAGGCGGCGAAGCTGAAGAATATCGGCATCAATTCCGGGTCGGACCTGCTGGTGGTCAAGACCAAGCAGTTGTCGGAGCGCGCCGACAAGCTGGAGGAGCGAGCGAAGCCTGGGCACAAGGAGCGCTCGGCCGGCACGATCCGGCTCGCCAGCAGCGGCAGCCATGCCAAGGCGCTTGTCTCGATCAAGGAAACCGCGGTCGCCACGCCCGACGGCCGCGTATTGTTTCGTACCGGGCCGCTCTGGATCGAGAAGGGAGACCGGATCGCGTTGCTCGGCGCCAATGGCAGCGGCAAGACGCGTTTCGTTGCGCGATTGCAGGCGGCGCTTGATGGTTCCGACACGGATATCCGGGGCGCGGCCACCCTAAAGGCAGGCTATTCCGATCAGGGCCTCTCGCAGCTCGATGCCTGGCGCACGCCCTGGGATGCGGTGAAGCGCTCCAGCGATCTCGGCGACCAGACGGCGCGCACCGTGCTCGCCGGCGCGGGGATCGCGAGCGAGGCGCAGACCGCGCCGACGGCGCGTCTGTCCGGTGGGCAGCGGGCGCGACTCGCAATGCTGCTGCTGCGTCTGGCCGAGCCGAATTTCTACCTGCTGGACGAGCCGACCAACCATCTCGATATCGAGGGGCAGGACATGCTGGAGAGCGAACTGATCAAGCAGGAAACGGCCTGCCTGCTGGTCAGCCATGACCGCGCCTTCGTCAGGGCCGTGGCGACGCGGGTCTGGGTGATCACGGCTAAGAAACTGGTCGAGGTCGACGATCCCGATCCGGTCTTCGACCGACTGATGGCGGGGTGAGGCGCGCTCAGCGCGGCCAGCGATAATCGTCGAGCCGGCCCGGGACCGGGTCCGGCGCGATGCCTTGGCCGAAGACGCGTTCGAGCTGGAGGGCGGCATCGCCACGCCCGCGCGCCTCGGTGATCGAGGCGAGGAGCGGCTGCTCGGAGAGCGCGGCCTGACCGGTGAGCGGCTGGATCGGCCCGGCGAGCGGGCGCGCCTGCAAGGCGGCGGGCAGGCCGATGGTCGGAATGCCCGCGACCATCTGGTCGATCAGGCGCTCGACGCCGCCGGGTTGGAGCTCAAGGGCGCTCGGCGCGCCGGTCTCGGGCGAGACGGGCAGGGCGATGACGCTGTTCTGCGGGGCAGCCTCGATCATGCGGCGGATGACCAGATCGACGAAATGCGCGGCCTTGCGCGCGCCGGCAGCGGTGAAATGAATGCCGTCGCCGAGCCGTAGGCGCACCGGCTGGCCGGAGACGTCGGGGCCGGTCGCGACATAGCGGTTTTCGGCATCGACGAAGCCGCCCCAGAGATCGATATATTGCCCGCCCGCTTTCTCGACGCGCTGGCGGTAGAGGTCGTTGAAGGTGATCATGTCGGCCGAGAGCCGCCCGTTCTGCATCGGCGGCGCGCCGACCCAGATCAACGGTACGCGCTTGGCGGAAAAGGCACTGGCGATGGCGTCGACCCGGTCGCGGTAGAGTTCGAGCCAGCGTGGGCTCAAGGGCTCGTGGACGGTCTCGCCCTCGCGGAGCGGCTGCCGGTCGTTGAGACCGAGCAGGACCACGCCGATGCTGATCTTCTGGTCGCTGGCGAGCAACTCGGAAACGACCTTCGGCCAGTCGTAGAAATCGCTCCGCACCAGGCCGGAATCGGGCTTGGCCCGGTGGATCACCTCGACATCGGGGCGGTTGTTGAGGGCGTCGTCCAGCCCGTTCGCAAGGAGGTTCGCGAGGGAATCGCCCATCACGACAATATGGGTGCTGACATCGACCTTGGGGATGACGGGGTCGTCGCGGACGACGACGGGCGCATCGCGGCGGCGGGCGACAGGCGCGACGCGCTGGCGCGGCTGCGGCGCGGTCCGCGGCTGCGCCGGTATTTGCCAGAACATCTGGAACAGGCTGCGCTGCTGTTGCTGCTGGGCGAGGGACACCGGCCCGCCCGTCACGAGGAGCAGGCAGGCGGCAGCCAAGACCATGGCAAGCGAGCGCAGGCGCATCGGCCGATCCGGTGATTACCCCTCGTCAGCCATTATAGGCGGTGACGGATCCGGAGTCAGCGTTTGCCGCGCAGCTTGGTCAAAAGGGCTGGGGTCGGGTAGCCGTCGGCGATCTCACCGGCGCTGATCTGATAGCGCCGGACCGCCTCGCGCGTGCCGGTGCCGATGCGCCCGTCGGCATCGTGATTGTAGAGACCGAGCGCCTTCAGGCGGTGCTGCAGATCGCGGGTCGCAGCCATGTCGAGGCGCGGTGCTTTGGTCGGCCAGTTCCCCTGGATGGCGGCGCGCCCGGCGATGCGGTCGCCGAGATGACCGACGGCCATCGCATAGGCGTCCGAGGAATTGTACTTCTTGATGACGTCGAAATTGGCGGTCAGCAGCATCACCGGGCCGGTATGACCGGCCGGGTAGAACAGGCGCCCTGCGCCGGAGGAGGGCAGGCGGCCGCCATCAGCGCGGCGGATGCCGGCAGACGCGAAGGCGGAGAAGCTCGCCTTGTCCAGGCGGTGGTCGAAGCCGTTGGGCAGCGTCACCTCCATGCCCCAGGGCAGGCCCGGCACCCAGCCATAGCCCTTGAGATAATTGGCGGTGGAGGCGATGGCGTCGCTCGACGAGGTCCAGATGTCGGCATGGCCGTCGCCGGTCCAGTCGACCGCGTATTTCATGTAGCTCGACGGCATGAACTGGGTATGGCCCATGGCGCCGGCCCAGGAGCCCTTCAGTTCGCTGCGCTCGACATGGCCCTTCTCGATCAACTCCAGCGCGGTCAGCAATTCGTCGCGGAAGAAGTCGCCGCGATAGCGGATCGAGGCGAGCGTCGCCAGCGAGCGGATGACGTCCTTGCTGCCCTTGAACGAGCCGTAATTGGTCTCCATGCCCCAGACGCCGAGGACGATCTCCTTGGGCACGCCATAGCGCGCCTCGACCTGGGAGAGGACGGAGGCATTCTCCGCCGCGGCCTCGCGCCCGCGCTGGATGCGGGAGCCGCCGACGGCGTTCTCCAGATAGTTCCAGATCGGGGCGCTGAATTCCGACTGCTTCTTGGTGAGCGCGACGATGGATGAATCCGGCGTCACGCCGCGGAAGGCGAGGTCGAATGTCGGGCGCGAGATGCCGCGTGCCTGCGCCTGCGGCCAGAGCCGTTGCACGAAGACGTCGAAGGAGGCGCTCGCCGGGGTCGCCTGGGCATTGCTGCGGGCATGGGCGCCGGACACGTTGATCGAGCCGGTGGTCTGGGCCAGCGCCGGTGCCAGGCTGATCAGGACTGAGGCTGCGATGACGGACAGGCGCATGGACACTCCCGGCGAATGTTGGATGGAAACATCTTCACAGCGCCCGAACAAGATTAACCAGCGGTTAATTCGGGGTACGATCGTTGCGGCATTCGTGATTTGACAAGCTCCGGCGATTGTCAGATTCTGTGGTGATGAATAGCGCGTCCCCCTTCCGCCGCGGTCTGCACCGCTCGGGCAACCTTATCGCGGGCTTCTAGCCCCGGGCCTGTCGCGCTTGGCGCCTCCGGTTCGGGGGTGCGCCTGCTCTGCCGCTTTTTCCTGCGAGTTCGACCTTTTTGATGCCGCGCGGATTTCAACCGCCGGCGGGCGCTCGCCTTTTCGATGAAAGACCTGTCCTGATGTCCACCAAGCGTCCCGCCATCACCGTCACGGCCGCGGACCATGCCATGCTGAGCCGCATCGCGGCCGGCGCGGCCAACACCATGCCCGATCTCGCCGCCGAGCTGACCCATGAGCTCGACCGCGCCCGCATCCTGCCGGAGGGGCGCGTCTCGCATGACCATGCCCGGATCGGCAGCCGGATCGTCTATCGCGACGAAACCACCAAGCGGGAGAGCACGATCACGCTGGTCTGGCCTGAGCATGCCGATATCGAGAAGAACCGCATCTCGGTGATGACACCGATCGGCGTCGCGCTGATCGGCATGGCGGTCGAGCGCTCGATCGACTGGACGACGCGCTCCGGCGACGTCAAGCGCCTGACCGTGCTCGAAGTCTGCGAGCCGATGGAGGAAGAGGCGGCGTCCTGAGGCGGCGCTTTCACGAGCGGCCTCTGAACTTCATGGTCATCCCGGGCTTGACCCGGGATCCATGCCGGAGCGCTTCCGAATGAGGCTCTGGCATGGATCCCGGATCTCCGCTTCGCTGCGTCCGGGATGACAAAGGTCTCTTCTCAAATACGGCCTGCTCAGGCCGTGGCGTTCTTCGTCCTGAGCTTCTCTTCCCAGGCGAGTGCCTGGCCGACGATCTGTTCGAGGTCGTCATGCTCGGGCTGCCAGCCCAGTTCGGCGCGGATGCGGTCGGCGCGGGCGATCAGCGAGGCCGGGTCGCCCGCGCGACGCTCCGCCAGCGTCACCGGGAAATCGACGCCGGAGACCTTCTTCACGACCTCGACGACCTCCTTCACCGAATAGCCGCGGCCATAACCGCAGTTCAGCGTCAGGCTCTCACCGCCGCCGCGCAAATGATCGAGCGCGGCGAGGTGGGCGCGGGCGAGGTCGGTGACGTGGATGTAGTCGCGCACACAAGTGCCGTCGGGCGTCGCATAATCGGTGCCGAAGACGGTGAGGCCGTCGCGCTGGCCGAGCGCCGCCTGGCTCGCGACCTTGATGAGATGGGTGGCGTTCGGTGAGGACTGGCCGGAGCGCCCCTTCGGATCGGCGCCGGACACGTTGAAATAGCGCAGGGCGATATAAGTGAAGCCATGCGCGTTTGCCGCATCCTGCAACATCCACTCGCTCATCAGCTTGGAGCGGCCGTAAGGGTTGATCGGGTTCAGCGCGATCTCCTCCGGCACCGGCGAGACCGGCGGCTCGCCATAGACCGCGGCGGTGGAGGAAAAGATGACGTGCTTCACGCCCTTGCGCGCTGCGCTCTCGATCAGGGCGCGGGTCTTCACGGTATTGTTGAAATAATAGCCCAGAGGGTCAGAAACAGATTCCGGAACCACGATCCTGGCGGCGAAATGCGCGATCTCGCTGATCCCATATTCGCCGATCAGGCCCTCGACGAGTTCCTGGTTGCCGATATCGCCCTGGACGAAGATCGCCTCGGGCGGCACCGCCCACCAGAAGCCGGTGGAGAGATTGTCGAGCACCACGACCTTCTCGCCGCGGTCGAGCAATTCCAGGACCATATGGCTGCCGATGTAGCCGGCGCCGCCGGAAACCAATACCGCCATCGTCTCTCTCTCGCCTCATCTTCGTCAGGAACCGAACCTATCGAAAAACCGTTGACGGCTTCTCAAGGCCTGTCGGCTAATACCGCCTGATGGCCGGCAACCATGACAGTTGTGCGGCCGCCCCCACCATCGCCTTGCTTCGGCAAGGCTATCGCGCCCAATGGATTTTGCATGACGAAACGCATCCGCAAGGCCGTTCTTCCTGTCGCTGGTCTCGGCACCCGCTTCCTGCCCGCCACCAAGGCGATCCCGAAGGAGATGCTGACCATCGTCGACCGTCCGGTCGTGCAGCATGTCGTTGACGAGGCGCGCGCCGCCGGCATCGAGCATTTCATCTTCGTCACCGGCCGCAACAAGGCGGTGATCGAAGACCATTTCGACATGGCCTACGAACTCGACGACACGCTGGCCAAACGCAACAAGGTGAAGGAGCTGGAGGCGCTGAAGCACGACCTGCCGGCTGCGGGGGCGACCAGCTTCACCCGCCAGCAGGCGCCGCTCGGCCTCGGCCATGCCGTCTGGTGCGCGCGCGAGATCGTCGGCGACGAGCCCTTCGCGCTGCTGCTGCCGGATATGCTGCATTACAGCCAGGGCAAGGGTTGCCTCGCCGAGATGATCGATGCCTATGAGCAGCATGGCGGCAATCATGTCGCCGTTGCGCCCGTGCCGGACGACCAGACGCATCAATACGGCATCGTCGGGGTTCAAGACGCCAAGGCCAAGGTCTCGAAGATCACCGGCATGGTCGAGAAGCCGCCGAAAGGCACGGCCCCGTCGAACCTCCACATTTCCGGCCGCTACATTCTGCAGCCGACGATCTTCAACCTGCTCGCCAACCAGGAGAAGGGTGCGGGCGGCGAGATCCAGCTCACCGATTCGATGATCGCCCTGTCGCGTCAGGAGCCGTTCTACGCTGTGCGCTTCGACGGCGAGATCTACGATGCCGGTTCGAAGATCGGCTTCCTTGCGGCGAACGTCGCCTATGCGCTCGACCGTGGCGATCTCGGCCCGCAACTGCGCGCGGAAATCGAGAAGCTGCTCGACCGCTGAGTCGTGCAGGACCCGTTCAACTCAGCTCTCGTCCTGAGGAGCCATTCCGAATAGGAATGACGTCTCCAGGGACGAGGGCTTGTGTCTTGCCGACGGTGCAAAGTTGAGTGACCAGAGTCTCGTCTTCGACCGGGCGCTCGGCCGTTCGCGGCTGAGGCGCGCGCTTGCCGGCGACTACCCGGATTTCCTGCTACAGCGCGCGGCCGATGATCTGAAGGACCGGCTGGGCGCGGTGCTGCGCGAGTTCGCGGTCGCGGCCGATCTCGGCACGGCCTTGCCCGTCGTCGCGCCCGTGCTTGCCGGCCGGGCCGGGCGGCTGCTGCGCATGGCGGAAACCGCAGGGGCGCCGGCCGATCTCGTCGGCGATCTCGAAAGCCTGCCTTTCGCAGCCGGCTCGCTCGATCTCGCCGTCTCGCTGCTCGCGCTGCACGGGGTCAACGACCTGCCCGGCGCGCTCATCCAGATCAAGCGGGCGCTCAAGCCCGACGGCCTGTTCATGGGCTGTCTGCTCGGCGGCCGGACGCTGCAGGAGCTCAGGCAGGCGCTGCTCGAAGCCGAGAGCGAGACGATGGGCGGGGTCAGCCCGCGCGTCGCCCCCTTCGCCGACCTGCGCGATCTCGGTGGGCTGTTGCAGCGCGCCGGTTTCGCATTGCCCGTCATCGACAGCGAGATCGTGACCGTGCGCTATCGCGATGCCTTCGGGCTGCTGCGCGACCTGCGCGCCATGGGCTGGGCCAACGCGCTCGTCGCCCGGCGCAAGACGCCGCTTCGGCGAGAGACGCTGCTGCGCGCGGCTTCGCTCTATGCCGAGCGCTTTGCCGACCCGGATGGACGCCTGCCCGCGACCTTCGAATTCGTCTGGGTCTCCGGCTGGGCGCCGCATGAAAGCCAGCAGAAGCCGCTGAAGCCCGGCTCAGCCAAGGCGCGGCTGGCCGATGCGCTCGGCGTGCCGGAGATCAAGGCGGGTGAGAAACCGGGCGGCGAGAGATGAGCGAGCGCCAGCCGCGCCTGACCCGCGCCGATTTCCGCGTCTTCCGCGCCATCCCGACACGCTGGCACGACAACGACGCCTACGGGCACGTCAACAATGTCGTCTATTACGGCTGGTTCGACACCGCGGTGAATGCCTGGCTGATCGAGAACGGCTTCCTTGATCTTGCCGGCAGCGAGATCGTCGGGCTCGTGGTCGAGACGGCTTGCACCTATTTCGAGAGCGTCGCCTTCCCCGAGACGGTGGAGGCCGGGATCGCGGTCGAGCGCCTCGGCAACAGCTCGGTCACCTATCGCATCGGCATCTTCCGGCAAGGCGGCGCGCAGGCGGCGGCGCAAGGGCGCTTCACCCATGTCTATGTCGAACGCGTGGACCAGAAGCCGGTGCCGATCCCGGCGCCGCTCAGGGGCGCGTTGGTACAGCTGGCGGTCTGAACTAAAGCGCGCGAAGGCCGCAATGCTCGATCATCGGATCGAAATCGCGATCCTGATGAAGCAGCAAATGGCCGTGCTCGATGCAATAGGTGGCGATGATCACATCGGCCGTCTTGCGTATGGTGATCCCGCGTTGGCGAAGCAGGCGATAGTTTGCGGCGGCACGGGGAGCGAGCGCAGCCCCGAGCAGAGGAACGATGGGAAAAGCGGACATCGACGCTTCGATCGTCACAGCATGCTTGTCGTCGCGCGCTCCTTGCAATACCTCCGTCAGAATGAGGTCTCCGATCAGGATATCGGAGACGTGCTCGACAGCGGTCAGTTGCGCGACTTGGGGCGATGCCTCGCCACGCAGCAACGCAATCCAGACAGACGAGTCGACGAGGATCACTGCCGGTCCGGCGACACTTCAACCCGCCTCATGGCGTCGAGGTCGCCTTCCCAACCCAAGCCGGCCAACTCTTGCAAGGCGCGGCGCTGGCGATGTTGCTGAACGACGAGCCGCAACGCTTCCTCGACGGTCGCGCGCTTGGTCGGCAAGCCGGTCGCCTCCATCGCTTCGGCGAGCAACTCGTCATCGAGCTCGATATTGGTGCGCATCGGAGCACTTCAATGTGTAAAAAGTGTGTATTTTATACACATCGGAACAACCTGCTTCAAGGGCGAGCCGGGAATCCGTTGTCTCGCACGTTAAGGCAGGCTATGCCCCTGCCAACCCCTATCGCCGGACCGTCAGGAACCCTGAGCCCGTGATTCCGAACGACATCAAGATCACCCCGCAGCTCGTCGCCGAGCACGGCCTGAAGCCGGACGAGTACCAGCGCTTCCTGCATCTGATCGGCCGCGAGCCGACGATCACGGAACTCGGCATCGTCTCGGCGATGTGGAACGAGCACTGCTCCTACAAGTCGTCGAAAATCCATCTGAAGACGCTGCCGACCAAGGCGCCTTGGGTGATCCAGGGCCCGGGCGAGAATGCCGGCGTCATCGATATCGGCGAGGGCACCGCCATCGTCTTCAAGATGGAGAGCCATAACCATCCGTCCTTCATCGAGCCCTATCAGGGCGCGACGACGGGCGTCGGTGGCATCCTGCGCGACGTCTTCACCATGGGTGCCCGCCCGATCGCGGTGCTCGACGCGCTGCGCTTCGGCTCGCCCGATCATCCCAAGACCCGCCATCTCGTCTCCGGCGTCGTCGCCGGCATCGGCGGCTACGGCAATTCCTTTGGCGTGCCGAATGTCGGCGGCGCCACCGGCTTCCACACGCGCTATGACGGCAACATCCTCGTCAACGCGATGGCGGTGGGCATCGCCCAGGCCGACGAGATCTTCTACGCCAAGGCCTCCGGCGTCGGTAAGGCGATCGTCTATCTCGGTTCGAAGACCGGCCGCGACGGCATCCACGGCGCGACCATGGCCTCGGCCGAATTCGACGACAAGTCGGAGGAGAAGCGTCCGACCGTGCAGGTCGGCGACCCCTTCGCCGAGAAGCTCCTGCTCGAAGCCTGCCTCGAGATCATGGCTGCCGGCCATGTCGACGCGATTCAGGACATGGGCGCCGCCGGCCTGACCTGCTCGGCCGTCGAGATGGGCGCCAAGGGCGATCTCGGCGTCGAGCTCGACCTGGACAAGGTGCCCTGCCGCGAGGAGGGCATGAGCGCCTATGAGATGATGCTGTCGGAGAGCCAGGAGCGCATGCTCATGGTGATCAAGCCCGGCCATGAGGATGCCGCCGAGGCGATCTTCAAGAAGTGGGGTCTGGACTTCGCCGTCATCGGCCACACCACCGACACGCTGCGCTTCGTCGTGAAGCACCAGGGCGAGGTCATGGCCGACCTGCCGATCAAGGAGCTGGGCGACGAGGCTCCGGAATACGACCGGCCCTGGATCGAGACCGCGCCGCAGCAGCGCATCGCGGCCGAGACCGTGACGCCGCCTTGCGGCAATGCCGAGGCGCTGAAGACGCTGATCGGCTCGCCGGACCTGTCGTCCAAGCGCTGGATCTGGGAGCAATACGATACGCTGATCCTCGGCAATTCGGCGGTGACGCCGGGTGGCGATGCCGGCGTGATCCGCATCGAGGACGGGCCGCGGGGCCTCGCCATGACCGCCGACGTGACGCCGCGCTATTGCGAAGCCGATCCGTTCGAGGGCGGCAAGCAGGCGGTGGCCGAAGCCTGGCGCAACCTGACCGCGACCGGCGCGACGCCGCTCGCCGTCACCGACAACCTCAATTTCGGCAATCCCGAGAAGCCGGAAGTCATGGGCCAGCTTGTCGGCTGCGTTCGTGGCATCGGCGAGGCCTGCAAGGTGCTCGACTTCCCGGTCGTGTCCGGCAACGTCTCGCTCTACAACGAGACCAATGGCATCTCGATCCTGCCGACCCCGACCATCGGCGGCGTCGGCGTCATGGCCGATGTCACCAAGCACGCGACCGTCGCTTTCAAGGCTGAGAACGAGGCGATCATCCTGATCGGCGAGACCACGGGCTGGCTCGGCCAGAGCGCCTATCTCGCGACCGTCTGCGGCCGCGAGGAGGGCGCTCCGCCGCCGGTCGATCTCAAGATCGAACGCCGCAACGGCGATTTCGTGCGCGGGCTGATCACGTCGGGCAAGGTCTCGACCTGTCATGACCTGTCGGATGGCGGCCTTGCCGTGGCGTTGGCCGAGATGGCGATGGCCAAGGGCATTGGCGCGACCATCGAGACGCTGCCGGCGGGCCCCGTCCATGCCGCGCTCTTCGGCGAGGATCAGGCGCGTTATGTCCTGACCGTCCCGGCTGCTGAGGCCGATGCCGTGATCGCTGCCGCCAAGGCTGCCGGCGTGCCGGCGCTCGCCATCGGCAAGACGGGCGGCGCTTCGCTTGCCCTGCCGGGCGAGCCTGCGCTGGCGATCGCCGACCTCCGCAAGATCCATGAAGACTGGCTGCCGACCTACATGGCCGGCAAGGCGGCCTGAGGAGTTCGACCCATGGCGATGGACGCGCACGAGATCGAGCGCATGATCAAGGCGGCGCTGCCGGATGCGGCGATCGAGATCAAGGATCTGGCCGGCGACGGCGACCACTATGCCGCGACCGTCGTCTCGGCCGCCTTCAAGGGCAAGACCCGGGTGCAGCAGCACCAGATGGTCTATGCCGCGCTCCAGGGGAATATGGGCGGCGTGCTGCACGCCCTTGCGCTGACGACCAGCGTTCCCCAAGATTAGAACGAGACCATCCGGCGGGCCTTGAACCCGCTTCAGGAGACGAGACGATGTCCGACGTCAATGCCCGCATCGAAGCGGAAGTGAAGAACAACGACGTGGTGCTGTTCATGAAGGGCACGCCGCAATTCCCGATGTGCGGCTTCTCCGGCCAGGTCGCCCAGATTCTCGGCTATATCGGCGTGCCCTATAAGGGCGTGAACGTGCTCGAGGATCAGGAGATCCGCGAGGGCATCAAGGCCTATTCGAGCTGGCCGACGATCCCGCAGCTCTACGTCAAGGGCGAGTTCATCGGCGGCTGCGACATCACCCGCGAGATGTTCCAGGCCGGCGAACTGCAGCAGCTCTTCGAAGAGAAGGGCATTGCGGTCAAGCAGGCGAGCTGAGGCTCGCCGCCACGGCCCATCCGCCCGCGTCGAAAGCGGGCACGGGCTGCCCTATGCCGATCTTTCCCGCGAAACCGCTTAGGCGGGATAGGCGGTGGCCTGCATGGCAGGCCGCCGCATCATGTCCGCCCACCAGGCCTCGATGAGGGGCTGCGCGGCGAGGAGCGCCTCAGCCTCCAGCGCCAGTGCGAAATAGGCGAACATGGGAGCGGCGTGCAGATCGGCCAGCGTCAGCTCGGCGCCGGCGAGGAAGGGCCCGCCATCCATCAGGTCGTTGATCGCACGCAGGCATAGCTGCGCCTTGGGCAGGGCGGCCTGGATTCGCGCCCCGTCCGGCGCGCGTCCCTGCTTGGGGGCGGAGACCCGCTCCACATAGATGTCCCAGACCAGCGTGCGATAGGCGTAGGAATCGAGGATGCTCGTGAGCTGATTGACGCGGGCTCGTTCGCGCGGCGCGGAAGGTTGGAGCGCGGGGCCGGGGAATGCCTCATCGACATAGCGTTCGATGGCGCCGGCTTCGTAAAGCTGGAAGCCATCATGTTCGAAGGCGGGGATGCGGCCGAATGGCTGTCGCTCCAGCAGCGAAGCAGGCGGCCCGTTCTCAGCGAAGACATCGACCGGGTCCAGCCGATAGGCCACGCCCTTTTCTTCAAGCGCTAGCCGGACCGCACGGACATAGACGCTGTAGGGCGCACCATAGACGACAGGCATGGACGTCATTGCGCACTCCCTGGCCGATCGATCGGCCGTCTTTTGATGCGCTCAAGCGGCCGCGCATTGCGGGTGCGGCTTGCGGACGCGCTCGGTCGAGGCCGGGTATTTCTCCAGCAGCCGCTCCGGTCTGATCGGCCGGCGCACGAGGTCGCCGCCGCAGTTCGGGCAGGCGCCGGCAAAGCGCGTCTCGACGCAGTCGCTGCAGAAGGTGCATTCGAAGGTGCAGATCAAGGCGTCGCGTGATTGCGGCGGCAGGTCGCGGTCGCAGCATTCGCAGTTCGGGCGCAGTTTCAGCATGACGTCGTCTCCTTCGGGCAGGCCGGAAGAATGACCACAAACCAGCCTGAGACCAGCGATTTCGCGTGATCTGACCGATCAACGCGACGGATTGATCGCCCGTCGGCTATTTCACCAGCAGCCAGTCTTCGATCACCAGCGCGTCGAGCCCGCTCGTATAGAACATCAGGATCGCGTCCTCCGCCGTGTGCAGGATCGGCTTGCCCATGATGTTGAACGAGGTGTTGAGGATCACCGGCACGCCCGTCAGGTCATGGAAGGCCGAGATCAGCGCGTGGTAGCGCGGATTGCGCTCGGCCGTGACGCTCTGGAGCCGGCCGGTCGCGTCCTCATGGACCACGGCCGGGACACGGTCGCGGACAGCTTCCTTCCAGACCAGCGTGCGCTCCATATAGGGCGCGTCCTGATAGGTCTCGAACCAGTCGGCGGCATGCTCGGCCAGGATCGAGGGCGCGAAGGGGCGGAACGCCTCGCGGTACTTCACCTTGGCGTTGAGGATGTCCTTGGCATCGGCGGGGCGCGGATCGGCGATGATCGAGCGGTTGCCGAGCGCGCGCGGGCCGAACTCGGCGCGGCCCTGCACCCAGCCGATCAGCTTGCCCTCGGTCAGGAGCTTGGCGGTGACGGGCGCGATCTCATCGGGAGTGAGCTTGCGCAGGCGCTTTTCCCAGAGCTGCATGCGCTCGAGGGGCTCGGTCGAGACTGTCGAGCCGAGATAGGGCGTCAACGGCCCCTTCGGCGCGCGCCAGCCGGGATTGGCCTCGGAATGGGCGAGCCAGGCAGCCCCGATCGCGTTGCCGTCGTCGGCGGGGGCGGAGGGCACGAAGACCGTCTTGAAGCTGTGGCGGCCGGCGATCTTGCCGTTGAAGGACGAGTTCAGCGCGCAGCCGCCGGCCAGGACGAGGTTTTCAACTGGCACGAGCGCTGCGGCTTCGCCGAGCAGTGCTTCCATCATTTCGGCGAAGACGTCCTGCCCGCAGCGGGCGAGATCGGCCCAGCCCTGGTCGAGCGCATCCGCCGGGCGCTTCGCCAGGATCTCGGCGGCGACGCCCTGCACGATATCCGCCTTGGCGAAGGAGAGCTTGTGGCCCTCGATGCTGTAGAGCTTGCGCAGCAGCGCCATCAGCTCCGGGTCGGTCTTGCCATAGGGCGCGAGCCCCATGATCTTCCATTCCTCGCCCTTGGCCTGGTCGAAACCGGCGAGATCGGTGACGAGCCCGAAATAGAAGCCGATCGATTCCCGCCCACGGTGGCGCTTCACCTCGCGCAGCTTGCTGTTCTCCAGCGCGAAGATCGCGGAGGCGCCGGTCTCGCCCATGCCGTCGACGACGAGGCAGGCGGCGTTGTCGAAGGGCGAGGACCAGCAGGCATAGGCCGCGTGGCTGAGATGGTGGCCATAGCGCTTCAGGCCGGTGACATTGGCCTTGCCATAGGCGCGGTCGAGCCCGAGCAGCACGCCCATGCCGGCGCGTTGCTGGCCGAGATGGAGCGAGGCGATCAGGGCGCGCTCGGTCCGTTCCGGCACCAGCGAACGGTTGAGCTCAGGCGAGAGCTTGAGCAGGGCATCGAGCGTGAAGGAGCCGGCGCGGGCCATCTGGTCGAGGAAGCCGGTGAAATCCTCGCCCCAGCTGGTGGCGATGCGGACCTCGGCATCCTTGGGAATGTAGCGCTTGAGCAGCCCTTCCATGCGCGGCGCCGAATCCGGCTCGCAGTTCGGCGCGCGCTTGTATTGCAGGTAGCGCTCGGTCGCTTCCGCGAAGAGAACCGCGCCATCGGGACCGATGATCGCGATGGCGGGATCGTGGAAGGTGGTGGCAAGGCCGATCGTATAGGTCATGGCCGAGAGTCAATAACCTCTTCGGCTCCCAGCGCCAATGGCGGTGGCGCCCCCTCCGCCGCGGGTCTCTCCGAAGCTGCGTCTGAGTATTCGTGGGGTGATTCTGATTGCGGGGCGGTCGAAATTTGAGAGAGCAGGTTTGACCTGCGTGCCTCCGTGCCTAGTATGAAGGAGAATCTTCCCTTCAACGGCGGTGAATTTGTTCGATGAGATTATGGGTATTGGTCGCGGTTGCCCTGATGGCATTTGGCAGTATTGTTTCGGCTCAGGACAGAACTCCGCCTCCAGTGACCACGACTGCCGTTCCCGCGCAGGCATCCCCCTCGTCGCTCGATGATCTCGTCCGCATTCTCGAGGATGACGGGCTGCGCACCGAGCTGCTGCAACGGTTGAAGCAGCGGCAGGTCGGCCAGGAAAACGGTGAGGTTGCCGCGGCACCGGCCGAGGCGGAATCCGGCTTCGCCCGCGGCATTGCGGAGTATACCAAGGCGTTCGCCGAGCAGAGCGCGGCCGCCCTGTCCGCGGCGGTTCAGACGTTTCGCCAGCTAGGTAGCGTCGTCTCCGGCCAGTCGCGGTTCGAGATGGTGCGGCTGCGCGATGTCGGGCTGGCGCTCGGCTTCGTCATCGCCGCCATTTTGGGCAGCTTCCTGATGGCACGCCTGCTCGCCGAACGGCTCCAGACGGCCCTGTCCCGCCGGGTCGCCGGCCTTTCCTGGCCGGCGCGGTCTCTCGGCCTGCTCGTCGCGGTCGCCGTCGATCTCGCCGGCGTCGCGCTCGCCTGGGGGGCGGGCTATCTGCTCGTCCTCAACCTGGTCGGCACCACCGGGCGCATCACGCTGGAGCAAACGCTGCTGCTCAACGCCTTCCTGGCGGTCGAACTCGTCAAGGTGGCGATGCGGGCGGTTCTGGAACCGCGCCATCCGGCGATGCGGCTGATGCCGCTCGACGACACCACCGCTGCCTACTGGTACTTCTGGCTGGCGCGGCTGGTCTCGTTGCTGGGCTACACCTTCCTGTTCGTCGCGCCGGTCCTCGGGCTCTATTTGCCGCCTGCTCCGGTTCAGGCGCTCAAGGTCCTCGTCGTGATGAGCGCCCTGGTCATCGCGATCCTGATCATCCTGCAGAATCGCGTTCAGGTCAGGCGCCGGCTGTTCGCGGCCCGTGAGGCCGGCCGGCACGACCTGCTGGCGCAGGCCAGCCACTTCGCCGGGCAGTTCTGGCATGTCGTCGCCATCCTCTATCTCGTCGGCGTGTTCTTCGTCTGGCTGGTCAACCCGCTGCGCGCACTGCCCTTCGTGCTCGGCGCCACCGTCGAGTCGGTCGCCATCGGCATCATCGGCGGGCTGGTGATCGCCTTCGTCTCGCGCCTGGTGAATATCAGCGTGCGCCTGCCGGAGGACGTGCGGCTGCGCCTGCCGCTGCTGGAGCCGCGCCTGCGGGCCTTCGCGCCGCGCGTGATGCAGTTCGTGCGCCTGCTGATCCTGTTCGGCGTGCTGCTGATGATCGCGCAGGCCTGGCAGCTGCTCGACATCCTGGCCTGGCTGTCGAGCGCATCGGGCCAGCGGCTCGCGGGCGCGCTGGTCTCGGCCGGGCTGATCGCGCTCATCGGACTGGCGATCTATGTCGCCATGCTGTCCTGGGTCGAATACCGGCTCAATCCGGATTTCGGCACCGTGCCGACGGCGCGCGAGAAGACGCTGCTCGCGCTCTTCCGCAACGCCTTCACCGTGGCGCTCGCCGTGCTGGTGGTGATGCTCGTGCTGGCGCAGCTCGGGCTCAACATCGCGCCGCTGCTCGCCGGCGCCGGCGTCCTCGGCCTGGCGATCGGCTTCGGCGCGCAGAAGCTGGTGCAGGACATCATCACCGGCGTCTTCATCCAGTTCGAGAATGTGATGAACGAGGGCGACGTGGTGCAGGTCGGCGGCAAGTCCGGCGTGGTCGAGCGGCTGACCATCCGCTCGGTCTCGATCCGCTCGCTCGACGGCACGGTCCATCTCATCCCGTTCTCCTCGGTCGATCACGTCTCCAACATGATGCGCGGCTTCTCCTTCCATGTCGCCGAGATCGGCGTGGCCTATCGCGAGAACATCCCGGAGGTGAAGGAGGCGATGGAGGAGGCCTTCGAGCGGCTCAGGGAGACCGAGCATGGCGAGAAGATCATCGGGCCGCTGGACATGCAGGGCATCACGGCCTTCGGCGATTCCGCGATCACGGTGAGGGCGCGCATCAAGACGTTGCCGGGCGCGCAATGGGGCGCCGGCCGCGCCTATAACGAGCTGATCAAGGAGATCTTCGACCGGCGCGGCATCGAGATCCCGTTCCCGCACGTCACGCTCTACATGGGCGAGGACAAGCAGGGCAAGGCGCCGCCATTGCGTGTGGAAGGACGTGCCGACCGCCCCGCGGCCGCGTTCACCGCCGCAGCGGCGGGCGCGCGGGGCTGAGCGGGCGGGCGCAGGCCGGATCAGCGGCCGATGGCGGCCTTCATCAGCGCCTTTGCCTCAGTGCTCGCCCAGTCGGCCGGCCCCTGGATGATGCCGAGCTCGCAGCCGGCCTTGTCGACGATCAAGCTGACCGGCATGCCCTCGACCTTGTGGGCCGCGCGCAGGACCTGGAAGGTCGCGGCCTGCGGATCGGCGTAGAAGGGCAGGGCGGCGATCCTGTTATCGGCAAGCCAGGTCTTCGGCTTGTCGAGATTGCGGGTGTCGATATTGATCGCGACGACCGCGAAATCCGGCCCGCCCATCTCCTTCTGGAGCGCGTCGAGCGAGGGCATTTCCTTCAGACAGGGCGCGCACCAGGTCGCCCAGAGATTGACCAGCAGCGTCTTGCCCTTCAGCGCTGCCAGCGTCGTCGGCTGGCCGTCGGGCCCTGTGAAGGCGAGCGCCGGGGCCGGCTGCGGTCGCGTGCGCAGTTCGACCGCCGCGACCTCGCCCTTGACCAGCGGCTTCATGCGCGCGACCGCCGCGCTTGCCGCGCTGCATGATCCGTTGCCGGCATCGCCCCGGACGGAGTAGAAGGCGGCTACGCCAGCGAGGCCGAGCGCCGCCACGACCCCGAGGGCCAGTCCGATCTTTTTTCCAGACGTCATTATGCGTCCTCAAAAGCAGGAAAGACCGTCGTGAGCAATCGCATGTGGGGTGGGCGTTTCGCCACAGGTCCCGACGCCATCATGGAGGAAATCAACGCCTCCATCGATTTCGACCAGAAGCTCTGGCGCCAGGACATCCGCGGCTCGCTGGCGCATGCGGCCATGCTGGCCGAGACCGGCATCCTGACCAAGGAGGATGTCGCGACGATCATCGCCGGCCTGAAAAAGGTCGAGGGCGAGATCGAGAGCGGCGCGTTCACGTTCTCGCGGGCACTCGAAGACGTCCATATGAACGTCGAGTCGAATCTCAAGGACAAGATCGGCCTCGCCGCCGGCCGCCTGCACACCGCCCGCTCGCGCAACGACCAGGTCGCGACCGACATGCGGCTCTGGGTGCGCGACACGCTCGACGAGATCGACGGCCAGATGGCCGACCTCCAGCTCGCCATGGCCGAGAAGGCGGACACCTATGCCGGCGCGGTGATGCCGGGCTTCACCCATCTCCAGTCGGCGCAGCCGGTCACCTTCGGCCATCACCTGCTCGCCTATGTCGAGATGCTCGGCCGCGACCGCAGCCGCATCCGCGATGCCCGCGCCCGCCTCAACGAATGCCCGCTCGGTGCGGCCGCGCTCGCCGGCACCTCCTTCCCGATCGACCGGCACATGACGGCGAAGGCCCTCGGCTTCGACCGGCCGACGGCGAACTCGCTCGATTCGGTCTCGGATCGCGATTTCGTGCTGGAGACGCTTTCGGCCGCCTCGATCTGCGCGATGCATCTGTCGCGCTTCGCCGAGGAGATCGTGCTGTGGTCGACGCCGCAGTTCGGCTTCGTCCGGCTCTCGGATGCCTTCTCGACGGGGTCGTCGATCATGCCGCAGAAGCGCAATCCCGATGCGGCCGAGCTGGTGCGCGGCAAGGCGGGGCGCGTCTTCGGTGCCTTGCAGGCCCTGCTGACGATGATGAAGGGCCTGCCGCTGACCTATTCGAAGGACATGCAGGAGGACAAGGAAGGCACGTTCGACGCGTTGCAGACGCTGTCGCTCTGCCTTGCCGCCACCGCCGGCATGGTCCGCGACATGCAGCCCGACCTCAAGGTGATGAAGAAGGCCGCCGGCCTCGGCTACGCCACGGCGACCGATCTCGCCGATTGGCTGGTGCGCGTCCTGAAGATGCCGTTCCGTGACGCGCATCATGTGACCGGGCGCCTCGTCGGCATCGCCTCCGAGAAGAAGGTCGGCCTGGAGAAGCTCTCGCTCGCCGAGATGCAGGCCGTCGAGCCTCAGATCACCGAGGCCGTCTTCGCCGTGCTCGGCGTCGACCAGTCGGTGAAGAGCCGCGTCAGCTATGGCGGCACGGCCCCGGCCAATGTCCGCAAGCAGGCCCGTCGCTGGCTGAAACAGCTCGCGAAGGGCTAGAGCCTGTCGACATCTGACCGTCGCGACTCACGGTTGTCATTCCGGGGCGCGCCGTAGGCGCGAACCCGGAACCCACGACTGGGCGAGCCGCCTGCAACGGACAATAGATGTCTCACCCAGTCGTGGGTTCCGGGCTCTTCGCTACGCGAAGCCCCGGAATGACAGAGGGGCAGTCACAAGCGCTCGCGCTCCGCCGCATCCTCCGCTAAGGTCCCGCCACGTTTCGCCCGAGGGTTCGTTTTCGTGCTTGATTCCCGCCTGAAACTCGGCCGCACCTTGCTGGTCGTCGGCCTGCTGGCTGTTGCGCTCGCCGCCTGCGGGCGCAAGGGGCCGCTGGAGGCGCCGCCCAATGCGACCGGCGCCATCGACCTGCCTGACGACCAGATCGGCGCGAAAGAGAACGATCCGGCCTCGCTGGGCTCGGCCTCCGTGCTGGCGAAGCCGCCCAAGGCCAACAAGGCTATCACCGTACCGGACAAGCCCTTCGTCCTCGATTCGCTGATGTGACGGCCGGCGCCGTCGCGACATTCATACCCTGCGTCGGGCTCAGGTGCGCGCTTCGCTCCGCCCGAGACTGACGCCTGCCTAGCCTGACTGCGAGCTCATCCCATGCATCATTTCGCCTATCGCGACGGCTCGCTCCATGCCGAGGGCGTCGATCTCCAGCGCATCGCGGCCGAGGTCGGCACGCCGGTCTATGTCTATTCGAGCGCGACGATCGAGCGGCACTACAAGCTGTTCGAAGCGGCGATGAAGACGACCGCGCCCGCCGGCAAGGCCCATGTCTTCTACGCCATGAAGGCGAACGGCAATCTCGGCGTGCTGAAGACGCTGGGCGCGCTCGGCGCCGGCATCGACACGGTCTCCGAAGGCGAGGTGCGCAAGGCGCTCGCCGCCGGCATCCCGCCCGAGAAGATCGTGTTCTCCGGTGTCGGCAAGAGCGAGCAGGAACTGCGCTTCGCGGTTGAGGCCGGACTCTACCAGGTCAATATCGAGAGCGAGAGCGAGCTCGACCTGCTCTCCAAGGTCGCAAGCCAGCTCGGCAAGCGGCAGGAAGCGGTGTTCCGAGTCAATCCGGATATCGGCGCCGGCGGCCATGCCAAGATCACGACCGGCTCCTCCGAGAACAAGTTCGGTGTCTCCTTCGAGGAGGTCGGCCGGCTCTATTCGCGCGCGGCCAACATGCCCGGCGTGCGGATCATGGGCCTCGCGGTCCATATCGGCAGCCAGATCCGCGAGATCGACGCTTTCGAGGCGGCCTACACCAAGATGGTCGCGCTGCTCGGCGACCTCAGGGCTGAGGGCCACCGCGTCGACCGGCTCGATCTCGGCGGCGGACTCGGCATCCCCTACGATATCCCGAAGACGTTCGACTACGGGCCGGGGCTGATCGAGGCCTATGCCGAGATGGTCGCCAAGGTGACCAAGGGGCTCGATGTCGAGCTCGGTTTCGAGCCCGGCCGCCTGATCGTCGGCAATGCCGGCATCCTGCTGACGCGGGTGCTGCATCTCAATCCACGCCCGACCAAGCAGTTCCTCGTGGTCGATGCCGCGATGAATGACCTGGTCCGCCCGGCGATGTACGAGGCCTATCACGAGATCTGGCCGGTGGCGGAGCCGGCGATCGGCGGGCCGGAGCTGGCCTACGACGTCGTCGGCCCGATCTGCGAATCGGGCGACACCTTCACCACCGGGCGCCAACTGCCGCAGCTCCGCCAGAACGACCTCGTCGCCTTCATGACGGCCGGCGCCTATGGCGCCTCGATGTCCTCGACCTATAACCAGCGCCTGCTGGTGGCCGAGGTCATGGTCAAGGGCGACCAGTATGCCGTGACGCGGCCGCGCCAGAGCTATGAGGAGCTCATCGGTACGGACAAGCTGCCCGGCTGGTTCGCCTGATCAGTCCCACCCAGCACCGCTCCGTTCACGAAAGGCGGAGCGCTGTGCGTTGGCGCCTCTTCGCGCTGGCAATGCCACATTCGCGTGCTAGCCTGACTGGGTCAGGCGAGTTCAGACAGGAATGGGGGCTGCCCGGAGCGATGGCATGAGCGAGGCAGAGCGCCGCAAGGCGCCCGACACGATCGACGGCATCCGGCTGCGGCTCAGCCGTCTCG
The DNA here is from genome assembly GCF_057809495.1 of Allobosea sp. FG18. Classification (NCBI taxonomy): domain Bacteria; kingdom Pseudomonadati; phylum Pseudomonadota; class Alphaproteobacteria; order Hyphomicrobiales; family Alloboseaceae; genus Allobosea; species Allobosea sp. FG18. Next base: position 60,287 of record NZ_JBMDKB010000002.1, read on the forward strand.
CGCTGGCCTCGCGCCTCTCGCTCGGCTGGGAGCGGCTCTGGCCGCGGCTCTGGTTGCCGCTCGGCATTGTCCTCGCCTTCCTCGCCGTCTCCTGGTTCGGCCTGTGGACGCATCTGCCCTGGTACGGGCGTGTCGTCGGCGTGCTCGCCTTCGCCGGGGCCTTCGCCGCGAGCCTCTGGCATGTCGCCCGCCTCGTCCTGCCGACGCATCGCGATGCGCTGACGCGGCTCGATCGCTCCTTCGCCGACGGCCATCGCCCGGCGTCCTCGCTGGAGGACAATCTCGCGATCGGCTCGGCCGATCCGGTTTCGCAGGCCCTCTGGAAACTGCATGTCGAGCGTCAGAGCCGGCAGGTCGCGTCGTTGCGCGTTCAGCCGCCGCAGCCGCGCATGGCAGGCCACGACCGGCGGGCGCTGCGCGCCGTGCCGCTGCTCGCCGCCATCACCGGCTTCTTCGTCGCGGGCCCTGAGGTCACGCAGCGCCTCTCCGCCGCCTTCGACTGGAAAGGGCCTTCCGCCATCGCCGCCTCGACCCGGATCGACGCCTGGATCGATCCGCCGGCCTATACGCGCCTGCCGCCGATCCTGATCGACTTCGCCAAGCTGGCGAGCCCGAATCTGAGCGCGCCCGAGAAATCGGTCATCGTCGTGCGCATCGCCGGCAAGACGAGCATGGACGTCGCCACGACCGGCCGGCTCGACCTGATCAAGCCCGAGGCCAAGGAGGGCGAGGGCAAGGATGCCCAGGCGAAGGCCGCGCCCGCAAAGCCAGCCCAGCCGTCAGGGCCGCAGCAGGCGGTTCTGGAGAAGCGCTTCACGCTCGCCGGCAACGGCACGTTGAAGCTCACCGGCAGCGGCGCACCCGGCACCACGCTCAACATCACCTCGGTCGCCGACCAGCCGCCGACCATCGCCTTCACCGATCCGCCGAAGCCGGTGACCGGCGCGCAATCGGGCGGCTTGGGCATCACCTACAAGGCCAAGGATGATTACGGCATCGCCTCGATCGAGGTGAATGTCTCGCGCCCGGACGCGGCCAAGGGCGGTCGTTCGCTGGTCGAGCCACCGAAGCAGAGCCTTGCAGTGCCGTCCTCCGCCTCGGGTGAGGACGAGAACAAGAGCACGGTCGATTTCTCCGCCCATCCCTGGGCCGGCGCCAAGGTCAGGATGGTGCTGATCGCCCGGGACGATGCCGGGCAGGAAGGCCGCAGCGAGCCGCTCGAGGTCGTGCTGCCGCAGCGTACCTTCACCAAGCCGCTGGCTAAGGCCTTGGTCGAACAGCGCCGCAAGCTCGTGATGGATGTCGAGGACCGCTCCAGGGTGCAGCTCGCTATGGATGCGCTGATGATCGAGCCCGGTCTCTTCATGAAGGAGCCCGGTGTCTATCTGGGCATGCGGATGCTGACCGAGCGCCTGCGCCGCGCCGCCGGCGACGACGCCTTGCGCGAGGTCTCCGAGCTGATGTGGGCGATGGCGCTCCAGCTTGAGGACGGCGACATGTCCGATGCCGAGCGGGCGCTCCGGCAGGCGCAGGAGAACCTGCAGCAGGCACTGGAGCGCGGCGCCTCCGAGGAGGAGATCAAGAAGCTCACCGACGAGATGCGCCGTGCGATGGACAATTTCATGCGCCAGCTCGCCGAACAGATGATGCGCCAGCAACAGCAGAACGGCGACCGTGACCAGGCCCGTCTGCCCGAGAATTTCCGGACGGTGACGCCGCGCGACCTGCAGAACATGCTCGACCGCATCGAGGAACTGTCGAAGCGCGGCGACATGGCCGAGGCCCAGCGCCTGATGGAAGAGCTCAACCGGATGCTCAACAATCTCCAGATGGCGCGCCCCGGCCAGCAGGACCCGCGCCAGCGCGAGATGAACCAGGCGCTCGGCGATCTCGACCGGATGACGCGCGACCAGCAGAACCTGCGCGACGAGACCTATCAGAACGAGCAGCGCCGCCAGCAGGGGCAGGGCCAGACCCAGCGCGGCCAGCGCCCCGGCCAGCAGCAGGCGCGTCCCGGCCAGCGCCAGCAAGGTCAGCAAGGGCAGCGCGGCCAACAGGGCCAGCGCGGCCAGCAGCCGGGGCAGCAGCCCGGCGAGCAGGGTGAGGACGGCGAAGGCGGCGAGGGCATGCAGGGCCAGAACGGCCAGGGGCAGGGCCTGTCGCAGCGCCAGCAAGCCCTGCGCGAGCGCTTGCAGGACCTGCAGCGCCGGATGCGCGGCATGGGCGCGCCGCAGAACGGCGAGCTCGACGAGGCCGAGGACGCGATGCGCGAGGCCGAAAGCCAGCTCGGTCAAGGGCAGGGCGAAGGCGCGCTCGATGCGCAGGGCCGTGCACTCGAAGCCTTGCGCAAGGGCGGGCAGAACCTCGCCCAGCAGATGCAGGGGCAGCCCGGCGAGGGCGAAGGCGAGGGGCAGGCCTATGGCGAGCCGGACGGACGCCAGCAGGGCCGGCCTTCGGCGCAGCAGCGCGGGAGCGAGGATCCGCTCGGCCGGCCGCAGCGCCAGCGCGACTGGGCCGATGGCCGGGTCAAGGTGCCGGGCGCCGACGAGAGCGCGACCCAGCGGGCGCGACGCATCCTGGAGGAGCTGCGCAAACGGCTCGGTGATCCACTGCGGCCGGCGGAAGAACTGGATTATCTGGAGCGGCTGCTGCGGCGGAACTGAGCGAGCCGCACGGCCGTCATGCTCGCCCTTGTGGCGAGCATCCACGTCCTGAACACCGCCCTCGACAAAGGAAGACGTGGATGGTCGGGACAAGCCCGACCATGACGAAGCGTGTCATCGCTTGAGATTCTAGCCCTTCCGCCCACCCCCACTCGCCACCAGCGCCCCGACCACGATGAGCGCGCAGGACGCTGCGAGAAGCCAGCTCGCCGGGGCATAGCCGAACAGCACGAGGATCAGCGTCGAGAGCACCGGCGCGGCATAGGAGGCGACGCCGAGCAGCGCGACGTCGCCCTGCTTCATGCCGATATCCCAGACGACGAAAGCGAGCCCGATCGAGCCGAGGCCGAGACCGAGAACGCCGCCCCATTCGGTCGCGGTCAGCGACCAGAGCGTGGTCTCGAAGGCGAGATGGCAGGCCAGCGCCGGCACGGCGCAGCCCAGCATCGTCACGCAGAGGCTCTCGGACGGCACATTGGCGAAGCGGCGCGAGGCCACCGAATAGCTCGCCCAGACGAAAGCGCCGAGCGCGGCCAGCACATGGCCGAGCGCCAGCCCGCCGCCGTTGCCGAGACCGCCGGACACCAGAAGGCCGGTCGCCACCAGCCCGATCAGCGCCCCGACGAGATGGCGAGGCTTGAGACCGGCGCCCGGCAGCAAGGCGGCGAAAAGGACGATCAGGAGCGGCCAGAGGTAATGGATCAGGTTCGCCTCGGCCGCCGGAGCGGTCTTCACCGCGGCATAGTAGAGCGCGGTGTCGCCGAACGGGCCGTAGAGCCCGAGCGCGAAGGAGGCCGGCGTCGGGCGGATGCGCGAGAGCTGCCCGCGCAAAACCGTGATCGCGAGGATCAGCAGGCCGCCGATGACGAACGTCATGGCGACGAGCTGGAAGGGCGGGACGCGGCCCGACATCGCCGTGAACAGCGCGAGCGTCGACCAGAGCAGGATGGCGCAGAAGCCGATGAGGGTCGCGGTGCGTGCGGTCATGAGGATGCCAGGGTGAAATCCGTGCGGCGATAGCAGGTTTCATGGGGCTTGCCGATGAGGTTAGCTGCGCCTGAGCCCGATGCTGCATTGCAACTCAGCCTTGCAGCCATAGGCGTCATGCTCTCGCCCCCGTTGACCGCAAACAAAAGCAAGGTCATTGCCTGAATTATGACCACGATCCCGCTGCAATCCGCCACTCGCCGTCCGCTGATGCCGGTTCTGGCAGCGCTCAGCGTCGCGCATCTGCTGAACGACCTCGTCCAGTCGATGATCCCGGCGCTCTATCCGCTGTTCAAGGAGAACTATCAGCTCGATTTCGTGCAGATCGGCTTGATCACGCTCGCCTTCCAGGTGACCTCGTCGCTGCTGCAGCCGATCCTCGGCTTCGTCACCGACCGCAAGCCCTGGCCCTATGCGATGGTCGCCGGCATGTGCTCGACGCTGGCGGGCCTCTTGATGCTCTCCTTCGCCCATAGCTACGCCATGGTGCTGCTCGCGGCGGGGCTGATCGGGCTGGGTTCGGCGGTGTTCCATCCGGAGGCGACGCGCATGGCGCGCCATGCCGCGGCCGGACGGCAGGGGCTGGCGCAGGGCGTGTTCCAGGTCGGTGGCCATATCGGCTATTCCGTCGGCCCGCTGCTGGCTGCCGCCGTGGTGATGCCGCGCGGGCAGGCGAGCCTGTCCTGGTTCTCCGGCGTGGTGCTGGTGGCGATGCTGGTGATGGGCTGGCTCGGCGCGCGCTATTCGGCGATGCGGCGCGAGCAGAAGTCGTCGTCGGTGCATGTCGAGGAAAGCGCGAGCCACGGCCTGCCGCGCGGGCGCGTGCTGCTGGCGATGGCCGTTCTGGTCATGCTGCTGATCTCGAAGAACGGCTACACCGCCGCCTTCACCTCCTACTACACCTTCTACCTGATCGAGCGCTTCGGCATCGAGATCCAGCTCTCGCAGATCATGCTGTTCCTCTATCTCGTGGTCGGTGCCATCGGCGTGATCGTCGGCGGCATGATCGGCGACCGGATCGGCCGCGACCGGGTGATCTGGCTGTCGATCCTGGGCTCGCTGCCCTTCGCGCTGATGCTGCCCCATGCCGATCTGTTCTGGACCGGCGTGCTCAGCATCGTCGTCTCCTTCATCATGTCGAGCGCCTTCTCGGCGATCCTGATCTATGCGATCGACCTCGTGCCGCACCGGGTCGGCCTCGTCGGCGGATTGTTCTACGGCCTGTCCTTCGGGCTCGGCGGCGTCGCGGCGGCCGGCATCGGCCTGCTCGCCGACAAGATCGGCATCATCGAGGTGTTCAAGATCTGCGCCTGGCTGCCGGCCTTCGGCCTGCTGACCTTCCTGCTGCCGAAGGGCGGGCGCCAGAGCTGAGCCGGGCGTTTCCGCCGGCGCTCGGCAGGCCGCCGCGTCGGGGAGAGCTTGACGCATTGAGCCCACATTCGCCGTCTAGCCCTGTGCCGATCGGGCCGACCATAGTCGGCCGCCGCGCAGGGATTGGCCGATGCTGCTTCAGATCGGAACGCTGATCGCCGCGACCAGCCTGGTGCAGCTCGCGAACGGCTTCTTCAACACCTTCCTGTCCTTGCGGCTGACGCTCGAGGATTTCGGCCCGGCCGCGACCGGCATCGTGCTCAGCGCCTATTTCGTCGGCTTCACCATCGGCGCCGTGTCGAGCGGCGGGGTGATCCAGCGTGTCGGCCATATACGCGCCTATACGGCCTTCGCCGGGCTGGTGGTGGTCGCGACCGCGCTGATGCCGCTCTGGACCTCGGCGCTGATCTGGGCGGCCTGCCGGGTGGTGATCGGCATCGGTTGCGTCGGGCTCTTCGTCACGACGGAGAGCTGGCTCAACGCCAAGGCGATGCCGGACCAGCGCGGCCGCATCTTCTCGACCTATATGGTCGGGACCTTCGTGGCGCTGGCGATCGGCCAGCTCGCCGTCGCCGGTCTTACGATCCAGGCGGCAGGGGCGTTCCAGGTCGTCATCGCGCTCTTCGCGCTGGCGCTGGTGATGGTCAGCACGACGCGGGCGGAAGCGCCCGGCCTCAAGCCTGAAGCGAAGCTGCGCTACGGCGAGCTGTCCCGGCAGGCTCCGCTCTCCGTCGTCGGCTGCGTGGTCAGCGGCATCGTGACCAGCGCCTTCTACGCGCTGGTGCCGGCCTGGATGCTCAGCAACGGCGCGCCGCAGCAGACGATCGCGCTGTTCATGCTGGTCGCGGTGCTGGGCGGGCTCGCCTTCCAGGTGCCGGTCGGGCGCCTGTCTGATCGCTATGATCGCCGCCTCGTTCTGGCGGGGTTGGCGGTCGGCTATGCGGCGGCGGTGATCCTGCTGGTGGCGATGCCGCGCTCGCTCCTCGCGGTGCTGCCGGTTGCGGCGCTGCTCGGCGGCTTCATGTCGACGCTCTATCCGGTCTGCGTCGCCCATGCGCTCGACCGGATGCCGGCCGACCGGGTGGTCGCGGTCAGCGGGCGACTGATCCTGGTCAGCGGCTTCGGCTCGGCGCTCGGGCCTCTGGTCGGGGCCGGCATCATGGCGCGTTTCGACATCGACGGGCTGCTCTACTTCATGGCGGCGATCGCGCTAGTGCTCGCGGGTTTCGCCGGCCTGCGCATGTGGATGCGCGAGGCGCCGGACAAGGTCGAGCGGCCCTTCGAGGTGATCGATCCGCTCAATCCGGCGATCACGCAGACACTGGAGGCGACGGAGAGCGACGGCACGCCCCGCTCCGCCATGGCCTAGTAAAAAAAACCGCCGCCCGTTGCCGGGCGGCGGTCCCAAATGTTCAACGGGGTATGGTTGCCCGCTCAGGCCATGTACTGGCCGCCATTGGCGGAGAGAGTGGAGCCGGTGATGAAGCCGGCATCGTCGCTGGCCAGGAACACCACGGCACGCGCGATCTCCTCGGGCTCGCCGAGGCGGCCGACCGGGATATGCGGCAGGATCGACTTCTCGATCACGGCCGGATCGATCGCCTTGACCATCTCGGTCGCGATGTAGCCGGGGCAGATCGCGTTCACCGTGATGCCGGCGCGCGCGCCTTCCTGGGCCAGCGCCTTGACGAAGCCGATATCGCCGGCCTTGGCGGCGGAATAGTTGACCTGCCCCATCTGGCCCTTCTGGCCGTTGATCGAGGAAATGCAGATGACGCGACCGAACTTGCGGGCGCGCATGCCTTCCCAGACCGGGCGGGTCATATTGAAAAGCGAGTTGAGGTTGGTGTTGATCACCGCGTCCCACTGTTCCTTGGTCATCTTGTGGAACATGCCGTCGCGGGTGATGCCGGCATTGTTGACGAGCACGTCGACCGGCCCGAGATCGGCCTCGACCTTGGCGATGCCGGCGACGCAGGAATCATAGTCCGAGACGTCCCATTTATAGGTCTTGATCCCGGTCTCAGCGGTGAATTTGGCGGCAGCTTCGTCATTGCCGGCATAGCTCGCGGCGACGCTGTAGCCGGCCGCCTTCAGACCCTTCGAGATCGCCGCGCCGATACCGCGCGAACCGCCCGTAACCAATGCCACCTTCGCCATAGGCCAGTCTCCCTTTCAGTGATCGGTCCAGATCGTTGTGCGTTCTTGCAGACGCGAATTGGCGATCCAGTTCTTTGTTTCAGCATCGGATTGACCCGAAAAATGCATTCCACTTTTCGGTCCGATGCTCCGGCTTGCCGCCGTTATTGTTCAGATAGTTTCAGGGTGGGCGCGTAATCCGCGTCCACGTCCTTGATGATGGCCTGGCCACAGATGACACGGCCCTGGACCGCGTCGAAGGTCAGGGTGGGCTGGCCGTAGAGCGACCAGCCGAGGCTCAGCGCTTCGGAAACCCGATGACAGAAGGAGGCGTCATCGGGGCCGGTGAGATAGCGGTAGAGCGTGGTACGCTTCGCCATGGGTTGTGAGGCGCTTGTCTCAGCGCTCCACGGCCATGGCGACGCCCATGCCGCCGCCGATGCAGAGCGTGGCGAGGCCCTTCTTGGCGTCGCGCTTGGCCATCTCGTGCAACAGCGTCACCAGCACGCGGGCGCCGGACGCGCCGATCGGGTGGCCGATCGCGATCGCACCGCCATTGACGTTGACGATGTCCGGGTTCCAGCCGAGGTCCTTGTTGACCGCGAGCGCCTGCGCCGCGAAGGCCTCGTTGGCCTCGACGAGATCGAGATCGCCGACCTTCCAGCCAGCCTTCTCGAGCGCCTTGCGGGTCGAGGGGATCGGGCCGGTGCCCATGATCTGCGGGTCGACGCCGGCCGTCGCCCAGGAGGCGATGCGGGCGAGCGGGGTCAGGCCGCGGCGGGCGGCTTCCTTGGCGGTCATGATGACGAGCGCGGCGGCGCCGTCATTGATGCCGGACGCATTGCCGGCGGTCACCGTGCCGTCCTTCGAGAAGGCGGGGCGCAGCTTGGCCATGGCTTCCAGCGTCGCGCCATGGCGCGGATACTCGTCGCTGTCGACGACGATGTCGCCCTTGCGGGTCGAGATCGTGACCGGGGCGATCTCGTCCTTGAACCGGCCGGCCTTCTGTGCGGCCTCGGCCTTGTTCTGCGAGGCGACGGCGAAGCGGTCCTGCTCCTCGCGGCTGATCTGGTACTTGGTCGCGACGTTCTCGGCGGTCGTGCCCATGTGGTAGCCGTGGAAGGCATCCCAGAGGCCGTCCTTGATCATGGTGTCGACGAACTTGACGTCGCCCATCTTGGTGCCGGCACGCATATAGGAGGCGTGCGGGGCGAGCGACATCGATTCCATGCCGCCGGCGACGATGACGTTGGCATCGCCATTGGCGATCTGCTGCAGGCCGATGGCGACGGTGCGCAGGCCCGAGCCACAGAGCTGGTTGAGGCCCCAGGCAGTCTTCTCCTGCGGGATGCCGGCGGCCATCGCAGCCTGGCGGGCCGGGTTCTGGCCCTGACCGGCGGCGAGCACCTGGCCCAGCACGACCTCGTCGACCTCGGCGGCCTCGACCTTGGCACGGCGCAGCGCTTCCTTGATCGCGACGGCGCCGAGATCATGGGCGGGAGTATTGGCAAAAGCGCCGCTGAAGGCGCCGACCGCCGTGCGCGCAGCGCCAACGATCACGATATCCGAATCTGCCATGAGAGGTATCCTCGCTTTGTTGTTACGGTTGCGCCGCTCCCGCCGGCTCAACCGCTCCCCGTCACCTTCGAAGCCTGCTGCGGCGCCGTCAAGACGGGCGAGAGGCGAAATTGACCGGGCTGCCGTCGACGGAGTGACGCAAGGGAGGGCGTATCCCTGCCGGTGCAGGGGCTTCGACGGTTTTTTGCAGCGCCCGCTCAAAGAGCTTGCGGTGCAGCACCGACAGGCTATCGTCTGACCATGGGAGACCGTTTCGCCGAGCACGTCGGAACCACCGACGGCCGCGGATCAACGTCAAGTAGGACCGATGGCTAGCGATAAAGAACCGACCGTCATCAAGAAATACGCCAATCGGCGTCTCTATCATACGGGCACCAGCTCCTACGTAACCCTGGAGGATCTCGCCGGGCTCGTGCGCTCGGGCGAGGATTTCGTGGTCTACGACGCCAAGTCCGGAGAAGACATCACCCGCTCGGTGCTGGCGCAGATCATCTTCGACGAGGAGGCCAAGGACGGGCAGAACCTGCTGCCGATCGCGTTCCTGCGCCAGCTCATCCGCTTCTACGGCGACAGCATGCAGGCCCTGGTGCCGCGCTATCTGGAGTTCTCGATGGAGAACCTCACGCAGGAGCAGAGCAAGTTCCGCGAGCAGATGACCAAGGCCTTCGGTGGCTCGGCCTTCGGCGGCAACCCGCTCGACGCCATCCAGGCCCAGACGCGGGCGAACATGCAGATGTTCCAGGAAGCCTTCCGGCTGTTCAACCCGTTCACCGCGGCGGCGCAGGCGAAGCAGGAGGCTGCGGCCGGCGCGAAGCCTGCGGCGGAAGCGGCCAGCGGCGATCTCGGCGATCTCAAGCGCGAGCTCAGCGAGATGCGCGAGCGGCTGGACAAGCTGTCACGCTCGCGCTGAGGCTGGTCTGGCGGTTTTGGAGCCGCGCTCTCGGGGAACGAGGGCGCGGTTTTTTGTTGGGTGGGTAGCCGGCGCGCCGAGTGGAGCAGGTCCGAAGGGCCAATTCCCGCCGGGCTTGCGGGAATGCGCGGCAACATGTGATCAATTGACTTCGTTCAGGATCAATCGAGGACGTGCGGGGGGCGCGTCGTAGCAGCTTCTGCGGGGTCGAGGGAGTTGATGGTCGACGGTGCCAATCTCGCCCATGCCGTTGCCGACCAGGCCGGCATAGCGGCTCTGGTCACGCTCCTCTATTCGGAGGTGGTTCGTCTCTACAAGGGCAATGGCTGGACCAGGAACGTCGTTCTCGCTGCCATTTTCGGAGTTGGCGTCGTGCTCACGATGCTTGACCCGTTGCAGATCAGCCCAGGTATTCAGATCGACGGCAGGAACATCCTCATCGGTCTCGCGAGCTTTCTGCTGGGGCCGGCTGGCGCAGCCGTGACGCTGGCCTTCGGTTTCGCGATACGCATACCGACGGGTGGAAGCGGCCTCGTCGCTGGCCTTCTTGGAATGACCCTGACCTCCGCGGCGGCCCTCGCGTGGCGCTGGCGCGTAGGCCGGCGCTTGGGCGCATTGCGCTTCACCGATACGATCTTGCTCGGCCTGCTCATCAACGTGTCCATCTTGAGCCTGTTCGTCCTACCATGGCACCTCGCCTTGGACGTTCTCAGGACAGGCGGCCTTGTCGTCATCGTGTCCAATCTTTCCGGCAGTCTCCTCGTCGGCTCCTTGCTGGCCCGCGAAGACAAGCGAATCCTCGCAGAATCGAGAGAGCGCCTGACCTCCCGGACCGACCCGCTCACGGGGCTCGCGAACCGTCGCGGTTTCGAGGAAAGCCTGTCCGCCGTCGGTTACACGCAAAGCGGTGGAACGCGGCTCACCTTGCTTCTCCTCGATGTCGACAAGTTCAAGGCGATCAACGACACCTACGGGCATGTGCGGGGCGATCATGCGCTGCAGGAGATCGCGGGCATCATCAGGAGGCACATTCGTGCGCATGACCTGGCGGCCCGACTCGGCGGCGACGAATTCGTCATTGTGCTCGATGGCGCGACGGTCAAGGTCGCGCGAGACGTGGCAGAGCGAATCTGCAGCAGCGTCCGCCATCGTTTCGGCGGGCCCGACGAGATGCCTGTCACAGTCAGCATCGGGATCGCCGGCGTGCAGTCCCGGTCCGTCGACGCAAGCGCTCTGATCAGTGCAGCGGATGCTGCTATGTACCAGGCCAAGGAGAGTGGCGGCGGTCGCGTTTTCTCCCGCGAGCTCAGGCACTCCGCATAGGTCTTCGCGGGCGAGGCCTGAAGTCGTCGGAACCCGCCTCCCTTTCTCGCTAGGGTGAGCTCGTTTGGCTACGGGTCGGGAGCGGCCCTCAAACCAGCCGCTTCCTCTATGAGAACGGCGCCTGCCTCAGCCGAGCGCCAACCGGCGCGGCGCGACCTGCGACGGCTCGACAACTTCCGCCCGGCCGACAAGATGGCCCTGCAGATAGGTGACGCCCCAGTCGCGCAGCATGCTCGCCTGCATCTCGTCATCGACCCATTCGGCGACCGTCTCGACGCCGAGATGGCCGGCGAGCTCGACCAGCGTGCGAACATAGAAGCGGTCGTCGGTCGAGCGGCGCAGATTCTGCGTGAAGGCGCCGTCGATCTTGAGGATGTCGATCGGGAAGGCACGCAGGTGCCGCAGCGAGGTATGGCCGGCGCCGAAATCGTCGATAGCGACGCGCGCGCCCTGCTCCTTGATGCGCCCGAGCAATTTGGCGATGCGGTCAGGATTCTCGATCGTCGCGGTTTCCGTGATCTCGACGATGAGGCGCGAGGCCTTGTCGCGCGCGGCGGCCGTGCAGGCGACGAAGGCGTCGAACCATTCGGGGTCGTTGAGGGAGCGCGGCGAGACGTTCACCGAGAGGGAGAGGTTCGGATCGGCACCGAGCATCTCGATCGCGAGATCCAGCACGCGCTGGTCGAACAGCCTGACAAGGCCGCGCCGTTCCAGCATCGGGATGAGCTCGGCTGAGGCGAAGTAGAGGCCGGTCTCGCCCTGGCCGACGCGCAACAGCGCCTCGTGGAAAGCGATCTCGCGCGAAGCCGTCCGGACGATGGGCTGCAGGGCCAGGCGCACGCGGCGGTCGTTCAGGGCGGCGATGGCCTGGACGTCGAAGCCGGTCTGCTCGTTGCCGGGGCTGCGCCGCGACTGCGGCTTAGCCATGACGGCGGTGTCGACGGCGCCGGCCCGCGCGCTCGCCAGCGCGCCTTCCGCGGCGGCCAGCAGCGTCCCGCCATGGGAGCTGAGCTCGGGCGCGCTGGCGGCGCCGACGCGCAGACGCACCAGCGTGATGCCGCGGCTGGTTTCGATTGCCGATTGGGCGACGACCTTGATGAAGCGGCGGGCGGCGGGCTCGACCTGCTCGGGCGGGCAGCCGACGAGGAGAATCGCGAAGCTGTTGCCGGCATAGCGGACGAGATGGTCGCGCCGGCGCGTCACCGAGCGCAGGCGCTCATGCACCGTGCCGATGATCTCGTCGGTGGCTTCATGGCCGAAATCGTCGTTGAGGCGTGCGAGTTCGTCGATCGCCGCGACGAGCACGACGACCGGCCGCTCCGCCGGAAGATGCTCGTTCAGGGCCAGGCCGATTCGTTCGACCAGGGCGGGACGGTCGCAGAGCTCGCTGCCGAACTGCTCGAGTTCGTCGGGGCGGGCGGCGCGTTCGAGCCTGAGCACGCCGCGCGCGCTCGCCGGATAGCCGTCGCTGCCGGCGAACCAGCGGCCGGTATCCTCGGCCCACATCTTGCGGCCGGCGAGATCGATCGCGTAGCGGGTGCGGTAGATGACGCCTTCGCCGCTGTCATGCTCGCTGGAGCAGAAGATCGCGTCGTAGCGACTCGGGCCGCTGCCGGGCTCGACCAGGCCGGCAAAGGCGAGGCCGCGCTGCATCGCCTGTTCGGGAATCGCGCCGAGAACCTCGCGGGCATTCGGCCCCCAGCTCAGCGTGTCGGCCTGGATGTCCCAGCCATAGACCACTTCGCCGATCGAAGAGAGGATGCTGCGGGGATCAACCGGGCCGCCATTCTGGAAGCTGAAGATCGACGGGGAGGGCATCGGTCGGCCTCTAGAGGACGGCTGCGGAGCCCCGTTCTGGTGCTTCGTCACCCTGTCCATGAGATGGGAAGTGCTTCGAAACGATGCGGTATTTCTGATTAACGCTGCGTTAAGGCTGGCCGCCGCCTTGCAACAAGAACTCCGTCACAATTGACCTGTGCCGGAGTGAGACATGGCCGAAGCCGGAAGCTCGACCCAACGGAATGCCGCCGATGCCAACGCATCCGCTCTGGTGCTCCTGCAGGCGGCTGCGGCGCGGGCGGAGATCGGTCCCTTCGCCCGGAGAGGTCGGGCGAGCCCGCAAGCGGCGGCTAGCTTCTACCGGGCGGCGGCGCGGCTTGTCGCGCCGGCCGGAAAGCCCCGCCTGCAATCGGCGCGGGGCTGAGGCAAAGAAAAACCGGCCTTGCGGCCGGTTCCAATCTCGCATCGACAAGCCGGCTTCGCTGCCGGCGCCAAAAAAACAGGACGCCTCAGGCGTCGGTCTTGACCTTCAGCACCTGACGGCCGCGATACATGCCGCTCTTCAGGTCGACATGGTGCGGACGGCGCAGTTCACCCGAGTTCTTGTCCTCGATATAGGTGGGCTGCTTCAGGGCATCGGCCGAGCGGCGCATGCCACGCTTCGACGGCGACGTCTTTCTCTTCGGAACGGCCATTCTACTTCTCCATCATGCCACCGCCCGGACGCTGGCCCAAGGCCACGCATCCGCCACGGCGACGGATCAATCTCGTGAGGCGTTGGCCTTACACCGTCAGGGCGCGGATGGCTAGTGCCGAATCCGGAATTCTTCGCCGGCATGGCGGATAGCGCCCGAGATCCTGCCGATCAGCCGGGCAGGGCGCAATCGCCGAGCGATCCGAGCTGGCCGAGTTGGCGCAGGCTGCGGCCGGCGGCGGATTGCAGCGCCCGATTCGGCTTGGCGGGATTGCGCAGCAGCGGGTTGGGCAGTGCGCCGGCGAGTCGCGCCGCCTCGGCGGGGGTCAGCCGGGAGGCGGATTTGCGGAAATAGCGCTGCGCCGCGGCCTCGGCTCCGAACAGGCCTTCGCCCCATTCGGCGACGTTGAGATAGACCTCCATCACGCGCGGCTTGCCCCAGACGAGGTCGATCGCCATGGCGAGGGGAAGCTCCAGCCCCTTGCGGATGTAGGAGCGGCCCGGCCAGAGGAAGACGTTCTTGGCGGTCTGCATGGTGAGGGTCGAGGCGCCGCGGCTCGGCCCGTCGTCGTTCTCCAGCACCTTGTTGAGCTCGACCCAGTCGACGCCGCCATGGCTGCAGAAGCGCTGATCTTCGGAGGCGATGACGGCCCTGACGAGATGCGGGGAGATCTGGTCCAGCGGTACCCAGTCGCGCTCGACGGGCCTGAGCACCAACCAGCGACCGAGCATCAGGGTCGAGGGTACGGGGACGAAGCGATAGAGCACGATGGCTGCGGCGAGGATCAGGAGCAGCCAGATGGCGAGCCGGAAGCACAGGCCGAGAATCCTACCCAGCACCTTGCTTCACCCTCGTTACCGTTCGATCGGCCCGGCCATTATGGCCCCGGCCCGAGGCGGCGCAGCTTGACGATGCGACGAACGTCCGGCAAGGCCCCCCTTCCGGCAGCGAACGCGAGACCTGCGCATGAGTTCCGTCCCTCTTTCTGCCAACCCCGGCGATCTCGATGCCCGGCTGGCGCAGAATGCAGCCGCCATCGAGGCGCTGCTGGAGGCCCTGCTGTCCGATGCCGCAGTTCCGGGCGAACTCGCTCGACCGGCGCGTCTGGTCGCGGCGATGCGGCATGGCGCCCTCGGCGGCGGCAAGCGGCTGCGGCCCTTCCTGACGGTCGAGACGGCAAGGTTTCTCGGTGTTCCAGCCGAGCGGGCACGACGCGCAGGCGCGGCCGTCGAGCTGCTGCACTGCTATTCGCTGGTGCATGACGACCTGCCGGCGATGGACGATGACGACCTGCGCCGCGGCCGGCCGACCGTGCACAAGGCTTTCGACGAGGCGACCGCGATTCTGGCCGGCGATGCGCTGCTGACGCTCGCCTTCGAGGTTCTGGCGGACGAGGCGACGCATGAATCCGGCGCGGTGCGCGCGGCGCTGGTGACAAGCCTCGCGCGGGCCTCCGGTCTCGGCGGCATGGTCGGCGGGCAGATGCTCGATCTCGCCGCCGAAGGGCGCTTCGAGGCGGTGCGTGGCGCGCTTCCGGAAGCGGAAATCCGCAGGCTCCAGGCGATGAAGACCGGGGCGCTGCTGGCGGCGAGCGTCGAGATCGGCGGCAGGCTGGGCGGCGCGGATGCGGCGGCGCTGGCCGCGCTCGGCCGCTATGGCCGGGCCCTGGGCGCGACCTTCCAGATCGCCGACGACATCCTCGACGTCGAATCGGATGCCGCGCAGATGGGCAAGGCGACGGCCAAGGACGCCGACAAGGGCAAGGGCACGCTGGTCGGCGCGCTCGGCCTCGACGGTGCCAAGCGCGAGCGCGATCGGCTGTGCGCGGAGGCCGTGGAGGCCCTGGCGGGCTTCGGCCCGGAGGCGGATACGCTCCGGGCCGCGGCGCGTTTCGCGGCCGAACGGAAGAGCTGACGAAGGGCGCGGGATCCCCTCTCCTTACAGTAGAGGGTTCCCCGCGCAATCTGCGCGTCTCTGGAAAAGACTGTGTCCGGCGCGCAGCCTCTTACCGCCAGCGGCCGAAGGCGTCGGCGAGCGTCTGGCTGCCGGAGACGCCCTTCTCGAAGGTGATGATGCCGCGCCGGCCCGAGGCGAAGCGCACGGGCACGTCGATCCAGGCGCGGCTGAGGATGAGGTCGACATTGCGCTCGACCTCGACCGGCACGTTCGACAAGGCTGCCACGAAGAGATTGTCGCCCAGCGCCGAATTGATCGCCGAGAGCGGCGCGCCGCGCTCACCCTCCGCGGTCTTGAACTGGGGAACACCGACTTCCTTGACGGCCTGGGAGGCCGGGTCGCCCGTGCTGGTGAAGCGCAGGCCGATGATGTGCGAGGCCGGGAAAGCCGAATCGGTGTTGCGGCGGATGGTGAAGTCCAGGCTCAGGCCGACATCGGGAATTTCGACCGTCGCGCGGACGATGGTCTCGATCGGCCGGCCCTGGCCGGCGCTCTCGCTGTCGAGGCGCCAGAACACGCGGCCGCTCGAGGTCTGCGGCTGCTGCGGGGTCTCGGGGACCTCGACGAAGAGCACGGCGCGCTGGGCGACCGCGATCTCGCCGCCGGGCTGCGGCACGGGGATGCCGGGGGCGCTGCCCTGCTGGTTCCCCGCAGGGCGGTTCTGCTGGGGCGTGCCGGGTTCGCCGGCACGCTCGGCGATCTTGCCGCCGTTCTCGGGCTGGGGGCCTTGTGCCCGCTGCGCGGTCTCGCCGTTCGGGCGCGGCGTGTCCTGGGGCCGGAGCTTGTGGACATAGATAGCGGTGGCAGCGATGGCTGCGACGGCAACCGCGACGACACCACCGACGACGGCGGAACGGATATGGCCGGGCTTGACCCGTCGTTCGCGCGGCGGCTGCACGCGCGGCCGGGCGGCCTGCGGCTCGGCCGGCTCGGGCAGGGGGGCGCCGTCATCCTGTCCGGCGGCTGCGGGCAGCGGCGCGAATTCCGGCGCCTTCTTCGGCATCGGCGGGCGGATCGGCAGGGTCGGGTTCTCGACGGTGCGGATCACCGGGCCGTCCGATGCCGGCGGCGGGGCGGGCGCCTCGTCGTAATCCGCCTCGATCCGGGCGACGGCCTCGTCGAGCGCGAGGCGCTCGCGCATGATCTCGGCCTCGCTCAAGGGCGGGTCGAGGCTGCGCAGCTGCGCGACGAGCGCCGTCCGCGCCCGGTCGTAGATGGCGCGCCGGGCCTCCGGGGAGGTTTCAGGCAGCCCGGCGACCGCACGCGCCAGGATCGGATAGAAGTCGGCCATTGGCCTCACTTGTCGCTGATGAAGCCTGCCGTCAACCCTCGAAAGGATTATGGACGAGGATCGTATCGTCGCGCTCGGGGCTGGTCGAGAGCACGGCGACGGTGGCGCCGATCAGCTCCTCGATGCGGCGGACATACTTGATCGCCTGCGCCGGAAGATCGGCCCAGGAGCGGGCATTGGCGGTGGAGCCCTCCCAGCCTTCGATCGTCTCGTAGATCGGCTCGACGCGGGCCTGGTCGTTCTGGCCGGCCGGCAGGTGTTCGAGGATCTGGCCGTCGAGCTTGTAGCCGACGCAGACCTTGATCTCCTTGAAGCCGTCGAGGATGTCGAGCTTGGTCAGCGCGATGCCGTCGATGCCGGAGGTCTTCACCGTCTGGCGCACGAGGCAGGCATCGAACCAGCCGCAGCGGCGCTTGCGGCCGGTGACCACGCCGAATTCCTTGCCCTTGGTGCCGATCAGCTCGCCGATCTCGTCGAAGAGCTCGGTCGGGAAGGGACCCTCGCCGACGCGGGTGGTGTAGGCCTTAGCGATGCCCAGCACATAGCCGACGGCGGAGGGGCCCATGCCGGAGCCGGTCGCGGCCTGGCCGGCGACGATGTTCGAGGAGGTGACGAAGGGATAGGTGCCGTGGTCGACGTCGAGCAGCGCACCCTGTGCGCCCTCGAACAGGATGCGCTTGCCGGCGCGGCGCTCGGCATCGAGCAGCGCCCAGACCGAGGTGGCATAGGGGAGCACCTCGGCGGCGATCGCCTTGAGCTGGCCGAGCAGCTCCTTGCCGTCGACCTCGCCGATGCCGAGGCCGCGGCGCAGCGCGTTGTGATGGGCGAGCAGGCGCTCGATCTTGGCCTCGAGCAGGGCCTCGTCCTTGAGATCGATGACGCGGATGGCGCGGCGGCCGACCTTGTCCTCATAGGCCGGGCCGATGCCGCGCTTGGTGGTGCCGATCTTCATGCCGGCATTCGAGGTCTCGCGGAAATGGTCGAGCTCGCGATGCAGCGGCAGGATCAGCGTCGCGTTGTCGGCGATGCGCAGGTTGTCGGGGGTGATCGCTACCCCTTGCGCGCGCAGCTTGGCGATTTCCTCGACGAGGTGCCAGGGATCGACGACGACGCCGTTGCCGATGACCGAGAGCTTGCCGGGGCGGACGATGCCGGAAGGCAGCAGCGAGAGCTTGTAGACGACGCCATCGATGACCAGCGTATGGCCGGCATTATGACCGCCCTGGAACCTGACGACCACATCGGCCTGGCTGGAAAGCCAGTCGACGATCTTGCCCTTGCCCTCGTCGCCCCACTGGGCGCCGACCACCACAACATTCGCCATGAGCGAGGTGTCCCTGCTGTTACCGCGTTGCCTTGTGCAAGCGGCCCGCGCAAATGCAAAACCCCGGCGCAAGGCCGGGGTTTCGGGGCAGGTCCTTGCAAGCCCTCATGGGCCAACACGGCCCGCAGGTCAAGTTTTCCGGTAGTCCGGGCCGCGATTTGGCTGGATAAACTGCCGGAGCATGGCGGCTCTGCAGCATCTGCGCAGTGATGCTGCCACAATCGGGCGTAAGGGCTATGGGCCAGCAGGCGGCACTGGAGGGGCCATGCCGCGCGCCGGCCACAGGAGAGGGGATTTCACCGACCATGACGAAGCTCGACGCCTGGCTCGACCAGCATCACGCCGCCTTCACCGCGATCCGCCGCGACATCCATGAGCATCCCGAACTCGGCCTCGAAGAGGTCCGTACGGCCAAGCTCGTCGCCGACAAGCTGCGTGAGTGGGGTGTCGAGGTCACCGAGAATGTCGGCAAGACCGGCGTGGTCGGCGTGATCCGCGGCAACAGGCCGGGCCGGGCCGTGGGCCTGCGCGCCGATATGGATTGCCTGGCGCTCGATGAGACGACGAACCTGCCCTATTCCTCGAAGAATCCGGGCCGGATGCATGCCTGCGGCCATGACGGGCACACCACGATGCTGCTCGCGGCCGGCCGCTACCTCGCCGAGAACCGCGACTTTGCCGGTACCGTCAACCTGATCTTCCAGCCGGCCGAAGAAGGCCGCGGCGGCGCCAACGCCATGCTCGCGGACAAGCTGTTCGAGCGTTTCCCCTGCGACGCGATCTACGGCCTGCACAACACGCCCGGCATGGCGCCCGGCACCTTCGGCACCACGGTCGGCCCGTTCCTGGCGGCGGCTGATTTCTGGAAGGTCACCTTCCACGGCGTCGGCGGCCACGGTGGCTCGCAGCCGCACCGCTCGACCGATATCACTTATGCTCAGGCGCATTTCGTGCTCGGCCTGCAGGGCATCGTCGGCCGCAACGTTCCCCCGCTCGACACGGCGGTGATCAGCGTCGGCTTCATCCATGGCGGCGACGTCAACGCCTCGAACGTCATCCCCTCCGAGCTCGTCATCGGCGGCACGGCGCGGACCTATTCCATGGAAGTGCGCGATACCGTCGAGCGGCGCATCGCCGAGCTGGCGGCAGCCACCGCGCAAGCCTGGGGCTGCAAGGCCGAGGCCTATTACCATCGCGGCACCAGCCCGCTGATCAACGAGGCCGAGCAGGTAGCGGTCGCGGTCGCGGCGGCGACGGCGGCCGTCGGTGCCGAGAACGTCAACGGCCAGCTGCGTCCGGGCACGGGCGGCGAGGATTTCGCGGAGATGATGCTGGTGCGTCCGGGCGCCTTCATGCGCATCGGCAACGGCGTCAATCCGGACGGCTCCTTCGTCGGCCTGCACACGCCGCTCTACGACTTCAATGACGCTATCATCCCGGACGGCGTGCGCTACTGGGTCGGCGTCGTCGATCAGGAACTCGGGCAAGGCCTGCGCGCCGTCGCGGCAGAGTAGCGCTAGGTATCTCTACGTCTCCGGTCGCTCCGAGCGACCGGAGACCAGCACCATTCCCAGCCGTTCCACATGGGGGCCGATCCGGGCTTCGCTCCAGCTGGCGCGCGCTGTTTCGGGCGGGGGCAACTGACCGAGACGTTCGACGTATTTCGAAGAATTCTACGCCATGGAGCGGATCGGGACATCGTCTGAGCTCACGTTCCCGATGCCGCAGGAGAGGGGAAAGTACCGATCATGACCAAGCTCGACGCCTGGCTCGACCAGCATCACGCCGCCTTCACCGCGATCCGCCGCGACATCCATGAGCATCCCGAACTCGGCCTCGAAGAGGTCCGCACCGCCAAGCTCGTCGCCGACAAGCTGCGTGAGTGGGGCGTCGAGGTCACCGAGAATGTCGGCAAGACCGGGGTCGTCGGCGTAATCCGCGGCAACAAGCCCGGCCGGGCCGTGGGCCTGCGCGCCGACATGGATTGTCTGGCGCTCGATGAGACGACGAACCTGCCCTATTCCTCGAAGAATCCGGGCCGGATGCATGCCTGCGGTCATGACGGGCATACCACGATGCTGCTCGCGGCCGGGCGCTATCTCGCCGAGAACCGTGATTTCGAGGGCACCGTCAACCTGATCTTCCAGCCGGCCGAAGAAGGCCGCGGCGGCGCCAACGCCATGCTCGCCGACAAACTGTTCGAGCGCTTCCCCTGCGATGCGATCTACGGCCTGCACAACGTGCCCGGCATGCCGGCCTCGAGTTTTGGCATCAATGTCGGCCCGTTCCTGGCGGCGGCCGATAGCTGGAAGGTCACCTTCCGCGGTGTCGGCGGCCATGGCGGCTCGCAGCCGCATCTTTCCACCGACATCACCTATGCCCAGGCGCATTTCGTGCTCGGCCTGCAAGGCATCGTCGGCCGCAACGTCGCCCCTCTCGACACGGCGGTGATCAGCGTCGGCTTCATCCATGGCGGCGACGTCAACGCCTCGAACGTGATTCCGTCCGAGCTCGTCATCGGCGGCACGGCCCGCACCTACTCGCTTGAGGTGCGCGACATCGTCGAGCGCCGCATCGTCGAGCTCGCGGCGGCTGCGGCACAGGCCTGGGGCTGCAAGGCGGAAGCTTTTTACCGTCGTGGCACCAGCCCGCTGATCAACGCGGCCGAGCAGGTCACTGTCGGCGTCGCTGCGGCGAGCGCGGCGGTCGGCGCCGAGCGCGTCGAGGACAAGCTTGCGCCGAGCACGGGCGGCGAGGATTTCGCCGAGATGATGCTGGCGCGACCCGGCGCCTTCATGTTCATCGGCAACGGCGTCAATCCGGACGGCAGCTCTGCCGGCCTGCATACGCCGATCTACGATTTCAACGACGCGATCATCCCGGACGGCGTGCGCTACTGGGTCGGCGTCGTCGATCAGGAGCTCGGACAGGCCAAGGCCGCCTGATGACGAGCATCGCGGCCGGCCCTGCGGGGCCGGCTGCAATCATGCAGGGCAGCCCGTCATTCCCGGCGGTTGTGTAGCCGGCGCAGCAGCGGTAAGCGGCTGGCTCCGCAGCGGAGGCGCGCCATGAAGACCCTGTCTATCTCGACCCTGACGATCTGCGGCATCGATGAACTGCCCGGCAACAGCGCCCGCGAGGTGACGCATGTGCTCTCCGTGCTCGATCCTGACCGGGCCGAGATCGAGGCCTTCGGGACCTATGGCGAGCATCATCGCGTCACGCTGCGCTTCCATGACATCATCGACCCGAAGCCCGGCCAGATCATGCCGACGCCTGAGCATGTCGACGAGATCATCGGCTTCGGCGAGGGCCTGCGCGAGACGGCGACGGGCCGCGTGAAGGGTCATCTGCTGGTGCATTGCCATATGGGCATCTCGCGCTCGACGGCGGCGATGATGACCTTGATGGCGCAGGCCGATGCGGCCGAGGACGAGGATGCGCTGTTCGCACGTCTGCGCGAAATCCGGCCGCAGGCCTGGCCGAATTCGGTGATGATCGGCTTCGCCGACGAGCAGCTCGGCCGTAGCGGCCGGCTGACCCAGGCGCTGCGGCGGCACTACGCCCACCAGATCGAGGCGCAGCCGCAATTCCGCACCTGGATGAACGATCTCGGCCGCAAGCGCGAGATCGAGATGGGTCTGACGCTCTGAGGCGAAGGCCTCCGGCTCACCGCCCCGGCAGCGGCTGCTCCTCGTAGGAGAGCTCGCGGTCGCCCGGCCATTTGATGCGGTAGGCGAGCTTGATCTCCTTCTCGGCGCCTGCGGCGAGATCGAAGGTCCATGAGGCGACGCCGCGCCGGTCGCCGACCTGCTTCTCGGTCGGCGGCGTGGTCTGGGCGGCGATGGTCTCGACCGTGATCCCGCTGCTCTCCGAGAAGGGGATGCGCTCCAGTACGGTGACCTTGACCGGCTTGGCGTGCAGGCTCTTCACCACCGTGCGGAATTCGCGCAGATCGGTGCGGGTCTGGCCGAGCCAGCTCGGCTCGTTCTCGCGGCGCTTCACCGGCGCGAACGAGACCTTGATCCGGTCGTCGGCGCCGAAGCCTAGCTCGACCTTGTCGCCGGGCGCGACGAGATTGAACTGGCCCATGCCGACATAGGTGCCGTCGCGATGCAGCGCGATGCGGCCGGCGAGCAGCGGCGCCTCCTCGTCATGCGTGAAGCCGGCCTCCAGATAGGCCTTCTGCTCCAGCTCCGGCACGGTGCGCGCGGCGAGCGTCGCCTCGGCCTTGCGCTGGGTCAGCGTCACCGTTTTGGAATTGCCGTCCTGCGGGATCGTGGCGCGGCCGGGCACCTGGAAATTGGCCTGATACGCGCCGGCTTCGATCGCGGCCTCAGTGACATCCGCCGCAATGACCGGCTTGGCGAGGCTGTCTTCGGGTGCAGGCGCTGCCGGGACGGCCATGCCTGCCGCCCGGCGCTGCAGCGCCGAGGCCGGAGCCGCCTTCTCCGCTTCCGCTTTACGCGCCAAGGCCTGGGCCCGCGCACGGGCCTCGGCCATGATCTGCGGCTCGAAGAAGGCGACCTGCATCGGGGTGAGGTCGGGTGCGCGGGTGCCCCCCGTCGAGCGCGTGGTCGAGAGCGTGAGCGCAACATCGTCCCAGGCTTCGCCGCTGCGCTGGCGGATTTCGGCGCGGCGCGTCAGGGCGATCTCCGGCTTCTCGCCGGTCGTCGTCAGGCGCGCCTCGTAGGTCGGCGTCCAGTTCGCGCCGGTGACGCGATAGGTCACCGTGAACTCGGCCGCGACCGGCTGCGGCGCCTCGACGGCGATGGCAATGTCGCGCTTCGGCGCGCCGGGACGGCCGGCTTGCGGGCGGGCGCGCTCCAGCGCGGCGATCTCGGCCTCGACATTGGAGAGGCGGTTGCGGGTGCCGCGCAATTCGTCCTGGACCTTGACCAGCGCGGTGCCGATCGCCTCGAACACCGCCGGCCAATCGGCGACGGGCAGGGCCTTGCCGTCGGGCCCGAGCTTGTCGGGGCCGACCTGCGCGAAACGCTCGATCGTGGCGCGCTTCGATTCGATCGCGCCGATCTGGCCGGAGAGCTTCTCCTTCTCGTCGCGCAGCGTCCTGAGCTTTTCTTCCAGCACCGTGTCCAGCACGGGCTTGGCATCGCCGGGGGTGATACGGACATCGACCGCGCCGACCGAGAAGGTGCCGTCGCCCTTGCCCTCGACGCGGATCGAAGCGGGGTCGATCGTCGCCGGCAGGCCACGGAGCACGATTTGCGAGGCGCCCTGCAGCAGATTGGTCTTGCCGAGGCGTGTCACCACTGCCCCATCCGGAAAGACCGTGACGCGGTCGATCCGGCTCGACAATTCGGTCTCGGCCGCGGCGGCGAGGCCGGGTGCCAGAATCAGGGCGGCGGCAATATGGCTTCGCATCGAAATCATCCCCTCCAGATCGCAATCACGTCACCGTGATAGACACTGCCGAATTCGGCGTGTCCAAGGCGGAATTGGGCCGGAATGCGGATAGGCGGGGCGGGTTTGCGAAACATCCTGCATTCGCAGGAGCGACAGGGCCTGCCTACGCTGCCGCCGTCAGCTCGCCGAGAGCTTCATCATGACGAGGCCGGAGACGATCAGCGTCGCTGCCGCGATCCGCATCGGCGTCAGCGCCTCGCCGAGCACGATGACGCCGACGATGAAGGCGCCGACCGCGCCGATGCCCGTCCAGATCGTATAGGCCGTGCCGAGCGGCAGCGAGCGCATCGCCAGCGAGAGCAGGGCGAAGCTGCCGATCATCGTGACGATGGTGATCGCGGTCGGCACCGGGCGCGTGAAGCCGTCCGACTGCTTCATGGTGAAAGCCCAGACGATCTCGAGAATGCCGGCGGAAAAGAGATAGAGCCACGCCATAGCGGGTCCCCCATGGTTTGCCGGGTCGTCCCGGCACATGTCCCAGGTTGGGGGAGGTCGTGGCCTCGCGGTGCCTAGCTAGCCACTAGAGAACCGGATGGCAAGGCTACGGATACGTCGCTTGCCAACAAGAGGCGGGTCATCCCGGACGGAGCGAAGCGGAGATCCGGGATCCATGCCGGAACCTTCGCCGGAAGCGCTCTGGCATGGATCCCGGGTCAAGCCCGGGATGACCCGCGTGGTGCCAAAGCCTTCGTGTCGGCGTCGGCGTGGATCGTGATGGCGCGAGATGGACGGCTCAGGCGCGGCTGCGGGCGCTGGCATGCGGCTTGACGCGATGCTCCATGAAGTTGCGAAGCTCGGTGACGCGGCGCTCGGTGTCGAGCACTTCGCGGTCGAGGCCATGCGCCCAGGCGAGATCCTGCCGGTTCGGCTCGGCATCGAGCGTCAGCATGTCGTCGAGCCAGGCTTTCGCGGAAGCCTCGTCCTTGCGGAAGCCTTCCTTGATCATCAGCGGCACGCGGCGATCGAGGATCGCGACGATCTGCTTCAGCGAGAATTCGGGGTGGTACTGCACGCCCCAGAAGGTGCCGCCATTATGCTTGATCTCCGCGGCCTGGACCTGGCTGTAGGCATTGGATGCGAGGATCGTCGTGCCATGCGCCGGCAGGGCGATGGTGTCGAGATGGATCGCGGGGGCATCGAAGGCGGCCGGGCGGCTGGCGAGCAGCGCGTGGTTCCTGCCGACCTCGGTCGGCGCGATCCTGCGGGCGAAGCCGGTCTCGCGGCCCTTCGGGTTGGCGGTGACCGTGCCGCCAGCCGCGACGGAGCCGACCTGGATGCCCCAGCAGGAGCCGAAGCAGGGCGTGCCGCTGGCATAGATCGCACGCATCAGGTCGATCTGGCGGGTCACCGGCGGGGCGGTGTCGTAGATGTGCAGGGCCGAGCCGGTCAGGAAGATGCCGTCATAGGATTCGAGCCCTTCGCCGTCGGGGAGGTTCGCGCCCTCGTCGGCCGGCAGGCAGATATCGGAGACGATGCCGGGTTCGAACGCCGCGATCTCGGCCGCATAGGCCTCGCCATAGGCCATGCCATAGGACTGGCGCAGGCCTTCGCGAGTGTCGCGCATGTTACCGTCGACGAAGAGCAGGCGGAGCGGGCGGGCGCTGGTTTCGATCATCGGGATGTTCCGCAAGGGATGCGCAGGGCGACGGGCAGGTGTGCGCCCGATCTCATATGAGCCGGGTACACGCAAGGGTATTGCATGAGCCCTTTCTCGCAACAGGGCGGAAACGTGCACCCTACCCAGACCTGGCTGCAACGCGCCTGGGGCAATGCCTATCTGCTGATGGTGTTGACCACTTTGATGTGGGGCGGCAACGCCGTGGCGAGCCGGCTCGCCGTCGACAACATCTCGCCGATGATGCTGACCTCGCTGCGCTGGGTGGCGGTCTGCGCGATCATGCCCTGGCTGCTGCGAGACCAGTTGCGCACGCATTGGCCGGTTCTGCGCGCGCATTGGCGGCTCATCGCCGTGCTCGGCACGCTCGGCTTCACCACCTTCAACACGTTGATGTATCTCGCGGCCTATTCGACCAGCGCGATCAATATCGGCATCTTGCAGGGCTCGATCCCGGTCTTCGTGCTGATGGGCGCCTTCCTGGTGTTCCGCACGAAGATCACATTGATGCAGGGGATCGGCGTCGCGGTGACGCTGCTCGGCGTCGCGGTCACGGCGAGCCGGGGCGACATCCATATCCTCATGGCCTTCCGCTTCGTGCCGGGCGACCTGCTGATGATCATCGCCTGCGTGCTCTATGCCGGCTTCACGGTCGGCGTGCGCAAGCGGCCGCCGGTGCCGGGCCTCGTCTTCTTCACGGCGATGGCGAGCTTCGCCTGCGTGGCCTCGCTGCCGCTGCTCGCGACCGAGATCGCGCTCGGCCGCTCCTATATCCCGACGCCGCAGGGCTGGCTGATCCTCGCCTTCACGGTGATCTTCCCGTCGATCGTCTCGCAGTTGTCCTTCATGCGGGCGATCGAGCTGATCGGGCCCGGCCGGGCCGGCGTCTTCGTCAATCTCGTGCCGGTCTTCGCGCCGATCCTGGCCGTGCTGATCATCGGCGAGCCCTTCGGGCTCTATCATGCATTGGCGCTGGCGCTGGTGCTCGGCGGCATCTTCATCGCCGAGCGGCTGGGGCGATAGGGCCTCAGCGCAGCGCCGAGACCGCAAGTCGCGCCACATCCGCCAATGCCGCCGTGCGCTCGTCGGCATCGGCGCGCGAGCCGGCGAGATAGGTCACGATGACGAAGCGGCGGCCATCCGGCAGGGTCGCGACGCCGATATCGTTGGTGGCGTGGTTGATGCCGTCCGTGGTGAGGCCGAGGCCGGTGCGATGGGCGAAGCGCGTGCCCGCCGGCAGGCCGGCCTTGAGCCGGTCGGTGCCGACCTTCGATTCCGCGACGATCTTCTCGATGAAGGCGGTGTGGGCGGGGTCGCGCAGCCAGTTGCCCTTGGCCAAGGCCTCGAGGAACTGCGCGCTCGCTTCCGGTGTCGAGGCATCGCGCTTGTCCTTCAACGCATTCGACAGGTTGGCGATGCGCAGGCGCGGCCGCATCGCCTTGAGCTCGGCGCGGAAGGCCTTCTCGTCGACGACCTCATCCCAGCCGAAGCCTTTGAGCCCGTAGATCTCCGGCTGGAACAGGCGTTCGTAGCGATCGATGGACATGCCCTGGACGCCGCCGTCGCGCAGCATCTTGGTCACCACCTGGGGCCCGCCGATCTCACGCATGAGCAGGTCGGCTGCGGTGTTGTCGCTCTCGCCGGCCGCGAGGCGGATCAGTTCGCGCAGCGGGTAGTCGTTGCGCTCGCCCTTGAAGGCCTTGGCCAGCGGGCTGTGGAACAGCGAGAAATCCTTGCGGGTGACGGTGATCGGCTGGTCGAGCCTGAACTTGCCGGCCTCGACCTGCTGCAGCACGGCGACCGCCAGCGGCAGCTTGAACACGCTCTGCATCGGGAAGGTCTCGGAGCCGCGATGCGACCAGAGCTGGCGGTCACGCAGGTCCATGAGCGCGACGCCGAGCCGGCCCTTGGAGGCCTGCTCGATGCCTTCGATCGCCTTGTCGAGCTTGTCGCGGTCCCAGTCGGCGAGGGCCGGAACGGCCGTCAGGCAGGCGAGGGCAACAGCGGCGAGGCGAAGGCGGGCAGACATGGAAATCCCCTGTGGCGTGCACCACAGGGGACGAGAATTGCGGCGGCGCTGGGGCGCCGGACCGGCGGATCAGAAGCGCAGGCGCCGGGCGCGTTTGACCATCGGGATCGCGTGGATCTTGTCGAGCAGTTCGTCCGAGATCGGCTCGTCGACCGAGACATAGCAGATCGCGTCGCCGCCGGGCTTGTCGCGGCCGAGCGCGAAGGTCGCGACATTGACGCCGGCGCCGCCGAGCAGCGAGCCGAACTGGCCGATGAAGCCCGGCTTGTCGGCGTTGCGGACATAGAGCATGTGCGGCGCGAACTCGGCATCGACCTGGATGTCGCGGATCTCGACGATGCGCGGCTTGCCGTCATGGAAGACGGTACCGGAGGCATGGCGCGGCATGTCCTCGGCATCGACGACGATGCGGATGACGCTTTCGAGATTGCCGGCGACCTCGCGGGTCAGCTCCTCGACGACGATGCCCTTCTCCTTCGCGATCATGGCCGCGTTGACCATGTTGATCTCGGGCAGGAACGGCCTGAGCACGCCGGTGATCGCGGCGGCCGAGATCGCCTTGAGGTTGAGGCTCG
This sequence comes from Allobosea sp. FG18, assembly GCF_057809495.1. Lineage (NCBI taxonomy): Bacteria > Pseudomonadati > Pseudomonadota > Alphaproteobacteria > Hyphomicrobiales > Alloboseaceae > Allobosea > Allobosea sp. FG18. The sequence goes on from NZ_JBMDKB010000002.1 coordinate 87,949, forward strand.
CGACCGCACCCTCATATTCGATGCGGATGCCCTTGACGGCGGCTTCGGTGAGCTGGCCGAGGAAGGAGCCGAGCTTCTCGGCGAGATCGACGAAAGGCTTCACGCGCGGCGCTTCTTCCGCCGTGATCGAGGGGAAGTTCACCGCGTTGGTGATGGCACCCTTGAGCAGGTAGTCGCTCATCTGCTCGGCGACCTGCAGCGCGACATTCTCCTGCGCCTCGTTGGTGGAGGCGCCGAGATGCGGCGTGCAGACCACGTTTTCCAGCCCGAAGAGCGGGTTCGTCTCGGCAGGCTCGACCGAGAACACGTCGAAGGCTGCGCCGGCGACATGGCCGGACTTGATCAGATCGGCCAGCGCCTGCTCGTCGACGAGGCCGCCGCGGGCGCAGTTGATGATCCGCACGCCCTTCTTGGTTTTGGCGAGGTTCTCGGCCGAGAGGATGTTCTTGGTCTTCTCGGTCATCGGGACGTGGAGCGTGATGAAGTCGGCGCGCTTCAGCAGGTCTTCCAGCTCGACCTTCTCGACGCCGAGCGCGACGGCGCGTTCCGGCGAGAGATAGGGGTCATAGGCGATGACGCGCATCTTCAGGCCGATGGCGCGCTCGGCGACGATCGAGCCGATATTGCCGGCGCCGATCAGGCCGAGCGTCTTGGCCGTGATCTCGACGCCCATGAAGCGGTTCTTTTCCCACTTCCCGGCCTGGGTCGAGGTATCGGCCGCGGGGATCTGGCGGGCGAGCGCGAACATCATGGCGATGGCGTGCTCGGCAGTGGTGATCGAGTTGCCGAAGGGCGTGTTCATCACGATCACGCCGCGCGCGGTCGCGGCGGGGATCTCGACATTGTCGACGCCGATGCCGGCGCGGCCGATGACCTTGAGGTTCGTCGCCTGCTCCAGCAGCTTGGCGGTCGCCTTGGTGGCCGAGCGGATGGCGAGGCCGTCATACGCGCCGATGATCGCTGCGAGCTTGTCCTTGTCCTTGCCGAGGTTCGGATCGAAGGTCACGTCGATGCCACGGTCCTTGAAGATCTGGACGGCGGCGGGGGAGAGGGCGTCGGAAATCAGGACTTTGGGTGCGGGCATGGGAAGCTCCGGCTGGCGCCGCGCTAGCTAAGAGGAGCGGTCTGGCGCTGAGAAGGGGGAGGGGCGCAGCTCTCCTTCTCCCCTCGGGGGAGAAGGTGGCTCGGCGAAGCCGAGACGGATGAGGGCAGCGCAGGTCGAAAACGTTGGCGGTGGCGAGGGCCAGCGGCGACTGTCGCGTTGCCCTCACCCCAACCCTCTCCCCCGAGGGGAGAGGGGGCTTAGGTCGCGCTTACGCCGCCTTCTTGCCAAGCGCTGCCTTCGCTTCGGCAAAGGCATAGGCGATCCAGGGCAGCAGCGCTTTCACGTCGCGCGACTGGACGGTCGCGCCGCACCAGATGCGCAGGCCGGGAGGGGCGTCGCGGTAATGGCCGAGATCGTAGCCGGCGCCGGCCTTCTCGATGATCGAGACGACCTGCTTGGCGAAGGCCGCCTGCGCGTCCGCCGGCAGCGCCGTCACGGCCGGGTCGGTGAACTTCAGGCACACCGACGTGTTGGAGCGCGTCTTCGGCTTCACGGCCAGGAAGTCGATCCAGTCGTTCTCGCGCACGAACTTGGCGATGACGCGGGCATTGCCGTCGGCGCGCTTCACCAGGCCGTCGAGCCCGCCGACCTTCCGGGCCCATTCCAGCGCGTCGATATAGTCCTCGACCGCGAGCATGGAGGGGGTGTTGATGGTCTCGCCGGTGAAGATGCCCTCGATCAGCTTGCCGCCCGAGGTCATGCGGAAGATCTTCGGCAGCGGCCAGGCCGGCTTGTAGCTTTCGAGCCGGGCGACGGCGCGGGGCGAGAGCACGATCATGCCATGCGCGGCCTCGCCGCCGAGCACCTTCTGCCAGGAGAAGGTGACGACATCGAGCTTGGGCCAGTCGAGGCGCTGGGCGAAGGCGGCGGAGGTGGCGTCGCAGATGGTCAGCCCCTCGCGATCGTCGGCGATCCAGCTCGCGTCGACGACGCGCACGCCCGAGGTGGTGCCGTTCCAGGTGAAGACGACGTCGCGGTTCTTGGTGTCGACCTTCTTGAGGTTCGGCAATTCGCCATAGGGCGCATCGAAGGTGCGGACATCCGCGAGCTTGAGCTGCTTGACGACATCGGTGACCCAGCCGGCGCCAAAACTTTCCCAGCTGACCATGTCGACGCCGCGGGCGCCGAGCAGGGACCAGAGCGCCATCTCGACGGCGCCGGTATCGGAGGCTGGCACGATGCCGATGCGGTAATCGGCGGGGACCTGCAACACCTCGCGCGTCAGGTCGATCGCAGCTTTCAGCTTGCCCTTGCCGATCTTGGCGCGATGCGAGCGGCCGAGCGGGGCGTCGGAGAGGTTCTTGAGGGCCCAGCCGGGGCGCTTGGCGCAGGGGCCGGACGAGAAATTAGGCACGCGCGGACGCGTGGCCGGAGCAGTATTCGCCATCGATGTCTCCATCCTTACAGATGGGCGCGCCCCGTTGGGGGGGCGTGTCCCGTCGATGGGGGTAGGATGGGAGGGCGGGGGGAGTCAAGTGACGCTAAGGTAGCAGAGCCTTAGGTTGAAGTTTGCCTTGCCCATTTTAATTGCATGAGAAAATCTTACTCGCGATAGCTCTCGGGGGATATGATGGCCGACGAAAATGACATCGCACGCGGAGTCGTTCAGATCGCGAATGCAAATGGCGGTCTTTGTACCTACAAGCGTGCCTATCGCGAAATTCCAAACCACGTGCGACTGAGCGCAGCTAACCTTGCCCCTTCAGTTACGCGCCCTGGCGAGCCGATGTGGCATCAGTTGGTGCGAAATATTAGGTCGCACTATCAAACTCCCGGAAACTTTATTCACGACGGCCACCTGACCCACGTTCCGGGCGTCGGCTATCGAGTATGAAGTGAGGCACCGTTAGTTGAAGCGGTGCTTATAGCCGGGTTTGAACCATTTCAATTCAGTCCCGCTAGGTGCGTCTTTGTCCCAGACGAACCACGCGTAAGCGGTGGTGCCGCTGCCTTGTTGAATAGCGCCTGCGGGATAGAAGGTGATCCTCTCGCTAAATACCCAGACGCGGCTTGGCGGGCATTGAGAGAAAATAGTGTTTGCGCGGTTGGCGCCCTCAAGGAAAGCAAGCCGCAACAAGAGCGCGAACTTGTGTTTTGCTTGGCTAACGCCAGATCTAACGAAGCCCTCAGCCGCGTTATATGGTGGGTTGGTCACGATGTTGTCGGCGCGACGCTTCGCTTGAAGGAAGTCAATCCCCGAGTCGCCGTAGCCTCGATCGTATAGATCGGAACTGATCACAGACCGAGACGCGTGTTCGAGGACTCGGGACATTGCCCCATTTCCGCAGGCACTTTCCCAAATTTCACCGTTGAAAGATTCATTGTCGATCAGCGCGTGGGTCGCCCAAGCGGGGGTCGGAAAGAAGTCCGGTCCGTTCAGGTCGGCAAACCGTTTGGTGGTTGGCTTGAAACCACCATTGAGATTGTAAGTGCTGTCGGTCACGAATCACCTCTTTCAAGAAAATATATACGAATCAATAACTTAAAACACCATTAAGTGTGAGGTGAGTGTCATACGCTAAGCTCCGCCCGCAATGCGATTATGCTGTGCTGAAGCCGATGGGGCGCGGGGAACCCCTCTCCCGGATGGGAGAGGGGCAGGGGTGAGGGACCGCCGCCGATTATTGGAACGCGGCGGAGCCCGTTGCGACTCTTTGCGGATAGGGCAGGCCCTCATCCCTGCCCTTCTCCCACACGGGAGAAGGGTTCCCCGCGCCTTATTCGGAGTGGTTGAGGTTAAGTCGCGATGAGAGAGCAGGGCGCGAACTCTATCCGCCAATAGTCCTGCGAATGGCAGCGATAACCATGTCCCTGTCATCCAACACCTCGGCATTGCTGAAGCGGATCACCTTGAAGCCGTAGCGTTCAATTTCCTCCCTCCGCGCGACATCGTAGTCCGCTTCCCAGCGATGCTGCCGGCCGTCGATTTCAACCACCAGCTTTCGGTTGATGCAGATGAAATCGACTGTGTAGCCGAGCAGAGGAACCTGCCGGCGGAACTTCAGTCCGTCGAGCTGGCGGTTGCGTAGCAGCGACCAGAGGATGTCCTCCGGCTTGGTGGCGTGTCCTCGGAGTTGTCGAGCGAATTGTCGCTGTTCGGTTGTCATCGGGCGCGGATGTTGAACGCGTGAGCCCTCGCGATCAACGGCAGTCCCTCACCCCTGCCCCTCTCCCATTCGGGAGAGGGGTTCCGCGCGCCTAACCACAGCCGTTCAGAAAACTTATCCCCGCCCTCGCGCCTCGCCCCTATTCTCACCCCACCTCGTCCCCGAGGGGCAGCCATCCGGAGGTATGCCGTTGGCGGGGCGGGGGCGGCGCCTGCGGGTGGGGTTACGACCCACTCCCGGGAGGCTTCGGGGCACCGCCCTGGGGACATTACGATCCCTGTGCGAGGAGCTCGCTGGAAGGCATGGCGGCACCGCATCTGCGGGGCCAGGACGCGACAAGGCCGGCAGCGGACCGAGAACGGCTTAGCCCTTTTCGGGATCATCCGCTGCACGAGACAAAGGAGATCGCGCAAGCGTCTCTGCCGAACTGGCGTCGAGGCCCGCAGGTCAGCGAAACGCCCTGCCGTATAAGCGCGGCCCGGAGACTTAAGAACGCCGTCGAGCGGAGCGCCACGGGGCGTGCGGATGGTGGCTCAATCCATCCGCGCCGCATCCTGGCTCAATGGAAGCGGCCCGATACCTCCGCGCCTCGCGGCGCTCCGCTGCCCCTCATCGATCAACGCACGCGGCAACGCGGGCGGGGATTCGGTGTGCGTTCCTTCTCCCCTCGGGGGAGAAGGTGTCTGCGAAACAGACGGATGAGGGAAGGACACGCGCCGGTACAAGGCGACCCTCATCCGTCAGCGCTGCGCGCTGCCACCTTCTCCCCCGAGGGGAGAAGGAAAGAGGCCGCGCCCCTCAATCCCCCGTCATCGTCATTTCGGCGTCGATCGCCTTCATCTTCGGATTGGCGGCGCAGAAGGCCCTGATCTTTGCCGTGACAGTGGCCGAGTATTCGCTCTTGCGGTGGCCGCCGGATTTCAGCCAGTCGGCGCAGTTCAGCTCCCGGTCGGTGATCTGGGCGGCGGCCGGGGCGGCGAGGAGGAGGCCGGCAAGGGCGGCAAGCAAGGCGAGGCGGGGCATGGTCTGGTCCTGAACGGGCGGCCGCATCGCGGCTCAAGCCTCGGGCGCCGCTCCTGCTAGTGCATCGGACCGGAAAGGGGAATCCATTTTCCGGGCACATCCGATGCCACAGCAAAAGCCGGCATTTCGTGATAGGCAGCGGCTTAATCCGCTGTAGCTTTTCCGGCGAACAGAGTTCGCCTCCAAAGCTTCAGCCTTTTGTTTTGACGCAATTCCGGACGCAAAACCGCTTCGCACTTTTGCTGGAATGGCTTGGAGGTAACGACATCATGGCCCGCAAGACCCCCGAACAGCTCGCCCAGGAATTCGAGGGCCGCAAGGCCAAGGGGCTGGCCAAGGGCGGGGCGGCGTTTTGGCCGAACATTATCGCCAACGCCGTGCTGAAGCTCACCCAGCAGCGCGCCGAGATCACGCCCGAGACGCTGATCGCGATGATCGAGCGCGAGGCGCCGACGCTGGAGGTCACGGTCCGCTCCGGCGCGGTCGAGGCCGTCGCGCGCCTGAAGCAGGCCATCGCCAAGGGTTCGTGAGCTAGAGCATTTCCGGCGAACACAGGTTCGCCGAAATTGCTCTAACCTTTTGTTCTTGCGCAATTCCGGACGCAAAACCGCTTCGCACTTTTGCTGGAATTGCTCTAGCCCGGCTCGCCGGCGATGACGCCCTTGCGCAGCAGGAAGCAGCCATAGGGACGGGGGTCGCCGACCTGCACGACCGCGAAAGCCCGTCGCGCCTGCTCATAGAAGGCGAAGCGCTCGATGCCCACGAGAGGCGAGAGGCGGCCGATCGCCCGGTCGATCTCGGCCTGCACGGCGCGCTGGACATCGGGGATCGAGGCGGCATCGCCGACCACTTCCATGCGCCTGACAGGCTCGGGCTCGAAATCGTCGATCGGCAGCACCGAGAGGATGGCGCGGGCGGCGCGCTGCATCGTCAGGCCGGGCAGGCGGATCAGGCGGCCGCTGGTGGTCGAGCTGGCGATGGTTTCGGCGGGGTGGTTGGCGTCGACCAGCGCGAGGTCGTCGCCATGGCCCATCGCGGCGAGCACCCAGAGCAGGTCGGCGGAGAGGACGGGGTCGAGGTTTTTCAGCATGACGGGCGGCGGCCCCTCTTCGTCAGGTAGATGCGGGCGGCGTTGCCGCCGAAGATCGCGGCGCGCTCGGCCTCGTTGAGTGTCGCGGTGAGGCGCTCGGCGGCAGCGAGCCACTGGTCGTAAGCAGCGGCGAGTGTCGCGACCGGCCAGTCGCTGCCCCAGAGCAGGCGCTTTGGCCCGAAACAGGCCAGCAATTGGGCGACGGCGGGCGCCAGCGTCGCCTCGCGCCAGCCGGGGCCGGCTTCGGTGACGAGGCCGGAGAGCTTGCAGGTCGTGTTCGGCCGTGCCGCCAGCGCCGCGATGCCGCCGCGCCAGGCGGAGAGATCGGTGCCGGTCAGGTCGGGCTTGGCGCCGTGGTCGATGACCACGGGCAGTTCCGTCTCGCGCTCCAGCAACTTGAGGAGGGCGGGGATCTGCGGCGGCTTCACCAGCGCGTCGAAGACGAGGCCGTGCTCTCTGAGCGCCGCGAAGGCCGGAGCGAGGGCGGGCTTCGCGAGCCAGTCGGGATCGGGGATGTCCTGCGCCATGGGGCGCAAGCCGACGAGCAGCGGATCGGCGGCGAGCGCGGCGATGCGGGCGGGGGCGTCGGGTGCCTCGAAATCGGTCCAGCCGACGACGCCGGCGACGAAGGGCGTGGCGGCGGCGATGGCGAGCAGGTGATGCGTCTCGGCCTCGGTCGGTGCGGCCTGGACGAGGATGGTCGAGACGATGTCGTGCTGCGCGAGATGCGGGGCGAGATCGGCGGGCTCGAAATCGCGGTAGATCGGCTTCAGGGCCGGTGTCAGCCAGCCATAGTCGCCGCGGGAAAGCCGCCAGAAATGCTGGTGGGAATCGATGCGGGGCGGGCTCGTCACGGGCGGCTCTCGCAGGGGATCTGGCGGCGGAGAGGGATGGCGTGGTGACACTATGTGCACGCCAACATGTTAGCTTGCAACCGGCCCGAAAGGAGATTAGCGTCCAGCCCGATCACGGATGCGGGAGGCGGTCTGCGCCTCGTGTTCCGCGCGCCATCAAGGGCCCGAAACGGGCCGTGTTCAAGTCCTGGGGAGGACGTCGATGACCGATAGCATTCTCAAGCCGACCCGTCGTGTGCTGCTGGCCGGTGGCGCCGCCGCGATCGCCTCGCCCTTCGTGCTGCGCAAGGCGCAGGCGCAAGGGGCGTTCGACTGGAAGAAATTCTCCGGCCAGTCGATCGACGTGCTGCTGGTCAAGAACCCGCGCTCCGACCTGATGCAGGCGGCGGAGAAGGAGTTCACCGAGCTCACCGGCATCAAGGTCTCGGCCGAGCAGGTGCCCGAGCAGCAGCAGCGCCAGAAGGCGGTGATCGAGTTCGCCTCGGGCAAGCCGAGCTTCGATGTCAGCGGCATCTCGCTGCATGTGCAGAAGCGGATGGCGGCCAAGGGCAAGTGGTTCGAGAATCTCGAGCCCTTCATCAAGAACCCGTCGCTGACCGCGCCCGATTTCGACTTCGCCGATTTCGGCGCCGGCCCGGTCGCCTATGCGCGGCAGGCCGATGGGGCGCTCGATACGATCCCGTTCTTCGTCGATTACTGGATGGTCTACTACAACAAGGAGCTCTTCGACGCGAAGGGCGTGGCCTATCCGAAGACGATGGACGAGATGTTCACCGTCGCGCAGAAGCTGCACGATCCCGCGAAGGGCGTCGCCGGCTTCGTCTCGCGCGGCCTGAAGAACGCCAACGTCCCGGTCTGGACCTCGCTGATGCTCGGGCAGGGCATGGAGACGACCTCGCCGGACGGCAAGCTGCAGACCGACACGCCGGAGGCGATCTGGGCGGCCGATCTCTATCGCAAGCTCAACAAGGAGACCGGGCCGGTCGGCCAGGTCGGCTTCAACTGGAACGAGTGCCAGACCACCTTCATGCAGGGCCGCGCCGCGATGTGGCTCGACGGCATCGGCTTCGCCACGCCGCTGGAGGACCCGACCAAGTCGCGCATTGTCGGCAAGGTCGGCTATGGCGTGACGCCGCCGGGGCCGAAGGCGCATCATGCCGGCATGTTCGCCGACGGCATGGGCATCTCGCGCGGCTCTTCCAAGAAGGAGGCGGCCTGGCTCTACCTGCAGTTCATGACCAACAAGAAGAACCAGATCGCCATGCTCAAGGCCGGCGCGGGCGCGCCGGGCCGTTCCTCGGCCTATCTCGATACCGAGACGATCGCGCAGTCCAAGTTCGGCAAGCAGTATTTCGACTGCCTGCTGGCCTCGGCCAAGATCGCGCGGGCCGGCCTGCCGCAGATCGTGCCGGTGACCGAATTCCGCGACGTGTTCGGGGTGGCGCTGACCAATGCGATCGGCGGAGCGGATGTCGCGGCCGAGCTGAAGAAGGCGACCGAGACCTTCGCGCCGGTGCTCGCCAAGAGCGAGCAGGGCTGAGGCAACTCAAGGCAGGAAGCGTCATGGTCGGGCTTGTCCCGACCATCCACGTCTTCGCTGACCGAGGTCCGTGTTCAAGACGTGGATGCTCGCCACAAGGGCGAGCATGACGATGGGTTTTAAGTGAAGCAGACCACATGACCAGCACGTCCCTGCCAGCCGATCTCGCCAGCCCGGCGCCTGCGGGCGCCGCTTCGGCCTCGGCGGATTTCACGCCGCGCTATTGGCTGTTCTCGCTGCCGGCGGTGCTGGTCATCGGGGCCGTGATCGTCTTCCCCTGGCTGTTCACGCTCTACATGTCCGGGCAGGACTGGAAGATCGGCGGCGGGGTGGAGTTCGTCGGCCTCGGCAATTTCGTCGAGCTGATGAAGGATCAGCGCTTCATCGAGTCGATGGGGCATACGGCCTATTTCACCGTGCTGGCGGTGGTGCTGCCGATCGTGTTCGGCACCGCGGCGGCACTGGTCTTCCATCGCGAGTTCCCGTTCCGGGGCCTGCTGCGCACGATCTTCGTCATGCCGATGATGGCGACGCCGGTCGCTGTCGCGCTGGTCTGGACGATGATGTTCCACCCCCAGCTCGGCGTGCTGAACTACCTGCTCTCGCTCGTCGGCATCGGACCGTCCGGCTGGGTCTACGAGCCGTCGACGGTGATCCCGACGCTGGTTCTGGTCGAGGTCTGGCACTGGACGCCGCTGGTCATGCTGATCGTGCTCGGCGGATTGGCCGGGCTGCCGCGAGAACCCTACGAGTCCGCGCTGATCGACGGTGCCAATGACTGGCACATGTTCCGGCATATCACGCTGCCGTTGGTCTGGCCCTTCATCATGGTGGCGATCGTCATCCGCACCATCGACGCGCTGAAGGCCTTCGACACGATCTTCGTGATCACGCAGGGCGGGCCGGGCACGGCGTCGGAGACGCTGAACATCTTCCTCTATCTGCAGGCCTTCCAGTTCTACAAGATCGGCTACGCCTCGGCCGTCGTGGTGATCTTCTTCGTCATCATCATCATGCTCTCGCTGCTGCTGCTCTATGCCCGGCAGAAGTCGAAGTGGAACGCGTGATGAGTGAGTCTATCAGCTTCATCGCCTTGGCTCTTCGTGTGGATGTCCACGCACCGTCATCCCGGGCTTGCCCCGGGATCCATCGGAGGGCTCGGCGCTCTACGATGGATCCCGGAGCTCCGCTTCGCTCCATCCGGGATGACGGCGTCCTTTCTTGCCGCAGCGTGGCGAGGGGAGAGCGTCCATGAACCGCACGCTCAAAAAGTTCGGCTTCTGGGCTTCGGTTTTCGTGCTGGTCTCGCCGGCGGTGCTGGTCTTCCTCTGGATGATCTCGCTCTCGCTCAAGAACGAGCTCGACAATACCGCCTTCCCGCCGGTCTTCATCCCGAACCCGCCGACGCTGAAGAACTATGTCGATGTCTTCGCGCAGAACAATTTCGGGCTCTATCTCTGGAACTCGATCCTGGTCACGGGCGGGGCGGTGCTGCTCGGCCTGCTGGTCGGCGTGCCCGCCGGCTACGGCATCGCGCGCGGCAAGGCGCATAAGTTCGCGGTGCTGATCCTGGTCGCGCGGATGACGCCGGCCCTGTCCTACCTGATCCCGCTCTTCCTGTTGTTTCAAATCACAGGATTGGTGGGCTCCATTACGGCGTTGGTGATCACCCATCTCGTCATCACCATCCCGATTATCGTCTGGATCATGATCGGGTATTTCGAGAACGTTCCGATGGAACTGGAGGATGCCTCGCGCATCGACGGCGCCACGACCTGGCAGGCCTTCCGCCATGTCGCGCTGCCGCTGGCCAAGCCCGGCATCGTCGTCGGTGGCATCCTCGCCTTCATCTTCTCCTGGAACAACTTCATCTTCTCGGTCGTGCTCGGCGGCAAGGCGAGCCGGACGTTGCCTTCGGCCGTCTACAACTCGCTGACCTTCGAGCAGATCTCCTGGGGACCGCTGGCGGCGGCGGCGCTTCTGGTGACGCTGCCGGTGCTGCTGGTCACCGTCGTCGCCCAGCGCCAGATCGTCGCCGGCCTCTCCGCCGGAGGTCTCAAGGACGGCTAGCAAAGGCCTCGGGAGCTGCTTGCGGGCAGTTCTGTCTTCATACTAACATGTCAGTCAACGCTCAGTCCTGAAAGCTCATTCCATGGCCTCCGACCAGACCCGCTTCGGCCTTTCCTGCGCGATCACCACCCCGATGCGGGAGGGCGGCGGCATCGACCTGCCGCGTCTCGTCCACCATGCCCGGCACGTGCTGGCGCGCGGCTGCGATTCCGTCACACTGTTCGGCACGACGGGCGAGGGCGCCGCACTGGGTCTTCCGGCGCGCACCGCGATGATGGGCGCGCTGATCGGGGCGGGGATCGATCCGGCCAGGCAGATCTATGCCGGTATCGCCGCGGCCTCGATGCATGAGGCGGTGGAGCAGGCGCAGCTCGCGCTCGATGCCGGGGCAAAGGGGTTGCTCGTCGCGCCGCCCTTCTACTTCAAGGGCGTCAGCGATGACGGGCTCTATGCCTGGTTCTCGCAGTTCTTCGAGAAGCTGGGGCCGGCGGCGCGTAATGTCGTGCTCTACCACATCCCCTCGGTGACGGCGGTCGACATCAGCATCGCGCTGGTCGAGCGGTTGAAGACGGCGTTTCCGGGGCTGGTCATCGGGGTGAAGGATTCCTCCGGCAGCTATGCCAATACCGAGGCGCTGCTGAAGGCGCATGGCGAGCTTGCCATCCTGGTCGGCGACGAACGCCAGCTCGCCAAGGCGGTGCGCAATGGCGCGCAGGGCACGATTTGCGGCGTCTCCAACCTGGTGCCGGAGCTGGTGCGCCCGATGGTCTATGAGGGCAAGGACAGCCCTGTGGTGAACGCGCTGGTCGACGAGATCTGCTCGCATCCGGTGCTGGCGGCGGTGAAGGCGCTGGTCGGCCATATCCATGGCGATCCCGGCTATGGCGCGATGCGCCCGCCGCTGGAGGCTTTGGATGCGGCGACCCGCAAGCGGCTCTTCGCCGCCTTCGATTCGATCACGCAGGCGAAAGCGGCCTGAGAAGGAAACCGGAAGGAGAGACCGTGAACGAGCCGGAGCAGGAGCCGCGCGAGGGCGAACCGCTGAAGCTGCGGGAGCGCGCCTATGCCTCCTTCACCGAGCGATTGCTGGCGCGCGAGATCAAGCCCGGCCAGTTCGTGACACAGCGCGAACTCGTCGCGATGACCGGCTTTCCGCTCGGCGCCATCCGCGAGCTGGTGCCGCGACTGGAGGCGGAGGGGCTGATCAAGACCGTGCCGCAGCGCGGCATGCAGGTCGCCCATGTCGACCTCAACCTGATCCGCAACGCCTTCCAGTTTCGGCTCTTCCTGGAGAAGGAGGCGACGGCGCTCTACACCCAGAACGCCACCGACGACGAGATCGCCGAGCAGCGCGCGCGTCACGAGGCGATCATCGCGCGGGCCGAGGCCGGCGGAGACGAGCGCCTGATCGAGGATGCCGAGGATGTCGATCGCCTGATGCACGAAGCGATCATCGACCATCTCGACAACGACATCGTCAGCCAGGCCTTCCGCGTGACCTGGCTGAAGATCCGGCTGATCCGCCAATACGAGACGCGCATCCAGAACCACATCCTGGTGCCGGTGATGCAGGACCATCTCAAGATCATCGCCGCGATCGAGAGCCGCGATCCCGAGCGCGCCGCGGACGAGATGAGCATCCATATCGGCAACGCCCGCGCCCGGGCGATGCAGTACTGACGAGCGCGATCGTCATGGCTGGAGGAAACGGACCAGGCGATCGGGTCTTGAGGCGGCCGAGATGCTACCCGCCCTCGGGCTCGCCGCCATCATCGAGATAGCGGCTGACCGGAATGACGATCTCCTCGTCCAGCGTGCCGATCGCCGACTCGTCCTTGTCCTTGTAGGGGACCATGCGCAGGACATGGCGGATGGCGTTGAGGCGGGCGCGGAGCTTGTCGTTGCTGCGCACGACATGCCAGGGCGCGGCCTCGGTCGAGGTGCGGGAGAGCATTTCGTCGAAGGCGCGGGAGTAGTCGTCGAAGCGCGGGATGGATTCGAAGTCGATCGGCGAGAGCTTCCAGCGCTTGAGCGGGTCGTGCCAGCGGGCGTGCAGGCGCGTCATCTGCATCTCGCGCCCGATGGTCAGGAAGAGCTTGATCAGGCGCACGCCGTCGCGCGCGAGCATACCTTCAAAGGCAGGCGCCTCACGCAGGAAGTGCTCGGTCTCCTCGGGCTTGCAGAAGCCCATGACGCGCTCGACGCCGGCGCGATTGTACCAGGAGCGGTCGAAGAACACGATCTCGCCGGCTGTGGGCATCCGCACGGCATAGCGCTGGAAATACCATTGGCCCCGCTCGGTGTCGGAAGGTTTTGACAGGGCGACGATGCGGGCCTGGCGCGGATTGAGATGCTGGGTGAAGCGGGCGATGGTGCCGCCCTTGCCGGCGCCGTCGCGGCCCTCGAAGACGATGACGACGCGCTCGCCATGCTTGCTCGCCCAGCGCTTCAGCTTCTGCAATTCGATCTGCAGCGGTTCCATCTCGCGGTTGTAGCGCTTGCGCTTCATCCGCTTGCCATAAGGAAAATTCCCGCTGTGGTAGGCGGCGTCGATGATGGCTTCCGGCAGGCTGTCGGCCTCGATATCGAAGTCTTTCGCCTTGCTGGATTTGGTGCGGGTCTTGGCCGGCTTGGCGTGATCTTCCGACGGCACGACGATCGGTTCCTTCACGTGCGAACCCGAGAATTTCTTCGCCATCGGCAGGCTCCTCTTTCACAAGCAGCCTAGCCGGCTAGAGCAATTCCGCAATTCCCCGAATGGCGCGATAGCTCCAGCTCCTTGTTTTGTCGCATGTTCGCTGACGCGGCCCTTCGGTTCTTCACGCGAACCGGTGTCCACTTCGCTCGAAAATGCTCCGGGTCGCGGAAGGGAATTGACGCCTGCCGCGCTTCCGCTCAGGAAGAGGCCCCGTCGGCATCCGCCGTCTGTCTCCGGGCTTCCCATGGTCGATCTCTCCGCTTCCAATGCCGCGCTGGTGCGGGACGTGATCGAGGCGATCGGTGCGCCGGCCGTGCTGCTCGACGGACAGGGCGTGGCGCAGGCGCTGAGCCCGGCCATGCAGGCGCTGATCCCCGGTGTTGCCGTCGGCAAGCTTCTCGCGCTGGTGCTGCGTGACCCCGATCTCAACGATGCGATCGAGCAGGTGGCGCTGGAGGGCGGCCGCAAGACCGTCGAGCTCGTCGAGCGGGTGCCGGTCGAGCGGACTTTCCGCATCCATATCGCCGCGCTGCGTGACAGCGGCCTGCGCCATGCGACGCTCTTGACCTTCCAGGACCTGAGCGAGCAGCGCGTGATCGAGCGCATGCGCGTCGATTTCGTCGCCAATGCCAGTCATGAATTGCGTACGCCTCTGGCCTCGCTGCTCGGTTTCGTGGAGACCCTGCAGGGGCCGGCGCGCAACGACGAGCGGGCGCGGGAGCGCTTCCTCGCCATCATGCGCGAGCAAGGCCTGCGCATGGCCAGGCTGGTCGATGATCTGCTTTCGCTGTCGCGGATCGAGCAGCGGGCCCATGTCGCGCCGGATACCCCGGTCGATCTCGCCGGCATCGCCCGCGAGATCGTGGATTCACTGACGCTGATGGCGCGCGAGCGCGATGTCACGCTGGCGCTGAAGACGCCGCGCGAGGCGCTGCAGGTGCCGGGGGACCGCGACGAATTGCTGCGCCTGATGGAGAACCTCGTCGAGAACGCGATCAAATACGGCAAGCCCGGTGGGGAGGTTGCGATCACCGTCGAGACCGGCGAGAGCGAGGCCAGCTTCAGCGTACGTGACCACGGGCCGGGCATCGCGCCGGAGCATCTGCCGCGCCTGACCGAGCGCTTCTACCGGGTCGACACCGCCGCGAGCCGCGAGACGGGCGGCACCGGCCTGGGCCTCGCCATCGTCAAGCATATCGTGCTGCGCCACCGCGGGCGCCTGACGATCGAGAGCAAGCCGGGCGAGGGCGCGACCTTCAGGGCGATCCTGCCGCGTTTCGCGGCCGGGCACGCCAACGGCTAAGCTTGGGTGACGCTTGGCGGTTTCGAGCGACCCGCTTGTCATTCCGGGGCGCGCCGCAGGCGCGAACCCGGAACCCACGACTGGGTTCGCGTTCGCGATCATGCGGTTGCCAAGGGCTCGCCTGGTCGTGGGTTCCGGGTTCTCCGCTGCGCGAAGCCCCGGAATGACAAGAGTGGTGCCAGCTGGGAGGATTCCCGATCATCCACGTCGGCCAGCCCGTGCATGACAGGCCTTCGTGACAGCTTTCATGACGGATTGTCATTTGGCTGTCATACAGAGGGTGTTCTGACAGGGCCGCTAGATAGAGCGACCAGATGAGGACATCTCACATGCGCAAGATTCTCGTTCTCGCGGCCGTTGCCGCCGGGATCGCCGGTTCCGCCCAGGCTGCCGACATCACCGGCGCCGGCGCGACCTTCCCCTTTCCGATCTATGCGAAGTGGGCCGAGGCCTACAAGAAGGAGACGGGCACCGGACTGAACTACCAGTCGATCGGCTCGGGTGGCGGCATCCGCCAGATCAAGGCCAAGACCGTCGCCTTCGGCGCCACCGACGCCCCGCTCAAGGGCGAAGACCTGACCAAGGACGGCCTGATCCAGTTCCCGACCGTGATGGGCGGCGTCGTGCCGGCCGTGAACATCGCCGGCGTCGAGCCGGGCAAGCTCAAGCTCTCGGGCGAGATCATCGCCCAGATCTACATGGGCGACATCAAGAAGTGGAACGATCCGAAGATCGTCGCGCTCAATGCCGGCGTCACCCTGCCGGACGCGAACATCAACCCGGTCTACCGTTCGGACGGCTCGGGCACGACCTTCGTGTTCACCGACTACCTGTCGAAGGTCTCGGCCGACTGGAAGTCGAAGCTCGGCACCAACACCGCCGTGCAGTGGCCGGTCGGCATCGGCGGCAAGGGCAATGAGGGCGTCTCCGCCTCGGTCAAGCAGGTCGCCAACTCGATCGGCTATGTCGAATATGCCTATGCCAAGCAGAACAAGCTCTCCCATGCCCTGGTGAAGAATGCCGACGGCAACTTCCCGGCGCCGGAAGAGAAGGCCTTCCAGGCCGCCGCCGCCAACGCCAACTGGAGCGAGCAGCCGGGCTTCGGCATCTCGCTCAACAACCAGAAGGGCGCGGAAGCCTGGCCGATCACCTCGGCGACCTTCATCCTGGTCCATGCCAAGCCGGAGAAGCCGGAAGAGGTGCAGGCCGCGCTGAAGTTCTTCGAGTGGGCCTACAAGTCCGGCGACAAGCTGGCCAGCGACCTCGACTACGTCGCCCTGCCGGCGAATGTGAAGGACCAGGTCCGCAATGCCTGGAAGGGCGTGACCGACAATTCCGGCAAGCCGATCTTCTGATCGCTGCCAGCGACACGGGCGAGGCGGGTTTCGATCCGCCTCGCTGCACTCTTCAAGCCCTCATCCTGAGGAGCCCTTTTCGGGCGCTCTTCAGGATGAGGGCTGGGGTCGGGCGGGTAATCCGACGATCCCGGCAACGCCACCGGAGCCTTCGCGGATGACCGCAGCAACCGACATGACGAGCATTCCCGGCGCGACGCCGATCGTGCGGAAGGCGCCGAAGGCGACCTTCGACCTCGTTTTCCGCAATGCCAGCTTCGCGGCCGCGCTGCTGGTGCTGGTGCTGCTCGCGGCCATCATGGCCTCGATGGTGATCGGCGGCTGGCCGGCCTTCCGCGAATTCGGCCTCGGCTTCATCACCTCCAGCGTCTGGGATACGCAGAACGAGCAATACGGTGCCTGGCCGGCGATCGTCGGCACGCTCTCGACGGCGCTGATCGCGCTGGTGATCGGCGTGCCGCTCTCGCTTGGCATCGCGGTCTACCTGACGCAGCTCGCCCCGGCCTGGTTCAAGAAGCCGGTCGGGACCGCGATCGAGCTGCTCGCCGCCGTGCCCTCGATCATCTACGGCATGTGGGGCCTGTTCGTCTTCGTGCCGCTCTTCGCGGCCTATGTGCAGATCCCGCTCTCGAACATCGTCGAGGGCATGCCGATCGTCGGCACCGTGCTTTATGCGCGCTCGCCCTCGGGGCTGGGCATCTTCACGGCTGGTATCATCCTGGCCTTCATGATCATCCCCTTCATCGCCTCGATCACGCGCGACATGCTGGAGCAGATCCCCTCCGTGCTGCGCGAGAGCGCCTATGGCATCGGTGCGACGACCTGGGAGGTCGTGCGCCATGTGCTGGTGCCGCAGGCCGGCGTCTCGATCATCGGCGCGGTGATGCTCGGCCTCGGCCGCGCGCTCGGCGAGACCATGGCGGTGACCTTCGTGGTCGGCAACGCCAACCGGCTCTCGGCCTCGATCCTCGATCCCGGCTCGACGATCGCCTCGCGCATCGCCAACGAATTCAACGAGGCGCTGGGCCTGCAGCTCAACGCGCTGATCGCGCTCGGCTGCATCCTGTTCTTCGTCACCTTCGTCGTCCTCGTCATCGCGCGACTGCTGGTCGCCCGCGTCAAGCGCTACTGAGGCTCAACCCCATGACCATGACGACCACGCCTCGCGAACTGCCTTATCAGCCCTGGGGGCGCGTGCGCCAGTCGCGCCGCACCGCCGACCGGCTGATGAAGGTCATCGCCACCGGCTTCACCTTCATCGCCATCTTCGTGCTGTTCTGGATCCTCGGCATGCTCGTGGTGAAGGGCGTCGGCGGCCTTTCGATCGCGACCTTCACGGCGGTGACGCCCGGCCCCGGCACGGAAGGCGGCGGCATCGCCAACGCCATCGTCGGCTCCTTCGTGCTGACCTTCCTCGGCATCGCGATCGCCACGCCGATCGGCGTGCTGGCCGGGACCTGGCTTGCGGAATACGGCCGCGGCTCGAAGCTCGCCAACCTGATCCGCTTCATCAACGACATCCTGCTCTCGGCACCGTCGATCCTGATCGGCCTGTTCGTCTACGTCATCCTGGTCGAGCCGTTCCGCGGTTATTCCGGTTGGGCCGGCGGCGTCGCGCTCGGCATCATCGCGATCCCGGTCATCGTGCGCACCACCGAGGACATGCTGAACCTCGTGCCCGGTCCGCTGCGTGAAGCCGGCGCCGCGCTCGGCGCGCCGCCCTCCGTCGTCATCACCTCGGTGACCTGGCGCGCGGCCAAGGCCGGCATGGTCACCGGCATCCTCTTGGCGCTCGCCCGCATCGCCGGCGAGACCGCGCCGCTGCTCTTCACCGCGCTCAACAACAATTTCTGGTTCTCGCCGACGCTGGTCGGCGGCGTCTCGAACCTGCCGGTGACGATCTACCAGTTCGCCTCCGCCCCTTACGAGAACTGGCAGCAGCTCGCCTGGGCCGGCTCGCTCATCATCACCGTCTCGATCCTCGTGCTCTCGATCATTGCCCGGCGCATCGTCGCCGGCAGCAAGTGAGCCTGAAACCAACCCGGTCGCGACCGACCTTGAGGACCCATGTCGATGCTTTCGACCCTTGAACTCTCCCCCCAGTCGCTCGATGCCGAGGCGCCCGTCCGGATCGCGGTGAAGAACCTCGATTTCTACTACGGCGAGCACAAGGCGCTGAAGAACATCAATCTCGACTTCCGCGACCGCCACGTCACGGCGCTGATCGGCCCGTCGGGCTGCGGCAAGTCGACCCTGCTGCGCATCTTCAACCGCATCTACTCGCTTTATCCGGAGCAGCGCGCCGAAGGCGAGATCATGCTCGATGGCCGCAACATCATCGGCAAGGACGTCGATGTGAACGAGCTGCGCTCGCGCGTCGGCATGGTTTTCCAGAAGCCGACGCCGTTCCCGATGTCGATCTACGACAACGTCGCCTTCGGCATCCGCCTCTACGAGAAGCCGCCGAAATCGGAGCTCGACGACCGCGTCGAGGGTGCCCTGCGCCGTGCCGCGCTCTGGGACGAGGTCAAGGACAAGCTGAAGAGCTCGGGCATGGGCCTCTCCGGCGGCCAGCAGCAGCGCCTGTGCATCGCCCGCACCATCGCGCAGAAGCCGGAGGTGATCCTGTTCGACGAGCCGACCTCGGCGCTCGACCCGATCTCGACCGGCAAGATCGAGGACCTGCTGGAGCAGCTCAAGAGCGACTTCACCATCGCGATCGTCACGCACAACATGCAGCAGGCGGCGCGCATCTCGCAGTACACGGCGTTCATGTATCTCGGCGAGGTCATCGAGTTCGCGCCGACCAACACGATCTTCATGAACCCCGCCAAGAAGCAGACCCAGGACTACGTCACCGGCCGTTTCGGCTAAGCGACATTTAGTTTCGCATCGGCTTGCCCGAAAACCGGTTTCCACTTTTCGGCCCGATGTGCCGGAGGACAACGCCATGACCGACCATATCGTCCGCTCCTACGACACCGATCTCGAAGGCATCCGCCGCAGCCTTGCCGAAATGGGCGGCATGGCCGAGCGCATGCTGGGCGATTCCACGGTCGCGCTCGTTCGCCGCGACACCGCGCTCGCCCAGAAGATCATCTCGGCCGACCAGCGCCTCGACAATCTCCAGCGCGAGGTCGAGGAGAAGGCCGTGCTCACCATCGCCCGGCGCCAGCCGCTGGCGCAGGATCTGCGCGAGCTGATCTCGGCGATCCGCCTCGCTTCCGACATCGAGCGCGTCGGCGATCTCGCCAAGAACATCGCCAAGCGCGCCGTCGCCATCGCCGGGCAGTTCCAGCCGCCGCATCGCGCGGTCGTCGGCCTCGAGCATATCAGCCGTCTCGTGCAGGCCCAGCTCAAGGACGTGCTCGACGCCTATGCCGCGACCAACGAGCAGAAGGCGCTCGAGGTCTGGAAGCGCGACGACGAGATCGACGCGCTCTACACCTCGCTGTTCCGCGAACTCCTGACCTACATGATGGAAGATCCGCGCAACATCACCTTCTGCACGCATCTGCTGTTCTGCGCGAAGAACATCGAGCGCATCGGCGACCACACCACCAATATCGCCGAGACCATCCATTACCTCGTCACCGGCGATTCCCTCGATGTGAACCGTCCCAAGCTCGATACGACCAATATCGAGGTCGAAGCGGTGACGGGAAACTGAACGAACACGAAGTGCCGTAGCCTTTCCGTCATGGTCGGGCTTGTCCCGACCATCCACGTCTTCGTCCTGGCAGGTGCCGTTCAAGACGTGGATGCTCGCCACAGGGGCGAGCATGACGGCAGGCTCGAATGACGGACGGAAAAGAAGCATGGCCGCACGCATCCTGATCGTCGAGGACGAGGAGCCGCTCACCCTGCTGCTGCGCTACAACCTCGAGGCCGAGGGCTTCGAGGTGGACAGCGTCGCGCGCGGGGACGATGCGGAACTGCACCTGCGCGATCACACGCCCGATCTCGTCCTGCTTGACTGGATGCTGCCGGGCCTGTCCGGCATCGAACTCTGCCGGCGCCTGCGCTCGCGGCGCGATACCGAGCGCGTGCCGATCATCATGTTGACGGCGCGCGGCGAGGAGACCGAGCGGGTTCGTGGCCTTGCGACCGGCGCCGACGACTATGTCGTCAAGCCCTTCTCGCTGCCGGAGCTGATCGCGCGCATCCAGGCGCTGCTGCGCAGGGCGAAGCCCGGTCACGTCGCCGGCCTGCTCGCGGCCGGCGACCTCGAACTCGACCGCACGACGCGGCGTGTCCGGCGGGCGGGGAGCGAACTGCATCTCGGGCCGACCGAGTTCCGCCTGCTGGAATTCCTGATGCAGGCGCCGGGCCGGGTCTATTCGCGCGCGCAGCTCCTCGACGCAGTCTGGGGCCGCGACGTCTATATCGACGAGCGCACGGTGGACGTCCATGTCGGGCGTTTGCGCAAGGCGATCACGCCGGGTGATGCCAAGGACCCGCTGCGCACCGTGCGCGGCGCGGGCTACGCCTTCGACGAGACCTTCGCGCGCAGCGGAGCCGCGTAAGCCTCAGGCGTCCGGCCCGCCCTCGATATCGCCGACCCAGCTCAGCGCCTTGTCATAGTCCTCGGGCTTGAAGGCGCGGACCTTGACGAAGGGGATCGCCGGGTCGAGCAGATCGACGAAGCCGGCGAGCCAGCCCCTGTCGGTGATTACGGCCTCCTTCGGAAAGCGCCTGAGCTCCCAGAGCTTGCCGATGCTGTAGCGCGCGTCCTTCCAGGCCGCGGCGAGTGTCATGTCGGTGAAATCGGTCATGTCGGCGAGGATGCCGAGCTTCTCGTGGCGGGTCAGCCGTGCCTCGATATCGGCTACGATCGCGTCGATATCCTCAGCCGTCAGCGTCCGCGACAGGCGATAGGCGGCGACATGGTCCGGGGCAGGCAGAATGGTGTGCATGGCGCGTCCTCCTTCGCGACAACGCGCGGGCGAGCGGGAGGTTTCGCCGGGCTGGCCTTGCCGAAGATCGGGCGCTATGGCCTCCAAAGCCATTCTTGAAGAGCAGCGCGGGAGGGCGCGACGTTGAGCGCGGCGCAGATCACGAAGGCGGAAGGCGCTGCCGTCACGATCACGCGTGTGAGTAAGCGCTTTGGCCCGCAGATCGCACTGAACGACGTCTCGCTCGCGGTCGAACCAGGGCAGGTCCAGTGCATCATCGGGCCGCCGGGTGCGGGCAAATCGACGCTACTGCGCTGCATCGGTCAAAGCGAGGCGATCGATCAGGGTTCGATCGAGATCGACGGAGAGCCGGTCGAACCGGAGAGCGCGCGCCGTCACCCAACCATCGGCATGGTGTCGCAGCGCCCGGAATTGCTCGACCATATGACCGCCCTGCAGCATGTCATCGAGGGGCCGCTCGCCCTGCTGAGGCGGCCGCGCAGGGAGATCGTCATGGAGGCGATGGCGGCGCTGGAGAGGGTCGGGCTGGCAGATCGGCGCGATTCCTATCCGAGTGAACTCCCGGGCGGGCAGCGGCAACGCCTCGCCATCGCGCGGGCGATGGCGGCGAGGCCGCGGCTGATGCTGCTGGACGAACCGATGGCCGGGCTCGATCCGGACGCCGCGGGCGAGGTTCTCGATGTGATCCGCGGGCTTGCAGGCTCGGGCCTGACCATGATCGTGGCGACGCATGAGCCTAGCTTCCTGCGCGAGGTCGCCGACGACATCGCCTTCATGAAGGGCGGCGAGATCGTCGAGCAGGGAGCGCCCCGGATCATCCTCGTCGCAGCGAAGCAGGCGCGCACACGCGACTTCGTCGCAACTCCGACGGCGTAAGGCCTTTCGCCGCGAGTGCTCGGCGGGCTTGCGATGAGGGCAGGGCTGCCGTAACCCGGTGAGGTCTTTTCTGGATCGCCAGCGCCCGCCGTCATGTCAGCCTCGATCACCGACCGTTATGCCGCCCTGGTCGAGGCGGGCGCCATCGAGCGCGATCCCGCGCAGGTCGCGGTGGTCAAGAAGCTCCAGGCGCTGACCGAAACGCTTGCCGCCCGGCGCCTGGCCCGCAAGGGCAGCGCGCTCGGCTGGCTCTTCGGCAAGAAGCCAGACACGGCGGCGGTGCCGAAGGGGCTCTATGTCTGGGGCTCGGTCGGCCGCGGCAAGACCATGCTGATGGACATGTTCTTCGAGGCAGCGCCGGTGAAGCGCAAGCGCCGCGTGCATTTCCACGAATTCCTCGCCGACGTCCATGGCCGCATCAATGCCTTCCGCCAAAAGATCAAGAGCGGCGAGGTCAAGGACGCCGATCCGATCGCGCCGGTTGCGGCCGCGCTGGCGGAAGAGGCCTATCTGCTCTGCTTCGACGAGTTCACCGTCACCGATATCGCCGATGCGATGATTCTCGGGCGGCTGTTCACGGCGCTGTTCGCGGCGGGCGTGGTGGTGGTCGCGACTTCGAATGTCGAGCCGTCGCGGCTCTATGAGGGCGGGCTCAACCGGGCGCTGTTCCTGCCCTTCATCGCGTTGCTGCAGACCAAGGTCGAGGTGCTCAAGCTCGATGCGCGCACCGATTTCCGGCTGGAGAAGCTGGGCGGTGCGCCGGTCTATCATGCCCCGGCCGACGAGAAGGCGAAGGCTGCGCTCGATACCGCCTTCAAGGCGCTGTCGGGCAAGGCGCAGGGCCAGCGTACGGTCCTCACCGTGCAGGGCCACGATCTCGTCCTGCCGCAGGCGGCCGGCGGCGTGGCGCGGGCGGGTTTCGCCGATCTCTGCGCGCAGGCCTATGGCGCTTCCGACTACATCGCGCTGGCACAGCGCTTCCATATGCTGGTGCTCGACGATATCCCGATCCTCGATTTCGACCGACGCAACGAGGCCAAGCGCTTCATCATCCTGATCGACACGCTCTATGAGCATCATGTGAAGCTCGTCGCCTCGGCGGCGGCCGAACCGCATGAGCTCTATCGCGCGAACAAGGGGCGCGAGGCCTTCGAGTTCGACCGCACCGTCTCCCGCCTGATCGAGATGCGCTCCGAGGAGTATCTGGCGATGCCGCATGGCCGGCCGGATTCCACGGCGAGCGGGGATACGACGGGGCTGGTGGAGACCTGACGATGCCGCAGCGCGAACCGAGCGAGACCCGCATCCTCACGGTCGCCGGCGAGCATCTGCGCAAGTTCGGGCTGAAGCGCTTCACCGTCGTCGCGGTGGCGGAAGAGGCGGGCATGACCCATGCCAATGTCTATCGCTACTTTCCCTCCAAGGGCGCGCTGATCGACGCCGTCGTCGATGTCTGGCTGAAGGCGACCGAGCGCCGGCTCGCCGATGTCGCCGACGGACCCGACCCGGCCGACGACAAGCTCGAGCGCCTGATCCTGGCGCTGGCCAAGGCCAATCGCGACCTGCTGACCGAGGAGCCGCATCTCTTCGCGGCCTTGTCGCTGGCGGTGGCCAAGCGGCACGCAATCAGCCGGCGCAACCGCACGCGCGTGCGCGCCCTGTTCGAACGGGTGGTCGACGAGGGCATGGCGACCGGCGTGTTCGAGCCGCGCGACCGCGACCGGGCGATCGCCTTCGTCATCGACGCCACCAACCGCTTCATCCATCCGGCCTCGCTCGCGCTGGAGGCGGACGTGCCGCAGGCCTCGGTCGATACGCGGCTCTCGACCCTGATCCGCGTGATCCTGCGGGTGCTCGGCAGCGGGATCGTGTGAATAATCTGGTGACGAATTACAGTTTCTGTAAATTGTAATTGCCGGATTTCGTTCCTCGTGGAACCGAGTGTGATTATCTGCCTCTTCTAAGTTATTGAAAAATATAAGCCGGCCTCGCGCGATGTCGCGCGAGGCGTCCGGTGCCCGAGAAAAGCCGCTTTTGCGGCGAGGGTTGCGGCAAAAGGCCGGTTTGGGCCAAAGGAACGCACGGTTTGGCCGGCTCCCTCCGGGGAGCTGACCTGTCGCAGCGCCAAGGCATTTTGAATGTCGAAGCCGGCAAAGGCCGGATCGATGGTCGCGCCAGAAACAAAGGACTAGGCAATGGCCCGTAAGAAGATCGCCCTCATCGGCTCCGGCCAGATCGGCGGCACGCTCGCTCACCTCGCCGGCCTCAAGGAACTGGGCGACATCGTCCTGTTCGACATCGCCGAGGGCATTCCGCAGGGCAAGGGCCTGGACATCGCCGAGTCCGCCCCGGTCGACGGCTTCGACGCCGGCTACAAGGGCACGAACTCCTACGAGGACATCAAGGGCGCCGACGTGATCATCGTCACCGCCGGCGTGCCGCGTAAGCCCGGCATGAGCCGCGACGACCTGATCGGCATCAACCTCAAGGTAATGAAGTCGGTCGGCGAAGGCATCAAGCAGTACGCCCCGAAGGCCTTCGTGATCTGCATCACCAACCCGCTCGACGCGATGGTCTGGGCGCTCCAGAAGTTCTCGGGCCTGAAGCCCAACATGATCTGCGGCATGGCCGGCGTGCTCGATAGCGCCCGCTTCCGCCACTTCCTCGCCGAGGAGTTCAACGTTTCGGTCAAGGACGTCTCGGCCTTCGTGCTCGGCGGCCATGGCGACGACATGGTGCCGCTGGTTCGCTACTCGGGCGTCGCCGGCATCCCGCTGCCGGACCTCGTCAAGATGAAGTGGACCACGCAGGAGAAGCTGGACGCCATCGTCGAGCGCACCCGCAAGGGCGGCGGCGAGATCGTCAACCTGCTCAAGACCGGCTCGGCCTTCTATGCCCCGGCTGCCTCCGCGATCGCGATGGCCGAGAGCTATCTCAAGGACCAGAAGCGCGTCCTGCCGGCGGCGGCTGCGCTGAAGGGCCAGTATGGCGTCAAGGACATGTTCGTCGGCGTTCCCGTCGTGATCGGTGCCAAGGGCGTCGAGCGCGTCGTCAAGATCCGCCTCAACGGCGCCGAGAAGGAGATGCTGGCGAAGTCGGTGGCTTCGGTGCAGGGCCTGATCGACGCCTGCAAGAACATCGACTCGTCACTCGCGTGATTTAAGCAAGGGCGGCGGCGCGGATACGCGCGGCCGCCCTTTCGTCAATTTTCGGTCGCTGTCAGGGAAACCGAGCACATGAACATCCACGAATACCAGGGCAAAGCCATCCTCAAGGAATTCGGCGCGCCCGTTTCGGCCGGTTTCCCGGCGCTGACGGTGGCGGAGGCGGTCGAGGCCGCCAAGAAGCTGCCGGGGCCGCTTTACGTCGTGAAGTCGCAGATCCACGCCGGCGGGCGCGGCAAGGGCAAGTTCAAGGAACTGCCGGCCGATGCCAAGGGCGGCGTTCGCCTCGCCAAGTCGGTGGCCGAGGTCGAGGCCCACGCCAAGGAAATGCTCGGCAACACGCTGGTCACGATCCAGACCGGCGAGGCCGGCAAGCAGGTCAACCGCCTCTATATCGAGGACGGCTCGGACATCGAGAAGGAGTTCTACCTCTCGGCTCTGGTCGACCGCGAGACCTCGCGCATCGCCTTTGTCGTTTCGACCGAGGGTGGCATGGACATCGAGGCCGTCGCCCATGACACGCCCGAGAAGATCGAGACCTTCTCGGTCGATCCGGCCACCGGCATCATGCCGCATCACGGCCGCGCCATGGCGCGCATCCTCGGATTGAAGGGCGACCTCGCCAAGCAGGCCGGCACCGTGCTCGGCCAGATCTACAACGCGTTCGTGGCCAAGGACATGGACATGCTGGAGATCAACCCGCTGATCGTGACCACCCAGGGCCAGCTCAAGTGCCTGGACGCCAAGGTCTCGTTCGACTCGAACTCGCTCTATCGTCACCCCGAGGTCGTTGCGCTCCGCGATACGACTGAAGAGGACGAGAAGGAGATCGAGGCCTCCAAATACGACCTCGCCTATATCGCGCTCGACGGCACGATCGGCTGCATGGTCAACGGCGCCGGCCTCGCCATGGCGACGCTCGACATCATCCAGCTCTATGGGGAATCGCCCGCCAACTTCCTCGACGTCGGCGGCGGTGCCTCCGAAGAGAAGGTGACGGCGGCGTTCAAGATCATCACCGCCGACCCGAAGGTGAAGGGCATCCTCGTCAACATCTTCGGCGGCATCATGAAGTGCGACGTCATCGCGCGCGGCGTCATCGCCGCGGTGAAGGCCGTCGGCCTTCAGGTTCCGCTGGTCGTGCGTCTCGAAGGCACGAATGTCGAGGAAGGCAAGCAGATCATCCGCGAGTCCGGCCTCAACGTCATCCCCGCCGACGACCTCGACGACGCCGCGCAGAAGATCGTCGCCGCGATCAAGAAGGCCTGAGGAGCAGACATGTCCATCCTGATCGACAAGAACACCAAGGTCATCTGCCAGGGCTTCACCGGCAAGAACGGGACCTTCCACTCCGAGCAGGCGATCGCCTATGGCACGCAGATGGTCGGCGGCACCTCGCCGGGCAAGGGCGGCTCGCTCCATCTCGGCCTGCCCGTCTTCGACAGCGTGCACGAGGCCAAGGCCAAGACCGGCGCCGACGCTTCGGTCGTCTACGTGCCGCCTCCGGGCGCTGCGGACGCGATCTGCGAGGCGATCGATGCCGAGATCCCGCTGGTGATCTGCATCACCGAGGGCATCCCGGTGCTCGACATGGTCCGCGTCAAGCGTTCGCTGGTCGGCTCCAAGACCCGCCTGATCGGCCCGAACTGCCCCGGCGTCGTCACCGCCGGCCAGTCGAAGATCGGCATCATGCCGGCGAACATCTTCAAGCCGGGCAATGTCGGCATCGTCTCGCGCTCGGGCACGCTGACCTATGAGGCGGTGTTCCAGACCACGAACGAGGGCCTCGGCCAGACCACGGCCGTCGGCATCGGCGGCGACCCGGTCAAGGGCACCGAGTTCATCGACATGCTCGAGATGTTCCTGGCCGACGACAAGACCGAGTCGATCGTCATGATCGGCGAGATCGGCGGCTCGGCCGAAGAGGACGCGGCGCAGTTCATCAAGGACGAGGCCAAGCGCGGCCGCAAGAAGCCGATGGTCGGCTTCATCGCCGGCCGCACGGCCCCTCCCGGCCGCCGCATGGGCCATGCCGGCGCGATCATCTCGGGCGGCAAGGGCGGCGCCGAGGACAAGATCGCGGCGATGGAAGCGGCCGGTATCCGGGTCTCGCCCTCGCCGGCGCGCCTTGGAAAGACCTTGGTCGAAGTGTTGAAGGGCTGAGGCGTTTTGGCGCGTCATGACTGGCCTTGAGCCGGCCATGACGCGCCGCCAAATCCCGAGGAGTTGCCCGGGGCAGGCCTGGGCATGACGGCAGAATGAAGGATGTCCGGGCAGGGGTTCGGACATGGCTTAAGCGGCGAAGGAAGGCAGGAGCATCATGGCTCGCCAGGACATCAACGAGGCTCTCGCGCAGACCGGCTTCCTCTATGGCGGCAACGCTGCCTATATCGAGGACCTCTATGCCCGCTACGAGGCCGATCCCAAGTCGGTCGACGAGCAGTGGCAGAGCTTCTTCGGCGCGCTGAAGGACGACAAGGAAGCCGTCCTGCAGAACGCCAAGGGCGCGTCCTGGAAAAAGCCGAACTGGCCGATCGTCGCCAATGGCGAGCTGGTCTCGGCGCTGGACGGCAACTGGGCCGTCGTCGAGAAGGTGATCTCCGACAAGCTCGGCGCCAAGGCCAAGGCTGCCGGCACCGCGCTCTCCGCCGCCGACGTGCAGCAGGCGACCCGCGATTCCGTGCGCGCGATCATGCTGATCCGCGCCTACCGGATGCGCGGCCATCTCCATGCCAAGCTCGACCCGCTGGGGATCGAGAGCCGCACCGACCATGAGGAACTGTCGCCGGCCGCCTTCGGCTTCACCGACGCGGACCTCGACCGCAAGATCTTCATCGACAACGTGCTCGGCATGGAGTTCGCCTCGATCCGCGAGATGGTCGCGATCCTGCAGCGGACCTATTGCGGCACGGTCGGCGTCGAGTTCATGCACATCTCCGACCCCGAGCAGAAGGCCTGGTTGCAGGAGCGCATCGAGGGGCCGGACAAGGAGATTGCCTTCACCAAGGAAGGCAAGAAGGCGATCCTGAACAAGCTCGTCGAGGCCGAGGGCTTCGAGAAGTTCCTGGATCTCAAGTTCACCGGCACCAAGCGCTTCGGCCTCGATGGTGGCGAGGCGCTGGTCCCGGCGCTGGAGCAGATCATCAAGCGCGGCGGCGCGCTCGGCGTGCGCGACATCGTCTTCGGCATGGCCCATCGCGGCCGCCTCAACGTGCTGACCCAGGTTCTGGGCAAGCCGCACCGCGCGCTGTTCCACGAGTTCAAGGGCGGCTCCTTCGCGCCTGATGACGTCGAGGGCTCGGGCGACGTGAAGTACCATCTCGGTGCTTCCAGCGATCGCGAGTTCGACGGCAACAACGTCCATATCTCGCTGACCGCCAACCCGTCGCATCTCGAGATCGTCGACCCCGTCGTGCTCGGCAAGGTGCGCGCCAAGCAGGACCAGTTCGGCGACATCGTCGAGCGCTCCAAGGTGCTGCCGCTGCTGATCCATGGCGACGCGGCCTTCGCCGGCCAGGGTGTCGTGGCGGAATGCCTCGGCCTCTCCGGCCTCAAGGGCCACCGCACCGGCGGCTCGCTGCATTTCATCATCAACAACCAGATCGGCTTCACCACCTATCCGCGCTATTCGCGCTCCTCGCCCTATCCGTCCGACGTGGCGAAGATGGTGGAGGCTCCGGTCTTCCATGTGAACGGCGACGATCCGGAAGCGGTGGTCTTCGCCGCCAAGGTCGCGATCGAGTTCCGGCAGAAATTCCACAAGCCGGTCGTGATCGACATGTTCTGCTATCGCCGCTTCGGCCATAACGAAGGCGACGAGCCGGGCTTCACCCAGCCGCTGATGTACCGCAAGATCCGCGGCCACAAGTCGACGCTGGAGCTCTACGGCGCCAAGCTCGAGGCCGAGGGCGTGATCACCGCCGGCGAGCTCGACGAAATGCGTGCCGCCTGGAAGGGCAAGCTGGAAATCGAGTTCGACGCCGGCCAGGCCTTCAAGCCGAACAAGGCCGACTGGCTCGATGGCCGCTGGGCCGGCATGAAGGCGATCCGCGCCGACGAGGACGACCCGCGCCGCGGCGCCACCGGTGTGCCGGCGGCGGTGCTCAGGGAGATCACCGAGAAGATCACGGCCGTCCCGGCCGGCTTCAACGTCCACAAGACGATCCAGCGCTTCCTCGACAACCGCAAGAAGGCGGTCGAGAGCGGCGAGGGCATCGACTGGGCGACCGCCGAGGCGCTGGCCTTCGGCTCGCTGCTGCTCGACGGCAATCCGGTGCGCCTCTCCGGCCAGGATTGCGAACGCGGCACCTTCTCGCAGCGCCATTCGGTGCTGATCGATCAGGAGACCGAAGCCCGCCACACCTCGCTGAACCATATCCGCGAGGACCAGCCCCGCTACGAGGTCATCAACTCGATGCTCTCGGAAGAGGCCGTGCTCGGCTTCGAATACGGCTACACCCTGTCGGAGCCGAACGCTCTGACGATGTGGGAAGCGCAGTTCGGCGACTTCGCCAACGGCGCGCAGGTCGTGTTCGACCAGTTCATCTCGTCGGGCGAGCGCAAGTGGCTGCGCATGTCGGGCCTCGTCTGCCTGCTGCCGCATGGCTACGAGGGCCAGGGTCCGGAGCACTCCTCCGCCCGCCTCGAGCGCTTCCTGCAGATGTGCGCTGAGGACAACATGCAGGTGGCGAACTGCTCGACGCCCGCGAGCTACTTCCACATCCTGCGCCGCCAGCTGAAGCGCGACTTCCGCAAGCCGCTGATCCTGATGACGCCGAAGTCGCTGCTGCGCCACAAGCGCTGCATCTCCGACCTCGCCGACCTCGCCGAGGGCTCGACCTTCCACCGCGTGCTGGCTGACGATGCCGAGCGCGGCAAGTCGACCACCAAGCTGGTCAAGGACTCGAAGATCCGCCGCGTCGTGCTCTGCTCGGGCAAGGTCTATTTCGACCTGCTGGAGGAGCGCGAGAAGCGCGGCGTCGACGATGTCTACCTGATGCGCGTCGAGCAGCTCTATCCGTTCCCGCTGAAGACGCTGGCTCAGGAGCTGGCGCGCTTCAAGGGCGCCGACGTGGTCTGGTGCCAGGAGGAGCCGAAGAACATGGGCTCCTGGACCTTCGTCGAGCCCTATCTGGAATGGGTGCTCGGCCATGCCGGCTCGAAGTCGAAGCGTCCGCGCTATGTCGGCCGCCCGGCCTCGGCCGCGACCGCGACCGGCCTGATGTCCAAACATCTCGCCCAGCTCAACGCCTTCCTCGACGAGGCTTTTGCCGCTTAAGCTTGGTGTCATCCCGGACAAGCCGCGTGAGCGGCGCCGATCCGGGATCCATGCCTGAACCGTTCCGGAATGGATCCCGGGTCTGCGCTTCGCTCCGCCCGGGATGACCTCCACGAGATCCGAATAAGAAGAGGCCTGACATGGCGACCGAAATCCGCGTACCCACCCTCGGCGAATCCGTTTCCGAGGCCACCATCGGCAAGTGGTTCAAGAAGCCGGGCGAGGCGGTGAAGGCCGACGAGCCCCTCGTCGAGCTCGAGACCGACAAGGTGACGCTGGAAGTGAACGCGCCGGCCGCCGGCGTGCTCGGCGAGATCGTCGCCAAGGAAGGCGATACCGTCGGTGTCAGCGCCCTGCTCGGCACGATCGCCGAAGGCGGCGCCGCTGCTGCTCCCGCGCCGAAGGCCGAGGCCAAGCCTGCCGTCGCTCCGGCTCCCGCCGCAGAGGCTCCTAAGGCTGCCGCGACCAAGGCCGCCGATTCCGGCCCGGCCGTCTCGCGTCTCGCTGCCGAGAGCGGCGTCGATCCGTCCAAGGTCGCCGCCTCCGGCAAGGATGGCCGCGTGACCAAGGGCGACATGCTCGCCGCGATCGCGACCGGCGGCGCTGCCGCCCCGGCCGCCGCGCCTGCGCCGATCGCCGTCCGCGCCCCGTCGGCGCCGGATGACGGCGCCCGCGAAGAGCGCGTCAAGATGACCAAGCTGCGCCAGACCATCGCGCGCCGCCTCAAGGAAGCCCAGTCCAACGCGGCGATGCTGACGACCTTCAACGAGGTCGACATGTCCGGCGTGATGGCGCTGCGCAACCAGTACAAGGACGTGTTCGAGAAGAAGCACGGCGTGAAGCTCGGCTTCATGGGCTTCTTCGTGAAGGCCTGCGTGCAGGCGCTGAAGGAGATCCCGGCGGTCAATGCCGAGATCGACGGCACCGACATCATCTACAAGAACTACTACCATATCGGCGTCGCCGTCGGCACCGAGAAGGGCCTGGTGGTTCCGGTCGTGCGCGATGCGGACGAGCTTTCGATCGCCGGCGTCGAGAAGAAGATCGGCGAGTTCGGCCGCAAGGCCCGCGACGGCAAGCTCTCGATCGAGGAGATGCAGGGCGGCACCTTCACCATCTCGAACGGTGGCGTCTACGGCTCGCTGATGTCGACCCCGATCCTGAACGCGCCGCAGTCGGCGATCCTGGGCATGCACAAGATCCAGGAGCGTCCGGTCGTCGTGAACGGCAAGATCGAGATCCGCCCGATGATGTATCTCGCGGTCAGCTACGACCACCGCATCATCGACGGCAAGGAAGCCGTGACCTTCCTCGTCCGTATCAAGGAAGGCCTGGAGGATCCGGCGCGCCTCGTCCTCGATCTCTGATCGCGCGGAGCAGGACGTGTCGGGCGTTGCGATCGTCACCGGCGGCAGCCGGGGAATCGGCCGGGCGACCGCGATCCTGCTCGCGGAGCGCGGCTACGATCTCGTCGTCAACTACCAGTCCAATGCTGAGGCCGCGGCCGAGACGGTCACGGCCGTCAACGGCCGAGGCCGGCAGGCCGTGGCGGTCAAGGGCGATGTCGGCAATGAGGCTGATGTCGCCGCGATCTTCGCGGCGGCCGACCAGCTTGGACGGCTGACGGCGCTGGTCAACAATGCCGGCGTGATCGATGCCCCGCAGCGCCTCGACGAGATGGATCTCGCTCGTCTTGACCGGATGTTCCGGATCAACCTCACCGGCAGCTTTCTCTGCGCCCGCGAGGCGGTGAAGCGGATGTCGACCCGCCATGGCGGGCAGGGTGGCGGCATCGTCAACCTGTCCTCCGCTGCGGCGGTGCTGGCCGGTGCCGGGCAATATCTCGACTATGCCGCCGCAAAAGCCGGCATCGACATCTTCACGCTTGGCCTCGCCCGCGAGGTCGCGGCCGAGGGCATCCGGGTCAATGCCGTCAGGCCCGGGATCATCGATACGGAGATCCATGCCAGCGGCGGCATGCCCGATCGCGTCGCTGCTTTGCGCGACCAGCTTCCGATGAAGCGCGAGGGCACGGCGCGCGAGGTGGCGCAGGCGATCGCCTGGCTGCTCTCGGATGAGGCCTCCTACACCAACGGAACCGTCTTGAACGTGACCGGCGGGCGCTGAAGCGCCGCCGCATTCGAACACAGGAAAGGAAGTCACCATGGCTGCGGCCTACGATCTCGTCGTCATCGGAACCGGCCCCGGCGGCTATGTCTGCGCCATCCGCGCCGCCCAGCTCGGCCTCAAGGTCGCGGTGGTCGAGAAGCGCAAGACCCATGGCGGCACCTGCCTCAATGTCGGCTGCATCCCCTCCAAGGCGCTGCTGCACGCCTCCGAGATGTTCGAGGAGGCCGGCCACACCTTCGAGAAGCTCGGCATCGTCGTCGGCAAGCCGAAGCTCGATCTCAAGGCGATGATGGCCCACAAGCAGGAGACGATCGATGCGAACGTCACCGGTGTCGGCTTCCTGCTGAAGAAGAACAAGATCGACGCCTTCCACGGCACCGCCTCGATCCCCGCCGCCGGCAAGGTCATCGTGACCGCCGGGGACGGCAAGGCGCAGGAGATCGAGACCAAGAACATCGTCATCGCGACGGGTTCGGAATCGGCGCCGCTGCCGGGCGTGACCATCGACGAGAAGACCGTCGTGACTTCGACCGGTGCGCTCGAGATCGGCGCTGTGCCGAAGGAGCTCGTCGTGGTCGGCGCCGGCGTGATCGGCCTCGAGATCGGCTCGGTCTGGAGCCGTCTCGGCGCCAAGGTCACCGTCGTCGAATATCTCGACCGCATCCTGCCCGGCATGGATGGCGAGGTCGCCAAGCAGTTCCAGCGCATCCTGCAGAAGCAGGGCTTCACCTTCCAGCTCGGTTCCAAGGTCACCAAGGTCGAAACCGGAAAGAAGGGCGCGACCGTCACCGTCGAGCCCGCCGCCGGCGGCACGGCGACCACGCTCAATGCCGATATCGTGCTGGTCGCAATCGGCCGCCGTCCGAACACGGATGGCCTCGGCCTCGACAAGGCCGGCGTCGCCACCGAGCGCGGCCGCGTCGTCATCGACGATCATTTCAAGACCAATGTCGCCGGCATCTACGCGATCGGCGATGTGGTGCGCGGGCCGATGCTGGCGCACAAGGCCGAGGATGAGGGTGTCGCCGTCGCCGAGATCATCGCCGGCAAGCATGGCCATGTGAACTACGACGCCATTCCCGGCATCGTCTACACCGCGCCGGAAGTCGCCGCGATCGGCAAGACCGAGGAAGAGCTGCAGGCGGCCGGCGTCGCCTACAAGGTCGGCAAGTTCCCGTTCACGGCGAACGGCCGCGCCCGCGCCATGCGCCATACCGACGGCTTCGTGAAGGTGCTGGCCGATGCGGCGACTGACCGCGTGCTCGGCTGCCACATCATTGGCCCGCATGCCGGCGACCTGATCGCGGAAGTGACCGTGCTGATGGAGTTCGGCGGTTCGGCCGAGGACCTCGCCCGCACCTGCCACGCCCATCCGACGCTGGCCGAGGCGGTGAAGGAAGCCGCGCTCGCGGTCGACAAGCGCCAGATCCATATGTGATCGGGCCGGCGGGCCGTGCCTCTGGTACGGCCCTGCTGCAAGAACGAAAAAAGGAGCTGCAGTCCTGCAGCTCCTTTTTTCGTTCGAGAACTAACTGAAAAGAGCCAGGCCGCCTGTGGCGGTCTCGTTGGCGGCTGAACTCACCCCCGCCGCGCGTGGAAGGCCGTCAGCGTGTTCTTGAGCAGGCAGGCGATGGTCATCGGCCCGACGCCGCCCGGGACCGGGGTGATCGCGCCCGCGACCTTCACGGCCTCCGCGAAATCGACGTCGCCGGTCAGCTTGCCGTCGGGCAGGCGGTTGATGCCGACATCGATCACGGTCGCGCCGGGCTTGATCCAGTCGCCCTTGACCATGCGCGGGTGGCCCACCGCAGCGATGACGATATCGGCGCGCTTCACGACAGCGGCCAAGTCGCGGGTGCGCGAATGGGCGATGGTGACGGTGCAGTCGGCCTGAAGCAGGAGCTGCGCAACCGGGCGACCGACCAGCTCCGAGCGGCCGATCACCACGGCGTCGAGCCCGGACAGCGAGGGCAGCGCCTGTTTCAGAAGGAGCATGGAGCCGAGCGGCGTGCAGGGCACGAGGCCATTCTTGCCGCCGGCGAGCAGGCCAGCATTGATCGGATGCAGGCCGTCGACATCCTTGGCCGGGTCGATGGCGTCGATGATGCGGCCGCTATCGATATACTTCGGCAGCGGAAGCTGGACGAGGATGCCGTCGACGCTGTCATCGGCGTTGAGCTCGGCGAGCTTGGCGAGGAGCTGCGCTTCCGTCGTGTCGGCCGGCAGCCGGTGGGCGACCGAGTTCATGCCGACCTCGACCGCGAGCTTCTCCTTCGAGGCGACATAGACCTTGCTGGCCGGGTCCTCGCCGACGAGGACGACATGGAGGCCGGGCACGATACCCCTGTTAGCCTTGATCGCCGCGACCTCGCGGCCGATCTCGGCCCTGAGCGCAGCGGCAGTGGCCTTGCCGTCGATGATGCGGGCTTCGCCGGTCATGGTCCGACCTCGTGTTGGCTGATGACGCCGCCCTCATGCGCGATCCAGCCGGCCCGGACAAGCCCGAATGCGCGGCTTTCCCGGCTGCGACGTCATCGGCCGGGGAGGAGAGGCCCGCGCGGCTTGCGAGTGCTCCATTGGCCCGGTATCTCCGAACCGGAGCTTGAGAGGCAGGAGAGGCGAGACAACGTGACGACCGGTTTCGCCCGCCTACCCGATGCCTCCGCTTTCCGCCTGACCGATTTGCGCGTGCCTGCCTGCCTGATCGAGGGCGATGCTATCCCGGCCGACCGCAACGGGCTGGCGCGTGTCGATCTTGCCGTCGCGGATGGCCGCGTGGCCGCGATCGAGCCTGCCGGGATGGTGGCCGCCGAGGTGGGGTCCGTGGTGAGCCTCGATGGCGGCATCGCCTTGCCGCGGCTCGTCGATGCGCATGTCCATCTCGACAAGGGCCATATCTGGCCGCGCAGTCCCAATCCGGACGGCACCTTTCCGGGAGCGTTGAACACCGTCGGCGCCGATCGCGAGGCGAACTGGTCGGCCGGGGACGTGCGGGCGCGGATGGATTTCTCGCTGCGCGGCGCTTTCGCGCATGGCACGGCGGTGATGCGGACGCATCTCGATTCGCTGGGCAAGCAGATCGGCATCTCCTGGCCGGTCTATGCGGAGTTGCGGGCGGAGTGGGCCGGGCGCATCGCGCTTCAGGCTTCGCCGCTCTTCGGGGCCGATGCCGCACTCGATCCGGCGCATATGCAGGCGATCGTCGCTGCCGTGAAGGCGCATGGCGACAACCTGCTCGGCTGCGTCACGTATATGATTCCGGTTCTCGACCGGGCGCTCGACATCCTGTTTCGGGCGGCGATCGAGAACGGTTTCGATCTCGACTTCCATGTTGACGAGACCAACGATCCGTCGGCGCGCTCGCTGGAACACATCGCGGACGCGGCTCTGCGCCATCGTTTCACCGGCCGCATCCTGTGCGGGCATTGCTGCTCCCTGGCGCTTCAGGCACCGGAGGACGAGGCGCGGATCATTGCCAAGGTCTGCGAGGCCGGCATCGCCGTGGTCTCGCTGCCGCTCTGCAACATGTATCTGCAGGACCGGCAACCCGGCCGCACGCCGCGCTGGCGCGGCGTCACGGCGCTGCATGAATTGAAGGCGGCCGGCGTGCCGGTGATGATCGCCTCCGACAATACGCGCGACCCGTTCTATGCCTATGGCGATCTCGACCTCGTCGAGGTGCTGCGCGAGGGCACCCGCATCCTCCAGCTCGACCATTCCGGGCCGGACTGGGCCGATGCCGTGGCGCGCACACCGGCCGAGGTGATGGGCGTCAGGGCCGGCGTCATCGCGGTCGGCGCGCCGGCCGACCTCATCCTGACGCGCGCGCGCGACTGGACCGAACTCTTCTCCCGGCCGCAGGCCGACCGCACCGTGCTGGTTTCCGGCAAGGCGATCGACCGGACGCTGCCGGACTACCGCGAACTCGACCATCTGATGGGCAGAGCATCATGACCGCACGCTACGACATCGCCACGCTGAAGAGCCGTCTCGGCAGCATCCGCACCGAGGAGAACCCGGCGCTGGTGAAGCAGAAGAGCCGCGACTTCTTCTGGTACTCGCCGATCCTCAAGCGCCAGCTCGATCATGTCGTGGGCGATATCGTGGTCTCGCCGACGAGCGAGGCGGAGGTGGTGCAGGTGCTTGCCGCCTGCCATGAGCTTGGCATTCCCGTCACGCCGCGCGGCACCGGCACCGGCAATTACGGACAGGCCATGCCGCTCTCGGGCGGCGTGCTGCTCGATCTCTCCGGCTTCAACAAGGTCAAGGAGATCGCCGCCGGCCGTTATGTCGCCGAGCCCGGCGCGATCATGGCCCGGATCGACGACGAGACCCGCGCGCATTCGCGGCAGGAGCTGCGCCTGCACCCCTCGACCTATCAGACGGCCTCGATTGGCGGTTTCATCGCCGGCGGCTCGGGCGGCGTCGGCTCGATCAAATGGGGCGGCTTGCGCGACTGGGGCAACATCATCCGGCTCAAGGTCGCGACGATGGAGGCAAGCCCGCGCATCCTCGAATTCTCCGGCGAGGACCTGCACAAGGTCGCCCATGCCTATGGCACCAACGGCATCATCACCGAAGTCGAGATGCCGCTCGGGCCGGCCTATAACTGGGTCGACGTCATCGTCGGCTTCGAGGACCTGCGGGCCGCGACCGAATTCGCCAATGCGGTCGGCGAGCAGGACGGGCTCGCGCTGAAGAACCTCAGCGTCGTCGCCGCGCCCGCGCCGCACGACTACTTCCTGCGCCACCGCAAGTTCCTGCCGCGCGACAGCCATCTCGTCATCGTCATGGCCGCCGATTTCGCGGTCGATGCGCTCTACGCCTATGCGCGGCGCTTCAAGGGCGCGGAGCTTCTGCTGCGCACCGACAAGCTCTCGCCGGAGGATGCCAAGGGCCTGCCGCCGGCTTACGAACTCGGCTGGAACCATACGACGCTGCGGGCTTTGCGCGTCGATCCGGCGATCACCTATCTGCAGGTGCTCTATCCCTATCCCAACCAGGTCGAGCTGGTGGACAAGATCCATGCCCGGTTCGGCGACGAGGTGACCTGCCATCTCGAGTTCGTGCGCTTCGACGGGAAGATCACCTGTTTCGGCCTGCCGCTGGTGCGCTTCACCAGCGAGGAGCGGCTGGAAGAGATCATGGCGATCCATGAGGAGATGGGCGCGCCGATCTTCAACCCGCATCGCTACACGCTGGAGGAAGGGGGCATGAAGCAGACCGACGAGACGCAGCTCGCCTTCAAGCGCGAGGCCGATCCGCAGGGCCTGCTCAATCCCGGCAAGATGATCGCCTGGGAAGACCCGTCCTACGACTACCGCTCGGGCAAGACCTTCCTGTTCCGCAGCCTCAGCGAAGCCGGGGTCGGCTAAGGATCATGTCGAGTTTGCAAGGAAACACGACGTCATCCCGGGCTTGACCCGGGATCCATCGAAGGTCGCCGGAGCTCTACGACGGATCCCGGATCGGCGCCGCTTTGCGGCTTGCCCGGGATGACGTTGTGGTTCCTTCGGAAAGCAATCCCTTCTCGGAAACACCCGCATGCGCGTCCTCGTCCTCTATGCCCATCCGGTTCCGGAAAGCTTCGGCGCCGCCATCCACGAGACGGTCGTCGCCAGCCTGAAGGCGGCGGGGCACGAGGTCGACGATTGCGATCTCTATGCGGAGGGCTTCGACCCGGTGCTGAGCTGTGAAGAGCGGCGCGGCTATCACGACACGGACAGCAACACGCTGCCGGTCGCTGCCTATGTCGAGCGGGTGAAGCGGGCCGAGGCGCTGGTGCTGTGCTTCCCGGTCTGGAATTTCGGCTATCCCGCGATCCTCAAGGGCTTCCTCGACCGGGTCTTCCTGCCCGGCGTCTCGTTCAGGATGGTCGATGGCAAGGCACAGCCGGCTCTGCACAATATTCGCCGGCTCGTCGCGGTGACCAGCTATGGCGGCTCGCGCTGGCGCGCCTTCCTGATGGGCGACCCGCCGCGCAAGGCGGTCTGTCGGGCACTGCGGGCGGTTTGCCACCCGCTGGCGCGCACGACCTATCTCGCCCATCATGAGATGAACCTCTCGACTCCGGCCAGCCGGACAGCTTTCCTGAAAAAAGTCGCGACCAAACTCACGCTCTCGTAGCTCTGACATCCGATTGTCATCCGTCTGTCATGTTCGCGCGCGACTACGCAGCCGGCGAAGCGTCTGCTTACCCGTCCAAGGATCGGCCCGAAGGATCGACCCCATGACCAAGGCAATCGAGAAGAGTGTCGGCCGTGCCCTGCTCGTCACCGCGCGGCTGCACCGTTCGCGGATGGGCGAGAGGCTGAACGGGCTGGGTTTGTTTCCGGGGCAGGAGCAGGCGCTGAAGGCGCTGCAGCCGGCCCCGATGACGATGGGCGAACTCGCCGCGCTGCTACGCGTCAAGCCGCCGACCGTGTCGAAGACGATCGGGCGGCTCTCGCTGCAGGGCCTCGTCACCCGCGAGGGCGGCAATCGCGACGGCCGCCTCGTGCAGGTCGCGCTGACCGAAGCCGGCCAGAGCACTGCGGCCGAGCTCGACGCGGTCTGGAACGAAGTCGAGGAGGAACTTCTCGACAAGCTCGACGGCAAGGAGCGCAAGCAATTGCGCAAGCTCCTGCGCAAGGCGGCCAAGGGCCTCTCCAAGGCCGGTGCCGAGCATGACGACGCTGATGGCGATCTTGACGAGGCCGATAGCGACGCCTGATTTCCGCATGGAGCGCATGCTTCTGCGTGCTGGCGGCGCTGCCTAAATCGGTTCAATCTGCTCTCGTCATTCCTCCAGAGCATGGCGAGACTCTGTGTCCTCCCCTCCAGTGGCGCCTTCCGAGACGGGCCGCGCGCGCCTGGCCGCGATCGGGCTGATGTGCGCGGCTGTCCTGCTGTTCTCGTTGCTGGATACCAGCGCGAAATGGCTGGGCCAGTCGATGAATCCGCTGCAGGTGGTGTTCGCGCGCTATGCCGGCAGCATGATCCTGGTGCTGGCCGTCATTAATCCGTGGTCGCATCCAGGCGTGCTGCGGACCAGTCGCCCGTGGCTGCAATGGGGCCGTTCGCTGCTGCTGCTCGGCTCGACCGCGCTCAACTTCGTCGCGCTGCGCTATCTCCAGCTCGCCGAGACGATCTCGATCATGTTTGCGACGCCCTTGCTGGTGGCGCTGGCATCGGGGCCGCTGCTCGGGGAATGGCCGGGGCCGCGCCGGCTCGCGGCGATCGGAGTCGGCTTCATCGGCGTGCTGGTGGTGACGCGGCCGGGGATCGGTGGCATGCATCCGGCGGCGCTGCTGATCGTGCTCGGCTGTCTGTGCTACGCCTTCTACTCGCTTTCGACCCGGATGCTCTCCGGGCATGATTCATCGGAAACGACGATGATCTATTCCGGCGCTGCCGGAACGCTGGCGACGATCCCGCTCTTGCCCTGGGTCTGGGAGACACCGCAGACGCTGCTGCCCTGGCTCCTGATGATCGCGGTCGGCGCGCTCGGCGGCTTCGGCCACTGGCTCCTGATCCTGGCGCATCGGCTGGCGCCTGCGACGGTGCTGGCGCCCTTCATCTATTCGCAGATCGTCTGGATGCTGCTGCTCGGCTGGCTCGTCTTCGATCAGTTGCCGGATCGATGGACCTTCGTCGGCGCCGGCATCGTGATCTCGTCCGGGCTCTACCTGCTCTATCGCGAGCGGGTCCGGCATGTGCCGCAGGAGGCGGCCTCGGCACGGTTGGATTGAGAGACTGCTCGGCAAGTCTACTGCGGCGGCCGACTGACGGCGCATTCTGCGCTTCCGGTGCTCACGTACTGTAGTACGCTCCGCTCCGGTTCTCGAAAGCACCGCCATTCGACTCGCCGCAGCGACTTGCCAAGCAGTCTCTGCGGCGAGCTATTCCATTCTTCCGGACTGATCGCTTCGCAATCATCTGGAACAGCGGTGGAGTTGATCAGACCGTGACCTGCGTGCCGACCTCGACGACCCGGCCGGTCGGGATCTGGAAGAAGTTGGTCGCGTCGGTCGCGCTCTTGGTCAGGCCGATGAAGAGGTTGTCCTGCCAGACCGGCATGCCCGATTGCGGCGAGGGCTTGATCGAGCGGCGCGACAGGAAGAACGAGGTCGACATGATGTCGAACTTGAAGCCCTGCTTGCGCAGCATGGCCAGGCCCTTCGGCACGTTTGGGCTCTCCATGTAGCCGTAGACCATGTCGACCCGCCAGAAATCGTCGGTGATGCGGGCAAGGCGCACGCGCTCTTCCTCTACGACGCGGGGCGTATCGGCCGAGCGCACGGTCAGGACGACGTTACGCTCGTGCAGCACCTTGTTGTGCTTGAGGTTGTGCAGCAGAGAGGCCGGCGCGGTCTCCGGATCGCTGGTCAGGAACACGGCCATGCCCTTGACGCGGGCGGGCGGGCTCTTCGAGAGCATGGTGACGAGCTCGAGCAGCGGCACGTCGGTCTTGCGGGTCTTGTCGAACAGGATCTTGGTGCCGCGCATCCAGGTCCACATCACCAGCGTCAGGCCCATGGCGAGCAGCACCGGCACATAGCCGCCGTGGAACAGCTTCAGCATGTTGGCGGAGAAGAACGACACGTCGACGAGGAAGAAGGGCAGGATCAGCGCGCCGGTCGCCAGCGGGCTCCAGCCCCAGTGGCGGCGGATGACGATCGCGGCCAGCATGGACGAGACCACCATCGTGCCGAAGACCGAGATGCCATAGGCATGCGACAGGCTCGACGAGGTCCGGAACGACCAAACCAGGATCAGCACGACGACGAGCAGCAGCAGGTTCACGCGCGGCACGTAGATCTGGCCGGAGGTCTGCTCGGAGGTGTGGCGGATCTCCATGCGCGGCAGCAGGCCGAGCTGGATCGCCTGCCGGGTCAGCGAGAAGGCGCCGGTGATCACGGATTGGCTGGCGATGATGGTCGCGACCGTCGCCATCACCACGAAGGGCAGGAGCAGCCCTTCCGGCGCCAGCCGGTAGAACGGGTTGTCGATGGCGCTGGGGTCGGCGAGGATCAGCGCGCCCTGGCCGAGATAGTTGAGCCACAGTGCCGGGAAGACGATGTAGAGCCAGGCGCCGCGGATCGGGCCGCGGCCGAAATGGCCCATATCGGCATAGAGTGCCTCGGCGCCGGTGACGGCGAGACAGACCGAGCCGAGCACGGCCAGAGCCACGCCGGCATGGTCGCGGAAGAACAGCAGCGCATAATACGGGTTGATCGAGCGGAAGACGCTGAGATCGTCGGCGATATGATAGATGCCAAGCCCCGCCAGCGTCAGGAACCAGACGAGCATGATCGGACCGAAGAAGGTCGCGACGCGATGCGTGCCGTGGCTCTGCATCACGAACAGGCCGATCAGGATCACCGAGGCGATCCAGAGGATGTAGTCGTTCAGCACCGGGGTGACGAGTTTGATGCCTTCGATCGCCGAGAGCACCGAGATCGCCGGGGTGATGACGGTGTCGCCGTAGAACAGGCCGGCGCCGATCATGCCGAGCAGGAGCGCGACATGGCTGCGCGCCCGGCCGAGGCTGCGCTGCGCCAGTGCGACCAGGGTTAGGATGCCGCCTTCGCCATTGTTGTCGGCGCGCATCAGCAGCACGACATATTTCAGCGTCACGACGACGACGAGCGACCAGAGGATCAGCGAGAGGACGCCAATGACGACGGAAGCCGGCACCGCGGCCTTCGTGTCGCCGCCCGTCGCGGCAAGCACGGTCTCGCGCAGCGCGTAGAGCGGGCTGGTGCCGATATCGCCATAGACGACGCCGAGCGCACCGAGCGCCAGCGCCCCATAGCCCATCTTGCCGTGGCCACCGTTCTGGTCGTGCCCGGCATCGAGGCCGAAGCGGGAATCCTCCGGCCGAACGGTCGCAGGATTCGGGTTCTCATGCCCCATCAGGGATCTCCGCACATGCTGCGGCGCAGCGAAAGGCCGGGGCCTCTAGCACGTTGCGCGCGGCGCGCAAAGGCGGGATCAACTGGCGGCACCAAGACCGACACTGAAGCGCCGCTCGATATAGCTTGCGACCATGGTCTTGAATTCGGCCGCGATGCCGGCACCGCGCAGTGTCGCGACCTTCTTGCCATCGACGAAGACGGGCGCGGTCGGGTCCTCACCGGTGCCGGGGAGCGAGATGCCGATATCGGCATGCTTGGACTCACCGGGGCCGTTGACGATGCAGCCCATCACCGCAACGTTGAGGGTCTCGACGCCGGGATAGCGCGTCTTCCATTCCGGCATGGACGTGGAAATCCAGCTCTGGATATCCTGGGCCAGCTCCTGGAAGACGGTCGAGGTGGTGCGGCCGCAGCCGGGGCAGGCGGCCACCAGCGGCACGAAGGCGCGGAAGCCCATGGTCTGGAGCAGCTCCTGCGCCGTCTTGACCTCGAGCGTGCGGTCGCCGCCGGGCTCCGGCGTCAGCGAATAGCGGATAGTGTCGCCGATGCCTTCCTGCAGGAGGATGCCGAGCGCGGCCGAGGAGGCGACGATGCCCTTCGAGCCCATGCCGGCCTCGGTCAGGCCGAGATGGATGGCGTAGTTCGCCCGGCTCGCC
Source organism: Allobosea sp. FG18 (assembly GCF_057809495.1). Classification (NCBI taxonomy): domain Bacteria; kingdom Pseudomonadati; phylum Pseudomonadota; class Alphaproteobacteria; order Hyphomicrobiales; family Alloboseaceae; genus Allobosea; species Allobosea sp. FG18. The sequence goes on from NZ_JBMDKB010000002.1 coordinate 131,013, forward strand.
AGCATGCGGTAGACCGTGATCAGGTCCTGCACGCCGGAGACCTTGGCGGAGAGGATGATATACTCGCGGGCGAGGCCGAGCTCCTCGGCGCGCTCGGCCGAGAGCAGGGCCGACTGGACCATCGCCTCGCGCATGATGGCGCGGGCGTCGAGCGGACGGACGGCGCGCGCGTTCTCGTCCATCAGCATCGTCAGCAGCTCCTGGTCGAGCGAGCCCCAGTTGGCGCCGATGCGCACCGGCTTGCTGTGCTTGATCGCCAGCTCGATGATCTGGCTGAACTGCTTGTCCTTCTTGTCCTTGAAGCCGACATTGCCGGGATTGATCCGGTATTTCGCCAAGGCCTCGGCGCAAGCCGGATGCTCGCCGAGCAGCTTGTGGCCGATATAGTGGAAGTCGCCGACCAGCGGCACGTCGACGCCGATGCGGTCGAGCCGCTCCCGGATCTTCGGCACGGCGGCTGCGGCCTCGTCGCGGTCGACGGTGATGCGGACGAGCTCGGAGCCCTGGCGGGCGAGCGCGGCGACCTGCGCGACCGTCGCCGCGATATCGGCCGTGTCGGTGTTGGTCATCGACTGTACGACGATGGGGGCGCCGCCGCCGACGGTGACATGGCCGACCTTGACGGGGACGGTGAGCTGGCGGCCCAGCGGGCCCGCACGTTCCGGCGTCAGATAGGAAAAGGCGCGCTCGTTCATGCGGGCTGCTCTATCACGAACCGGCATTCCGGCAATGCTCGCAACGGCCGACGATCTCGACCATCTGGTGCGAGGGAGAGAATTGCCGGTTTTCCGCGATCGCCGCCACCGCTTTCTTCATCGCGGGCGAGGAATCCTCGTCGACCCCGCCGCAGGATTCGCAGATCAGGAAGGCGACGACCTCGTTCGCGCCATGGCCGTGCAGACAGGCAATATAGGCGTTCTTCGAGGAGAGCCGGTGGACGAAACCCTGCTCGACCAGGAAATCGAGCGCGCGATAGATCGAGATCGGCGCAAGCCTGCGTCCGCCGGCCGGCGATATCCGGTCCGCCAGGTCATAGGCGCCGACGGGGCGATGGTCAGCATGGAGCGCCTCCAGCGCCTGCCGCCGGATCGGCGTCAGGCGCAAGCCCCGCTCGCGGCAGATTCGTTCGGCCCGGGCGAGAGCCTCCGCCGCATGGCGGCGGTGATCCTCGGCGTGGCGGCAATCGTGCCCGTCATGTGTATGGTGCACATGGTCGTCATGCATAGGCGCGTCTGACTGCATTTTCGTCATGTTGCGTTGCGAAGGGTCATCGGGCAACGTGCGGCGATATCCTGCCGTTCCATTGCCCTGTCTGCCCCGAACCTAAGCATTTTCTCCCCGATTGTCAGGAGCCTTGACGCTCATGTTCCTCAAAGACCGTACTGCGGCGATCACCGGCTCGACCTCGGGCATCGGATTGGCCTATGCCCGCGCCCTTGCCGCCGAGGGCGCCAACCTCGTCATCAACGGCATCATGCCGCCCGCCGATGCGGAGAAGCTGCGCACCGATCTGGAGCAGGAGTTCGGCATCAAGGTGGTCTTCTCCGGCGCCGACATGACCAAGCCGGCCGAGATCGCCGGCTTCATCGCCGAGGGCGAGAAGGTCTTCGGCGCGATCGACATCCTGATCAACAATGCCGGCATCCAGTTCGTCTCGCCGATCGACGAGTTCCCGATCGAGAAATGGGACCAGATCATCGCGATCAACCTGTCCTCGGCCTTCCACACCATTCGCGCCGCGCTGCCGAAGATGAAGGCGAAGGGCTGGGGCCGCATCATCAACACGGCCTCGGCGCATGCCTTCGTCGCCTCGCCCTTCAAGTCGGCCTATGTCGCGGCCAAGCACGGCATCGCCGGCCTGACCAAGACGGTGGCGCTCGAAGTCGCGACCCAGGGCATCACCGTCAACGCCATCGCGCCCGGCTATGTCTGGACGCCGCTGGTCGAGAAGCAGATCCCGGACACGATGAAGGCGCGCAACATGACCAAGGAGCAGGTCATGAACGACGTGCTGCTCGCGGCGCAGCCGACCAAGGAATTCGTCACGGTCGAGCAGGTCGCGGCGCTCGCGCTGTTCCTGTGCTCGGATTCGGCCAAGTCGATCACCGGAACGACGCTGCCGATGGATGGCGGCTGGACCGCCGCGTGAGCGGGCGCCCCTCCCGCAAGGCCGAACCGGTCAAGGGACTGGTTGGGCCGAAGGCGGAGAAGACGGTCTCGCTGGCGCTGCAGGGCGGAGGCGCGCACGGCGCCTTCACCTGGGGCGTGCTCGACGCCGTGCTCGAAGACGGGCGCCTCGGCATCGAGGCGCTGACCGGCACCAGCGCGGGGGCGATGAACGCCGTCGTGCTGGCCGAGGGCTGGATCGACGGCGGTATCGACGGAGCCCGCGCCAAGCTCGAGGCCTTCTGGCGGGCGATCAGCGTCGACGGGAAATATGGCGGCTCGGAACGCTCGCTGCTCGACACGATGCTGGGCGCCTGGGGCAACAATAACGGCACGCCGCCGGGCATGCTGTTCTTCGAGATGTTCGCGAAGGTCGCGAGCCCCTATGACGTCAATCCGCTGAACATCAATCCGCTGCGTGGCGTGGTTGCCGACCTCATCGATTTCGAGAAGGTCAGGGCCTGCGACGCGGTGAAGCTGTTCATCGCCGCGACCAATGTCCGCACCGGCAAGATCGCGGTGTTCGATGGCAAGGATCTGACCCCCGACCATGTGATGGCCTCGGCCTGCCTGCCGATGGTGTTCCAGGCCGTGGAGATCGATGGCGAAGCCTATTGGGACGGTGGCTACATGGGCAATCCTGCCCTGTTCCCGCTGTTCTACCAGGCGCATTGCGACGACATCCTGCTCGTTCAGATCAACCCGATCCAACGCCGTGAACTGCCCACCAAGGCGCGCGAGATCCAGGACCGGCTGAACGAGATCACCTTCAACGCCTCGCTGCTGCGCGAGCTCAGGGCGATCGATTTCGTCAACCGGCTGGTCGATTCCGGAAAGCTGCCGCGTGAGGAGTACAAGCGCGTGCTGATGCATCGCATCGACGGCGGTCCTCCGCTGGCCGAGCTGACCTCCTCGTCGCGGATGAACGCGGAATGGGCGTTCCTGCTCAAGCTGCGCGACATGGGCCGCATGGCCGGCAAACGCTGGCTCAAGCGCAACTACGAGGCGATCGGCAAGACCGGCACGCTCGACCTTCGGGAAGCGATCGGCTGATCTCTTCCGCGGTCGGTTGAGCTTGCCCTGGACTTCCGCCGTCATCCCGGGCTTGACCCGGGATCCATCGAAGGGCTCCGTGCTCTACGATGGATCCCGGAGCTCCGCTTCGCTGCGTCCGGGATGACCCACGCATTTGTTGCGAAGCTGCATCTCACGATGCCCCGCATCCTTCACGTTCCGGCGTCTCACTTGTTCCGGCAGCGCTCTTGCGCGCGCTGTCGGCACAATGCCATTCAACGGGTCCGAAACGCTTCCAAGAAGACGGGGATTTCATGAGCAAGCTGATCGTCACCGCCGGGCCGTTCAAGTTCGACGCCAAGTTCGAGCTGGAAGCCGCTCCGAAGACCTGCGCCGCCTTCAAGAAGCAGATGCCGTTCATCAGCAAGATGGTGCATGTGCGCTGGAGCGGCGAGGGCGTCTGGATGCCGCTCGGCGATCTCGATTTCGGCGTCGGTTACGAGAACAACACGGCCTATCCGGCGCCGGGCCACATCATCCTGTATCCGGGCGGCGTCAGCGAGACCGAGATCCTGCTTGCCTATGGCGGCGTGCAGTTCGCCAGCAAGGCCGGCGTGCTCTCGGGCAACCACTTCATCACCCTGACCTCGGGGCTGGAGAACCTCTACACGCTCGGCCGCAAGACGCTCTACGAAGGCGTGCAGGATGTCCGCTTCGACCTCGTCGACTGAGCGCGGTCAGCGATTGAACATGGAAAGGGCGGGGCGCATCGCGTCCCGCCCTTTTCTTATGCGGCTGCCGGGGGATCGGCCGGCGGGTCCTCTGTTGGCTTGGCCACAGGCGGCTTGGGCGCCGGCAGCTCGGCCATCGCTTCGGGCTTGGCAGCCTCGGACGCCGTCTCCGCCTCGGCAGGCGGAGGCGTGTCAGCGTCCTTGAGGTTCTGGCAGAGCGAGAGCATGGCGCGGGCGATCTCGGCTTCGCCCATGATCGTCAGCGTCGCGCCGCATTTGGTGAGATGCGCCACCTCGGCATCGGAATGGGCGCGGGCGACGATCGGCAGGGCCGGATTCTCGGCGCGGGCCTGCTCGCAGACCTGGCCGGCTTCGAAGCTGCCGGGGATGGCGACGAAGAGGCGGACAGCCCGGCCGATGGCGGCGGCGGAGAGCACCTCCGGGTCGGCGGCATTGCCGACCAGAAGCTCGGCGCCGTCGCGCTTGGCCGTCTCCACGGCGTCGGGATTGTCCTCGATGACCAGGAGCTTGGCACCCTGCGAGAGCAGGCCGGCGCCGAGCAGGCTGCCGACGCGGCCGTAGCCGACGACGACGATGTGGTTGGCCAGGCTGGTCGGAGTGATGTCGCGCTCGGGCGGGGCTTCGGCTTCAGGCTCTGGCGCCGCGGCCTTCTCGGGCTCTCCCGCCTCGGCGGGAGCCGCCGGCTTCGGCTTGGCAGCCGGAGCCTCCGGAGCCAGCCGCTCGGCCAGGGCGAAGACCACGGGATTGAGCAGGATCGACAGGATCGCGCCGGCGAGGATGAGGTCGCGCCCCTGGGCCGGCAGGATGCCGAGCGCGGTGCCGAGGCCGGCAAGGATGAACGAGAACTCACCGATCTGGGCAAGCGAAGCCGAAATGGTCAGGGCGGCGGTCTGCGAGCGGCCAAAGGCGCGCATGATCAGCCAGGCCGCGGCGGATTTGCCGATCAGGATGATGGCGAGCGTGCCGATCAGCGGCCCCGGTGCCCGCAGGAGGATGCCGGGATCAAAGAGCATGCCGACCGAGACGAAGAACAGCACCGCGAAGGCATCGCGCAGAGGCAGGGTCTCCTCGGCCGCGCGCTGCGAGAGCGGCGATTCCGACAGGATCATGCCGGCGAAGAAGGCGCCGAGCGCGAAGGAGACGCCGAACAGCGTCGCGGCCGCATAAGCAACGCCAAGCGCGACGGCCAGCACCGCCAGCCGGAAGAGCTCGCGCGAGCCGGTATGGGCGACCCAGTGCAGCACCCAGGGGATGACCCGCCGGCCGATCACCAGCATGAAGGCGAGGAAGCCGATCAGCTTGGCGAAGGTCAGGCCGAGCACGCCCCAGACGCCGAGATCGAAGCGTGTCGCGAGCGGGGCGCCGCCGCCGGAGGGCGCGCCGTTGATGATCTCGGCCAGCACCGGCAGCAGCACCAGCGCCAGCACCATCGCGATGTCCTCGACGATCAGCCAGCCGACGGCGATGCGGCCGCGCTCGGTCTGGACCAGGCGCCGTTCCTGCAGGGAGCGCAGCAGGACGACTGTCGAGGCGGTGGAGAGCGCCAGGCCGAAGACCGCGCCCGAAAACCAGTTCCAGCCGAGCCAAGTGCCGAGTCCGAGGCCGAGCAGCGTCGCGATGCCGATCTGGACGATGGCGCCAGGCACGGCGATCGCCTTAACCGAGAGCAGGTCCTTCAGGGAGAAATGCAGGCCGACGCCGAACATCAGCAGGATGACGCCGATCTCGGCCAGTTCGTTGGCGAGGTTCTGGTCGCCGACGAAGCCCGGTGTGAACGGGCCGGCGGCGACACCGGCGAGGAGATAGCCGACGAGGGGGGAAATCCGCAGCTTTTGGGCAAGCGCCCCGAAGACGAAGGCAAGGCCAAGGCCCACGACGATGATGGCGATCAGCGGGCCGTGATGCATGGCTCTCCCGAATCCGAAAGGTCAATAAATCAAGATTGTTTGAACTTTCGGAGCATGGGGTTTCGAGGCTGCGATTTCAACCGAAAGGCCTACGACTTTTCAGGCTTTCGCTGCCGAAAATTCCGGCGGCCGGGAATGGCGGGCGATATGGTCACGCCTTCGGCTTCTCCAGCAGGATCTGGCCCTGCTTCTCGACGCCGATCTTGAGCTTCTCGGCGAAGACCGCCAGCATCCAGGGCAGCGTCACCTCGATGCGGACGAGGCTGTCCTCGATATCGACGCGGCCGTGGACGGTGTGGCCGAGCGCTCCGACGCCGAAGTGCAGCGCGTCGCCCTCCCAGCGTTCCTCGACGAGCTGCATCCGGACCATGCCGAGCCGGTCGCGGATCTTGTCGACGCCGCCGCGCAGGCGGGCGAGCGCTGCCTCCCGGCCAAGCTCATGCGAGATGGTAATCGAAACCGGCTTGCCCATGTCAGCTCATCGGAAAGGGAGGGAGGCCGGTATATGGCCATGGTGCGGGCGTTTTGCCAGCGCCGCCGGATAATGAGACCTCGTGGGCGATATCTGCTAACCGAAGCGGCACGCGATCGAACCTTTCGGAAAGGCCGCCATCTTGCTGGAGCGAGCGAAGCAATGGGCGCGCGGGCTCAAGCGGGATGTGCTCGCCCTCTGGATCGCGGCCCGCGACAGCCGGACGCCCTGGTATGCAAAGCTCGCCGCGGGCGCAGTCGCGGCCTATGCGCTCAGCCCCATCGACCTCATTCCGGACTTTATCCCGATCCTCGGCTATCTCGACGACCTGATCATCGTGCCGCTCGGCATTCTGCTTGTGGTCAAGCTCATTCCGGAACCGCTGATGGCAGAATACCGGGAAATGGCGGCGGGCCGGGCCAAGCAGAGGAGTTATGGCGGCATGGCCGCGGTCCTGGCGATCTGGATCGGGGCGGGGGCTGCGTTGCTGTACTGGTTGTGGCCTGGCAGCTCATTCTGAGCAGCCTAAACCGCGCATGGAAAAGCCCGCCAACCGGGCGGGCCTGATGTTCCATCGCTTTGGCCGGAACACCCGGCTTTCGTCCGCCTCAGTCGCGGTCGTTCAGGCGCTTCTGGCCGGTCTGGGTGACCCGCCAGATGGTGCCGTCCGACTCGACGAGGCCGCGATCCTGCAGGGAATGCAACATCGTCTCGTCGAAGATGAAGTGACGGGTCTCCTCCTCGATGCTCTCCAGTGCGATCCATTCGGGATCGGAGAGAACGTACGGGTGAGCGATCTGGAGGTGCTGAACATGCATGCGCGTCTCCTTCTCGTTGATTGCCCCTGTTCCACAGTGCTTCGCATCCAATCATGACGTGGTCATGGCCGAACAGGTGAAGAATCGTGACCCAGTTGTTTTGACGCGGGCGGGAACCCGGCCGCGCCGGCTTCGTTCTCTGGCCATGTCCCCTTTCAGAAATGGAGAGACCGCCATGGCGATCAGCAGCAACAGCTTCCCGCCCGACGTTCCGAGGGCCGCCGACGAGGCTGGCGAGGCCATGGGCGCCAGCGTGAGCAGCCTGCGTGGCAAGGCGGCGGAATTCGCCGGCAAGGCCAGCGAGGCCGTCAAGGACCACTATGAACGGGCCAAGGACGCCTGGGATGAGGCCGAGCCCCTTGAGGCCGTCCGTGGCGGTGGGCAAGCGGTCGTGCAGAGCGTGGAGCGCCATCCGCTTGCTGCGCTTGGTTTGGGGGTGGCCGGCATTGGACTGGTCGCCTGGGCGATGCTGCGCAGTCAGCCTTCGTCTGGCTGGGAGCGCTATCAGCCCGATTACGGGCGTTGGCGTGGCTGGCTTCAGGGTTATGGCTCCGAGGCGGCCGATGCCGGTAACCGGGCCCTGAAGTCGGGAAGCGGTTGGCTGCGCTCACATCGCAATGTCGCGGATGACTATGCCGATCGCGCCGGCGACTACGCGGCGATGGCCCGCGACTATGCCGACAGAGGCGGGCGCATGCTGGCCAAGCGCGCCGAGCGCGAGCCGATGGCGGTTGTCGTCGGGCTTGGGCTCGCGGCTTATGTGATCGGGTCGCTGTTGAGCTCGGCTTCGGCCAGAGAGCCTGCCGCCGCGCCGGCGCGCAAGCGCGCAGCCCGGCGCTGACGCCTCGGCCGAACAGGCTTTCGACAAACGAAAAAGCCCTGCGGCGCAGAGCGCCGCAGGGCTTCGATATTTCAAAAGGGGTACCTTCCGAGGAAGGTGCCCCGTTATCTCACCACCAGTAGCCGCGGCGGCCGTAGTAACCACGGCCGTAATAGGCGCGGTTGTCAGCGGCGATGAGTGCACCACCGACGACACCGGCGGCGACGCCAGCGGCGACGGCCGAGCCGGCCTCGTTCGAGGCGCGGCGGTTCTCGACATAGTTGGCCGAACGGCACTGCTGATAGGCGCGGGTGCCGGGGCGGAAGCCCTGGGCCTCGCAAGTCACTTCGGCGTCGGCCATCGACTCCTGCGCGGTCTGGCAACCGGCGAGGAGCGCAGCCATCGCGCCAACAATCAGAATGCTACGCATATTTTGTCCCTTTTCAGCCTCCCATTGGCCTGAAGGGACTTAAGAGCAGCCGCGCCGGCAGGTCAAGAATGACGCAGGGTTTGCGTTAAAGTTCGCAACGTCAAATCGCGACAATTCCGCTGCATTTGTGACGTTTCCGCCGAATAGCCGGCGGCGAGCCGGGCGGTGTGACGGTTTCGCGCTGGCACGGGCTTGCATTTGGAGCGAAGCGGCGGAACATGCGCGCAGACCCGATCAGCCCAGCCCGGACGCGACGATGCCCCGCTTTTTCTTCCTCATGCCGGTCCTGCTGCTCGGGGCCTGCACCTATCACACGTCGCGCAGCAGCGTCGTCGTCGTGACCGACGCGAAGAGCGTTGTGGAGAATTGCACGAAGCTGAGCGAGATCGACGGGCAGGACAGCTCCCATGCGATCATGCCGCTCGACAAGACGCGCGATTCGGTGGTGGCGCGCCTGAAGATCGCCGGGGCGGAGAAGGGCGGGACCCATGTCTTCGCCACGGCGGCCGACATCAAGTGGAAGGGGCCGGATACCAAGGGCACCGTCTACAAGTGCACGCCCTGAGGCGCAGCCTCACCGCGCCTCGGCCTGCTTTCCGGGGAGGGCTCAGCCCTTCAGCAACCACTCATGCTCGGCGGCGTTGTGGAATTTCCAGGTCCGCTTCGGGCCGGCCATGACGTTAAGGTAGTAGAGGTCGTAGCCGTGGCAGGTGGCGCAGGGGTGATAGCCCTTGGGCACCAGCACGACATCGCCATCCTCGATCGCCATGGCCTCGTCCAGGCTGCGGTCGTCGGTATAGACGCGCTGGAAGCCAAAGCCCTGCGGCGGGTTGAGACGGTGATAATAGGTCTCTTCCAGATGGGATTCGCGCGGCAGGTCGTCCCGGTCGTGCTTGTGCGGCGGGTAGCTCGAGGTATTGCCCGCGGGCGTGACGACCTCGACCACGAGCAATGAATCCGCCGGCTCGTTCTCCGGCAGGATGTTGGTGACGTGGCGGGTGTTCGAGCCCTTGCCGCGGATCTCCTGGCCGAGATCGTCCGGGCTGATGACGCGGATGGGCAGGCCGCCCTTGAGGCCAGGGGCTGTGCAGACCGCGAGTTCGAGATCGGTCGTCGCGGTGACCGACCAGTCGGACCCCTCCGGCAGATAAACCGACCAGGGCTTGCCCTCGAAGGGGCTCATCCGCTGGCCGAGCTCTCCCAAAGCGTCGCCGCCGGCTGTGACCTTGCCCTTGCCGGTGACGAAAACGAGGCAGGTCTCGCGGGTGCCGGTCTTGGCCGCGACGGTTTCGCCCGGCTTCAGGCGATGCATATCGAAGCCGACATAGGTCCAGCCGGCGCTTTCCGGCGTGACATGGGTGACGCGGCCGCTCGTGCCTTGCGGCTTGACCTTGAGATGGGACATCGGCTGTTTCCTATCCGTTGGGCAATCAAGCCAGTCCGGCTTCCTTGATGAAGCGGCTGAGATTGGCGTGGCCGAGCTTCGCATAGGTCGCGGGCTCCGCCTTCTTCGGATCCTGCTCGGCCTCGACCACGATCCAGCCGGAATAGCCCTGCAATTCCTTGAGCACGCGGACATAGTCGATCAGGCCATCGCCCGGCACGGTGTAGACGCCGGCAAGCACGGATTCGAGGAAGGACCAGTCCTCGCGGTTGGAGCGCCACATCACGGCTTCGCGGATGTCCTTGCAATGGACATGGTGGATGCGCGCCTTCCAGTGGCGGGCGATCCGGGCGGGATCGCCGCCGCCCCAGGTGGCATGGCCGGTATCGAGCAAGAGGCCCACGGCCGGGCTGGTGACACCCATGAACCGGTCGATCTCAGCCTCGGTCTGCACGACCGTGCCCATGTGATGGTGATAGACGAGCTGGAGGCCGTACTCGGCCTTCACGGCTTCCGCGAAACTGGTGTAGCGCGCGCCGAAATCGTCCCAGCGGTTCTTCGGGAGTACGGGGCGGGCCGAGAGCGGCTTGGCGATGTCGGAATGGATCGCGTTAGAGGTCTCGGCCGCGATCAGGACCGAGCAGCCCATGTCGCGCAGCAGCGTCGCATGGGCCTTCACGGCGACCATCTCGGCCGCGACGTCGCGGACGAGCAATTCGGTCGAGTACCATCCGGACACCAAGGCATGGCCGTGGGCGTCGAGGATCGGTTTCAGCTTGCCGGCTTCGCGCGGAAACTTGTTGCCGAGCTCCATGCCGGTGAAGCCGGCCTCACGGGCCTCCTTCAGGCAGGTTTCGAGCGGGATGTCGCCGCCGATCTCCAGCATGTCGTCATTCGACCAGCCGATGGGGTTCGCGCCGATGCGGATCATGTGTCGGGTCTTTCTTGCCTATGGGAACGGCTTCAGTTGCCGATGGTCTGACGCTTGCGTCGTTCGTCGTAATTCGCCCGCGCCGTGCGGACCTGCTCGCGCTGGCTCACCTCGGGCACCGCGACATCCCACCAGGCACCGCCAGCTCCGGTCGAGATCAGCGGGTCGGTGTCGATGACGACGACGGTCGTGCGGGTATTGGTCTTGGCCTGCGCCAACGCGGTTTCGAACTCGGCGATCGAGGCTGCCTTCGTGGCGATCGCGCCCATGCTGGCGGCATGCTGGACGAAGTCGATCTCGGGCAGGGTCTCGTGCCGGGTGTCCTTGAGCAGGTTGTTGAAGCTCTGGCTGCCGGTGGCCATCTGCAGGCGGTTGATGCAGCCGAAGCCGCGATTGTCGAGCAGGACGATGGTGAGCTTCAGGCCGAGCATCACCGAGGTCGCGATCTCGGAATTGAGCATCAGGTAGGAGCCGTCGCCGACCATGACGACGACCTCCTTGTCGGGCTGGGCCATCTTGGCGCCGAGCCCGCCGGCGATCTCGTAGCCCATGCAGGAGAAACCGTATTCGGCGTGGTAGGAGCCTGGTGCGCCGGCTTGCCAGAGCTTGTGCAATTCGCCGGGCAGGCCGCCCGCCGCATGGAGCAGGATGACGTCGGAACCCAGCGTGCGCTGGACCGCGCCGATGACCTGCGCATCCGAGGGCAGAGCGGCATTGCTGGCGGCGGTCGCCTTGCCGGCTTCCTTCAGCCATTCGGCCTTGCCGGCCTTGGCATTGGTGGTCCAGCTCTCCGGCGCCTTCCAGTCGCCGATGGCCTGCGCCAGTTCCGCAAGACCTTCGCGGGCGTCGGCGACGACAGGCAGCGCGCGGTGCTTCCCGGCGTCGAAGGACTGGACGTTGAGGCCGATGATCGTCTTCTGGGCGGCGCCGAACAGCGCCCAGGAGCCGGTGGTGAAATCCTGCAGGCGCGTGCCGACGGCGAGAACGAGGTCGGCCTCGGCGGCGAGGCGGTTAGCAACCTCCGTGCCGGTGACACCCACGGCGGCCATGTTGAGTGCGTTGTCGTCGGGCAGTGCGGATTTGCCGCCTTGCGTCTCGCAGACCGGGGTGCCGGTCGCGGCCGAGAAGCGGGCGAGCTCGTCGCTGGCACCGGAATAGAGCACGCCGCCACCGGCGACGATCAGAGGCTTCTTCGCCGCCTTCAGGGCCTCGGCGGCAGCCTTCAGCTCGTCGCGGTCGGAGCGGGGACGGCGCGGCGTCCAGAGGCGCTCGATGAAGAAGCTCTCGGGATAGTCATAGGCCTCGGCCTGCACGTCCTGGCAGAGCGCGAGCGTGACCGGGCCGCATTCGGCTGGGTCAGTCAGCACCTGCATAGCGCGCGTGAGCGCGGGGATGATCTGCTCGGGCCGGGTGATGCGGTCGAAATAGCGTGAGACGGGCTTGAAGCAGTCGTTGGCTGAGACGGTCCCGTCGCCGAAATCCTCGACCTGCTGGAGGACGGGATCGGGGATGCGGTTGGCGAAGACATCGCCCGGCAGCAGCAGCACCGGCAGACGGTTGACATGGGCGAGCGCCGCGGCGGTGACAAGGTTGGTCGCGCCGGGGCCGATCGAGGTCGTCGCGGCCATGAAGCGGCGGCGCATGTTCGCTTTGGCATAGGCGATTGCCGCATGGGCCATGGCCTGCTCGTTATGAGCGCGGAAGGTCGGCAGGCGCTCGCGCTCATGCCAGAGCGCCTCGCCGAGGCCTGCGACATTGCCATGGCCGAAGATCGCCCAGACGCCGCCGAAGATCGGCAGGCGCTGCCCGTCGATCTCGGTCATCTGGCGGCTGAGATAGCGCGTCAGCGCCTGCGCCATGGTGAGGCGGACGGTGGCAGTCATCGCAGCTTCCGACTCTTTGCAACAAGTGACGATGTCATCCCGGGCGAGCGAAGCGAGACGCTTGTCATTCCGGGGCTTCGCGGAGCGAAGAACCCGGAACCCACGACCGGGTGAGCTGCCTGCAACCGGACATGGGATGTCTCACCCGGTTGTGGGTTCCGGGTTCGCGCCTGCGGCGCGCCCCGGAATGACAAAGGTGGTTTCCGGCCGGACACGATCTACGCCGCTTTCCGGCCGCGCGTGGCGAGCCAGAGGCCGGTCAGCGCTTCGAAGCGCCGGGCCATGTCGGCGATCGCGGCCTCGTCGTCGAGCTTGCCGGCAAGCCAGCCTTCAGCCGCGCTCATGAAGATGGTGCGGCCGACGGCAAAGCCCTTGACGATCGGGGCCGAGGCGGTGGCGGCGAAGCCGGCCTCCAGCTCCTCGGCCGGCGCATCGAGGCCGAGCAGCAGCACGCCGCGGCACCAGGGGTCGTGCTTCGCGATGGTCTTCTCGATCGCAGCCCAGGCGGCGGGGGAGGATTGCGGTTCCAGCTTCCACCAGTCGGGCTTGATGCCGAGCGCGTAGATCTCCTCAAGCGCCCGCGAAATCGTGTCGGCGCCGAGCGGGCCATTCTTGCTGGCGATGATCTCGATCAGCAATTCGCGGCCGACCTTGCGCGCGGCCTCGAACAGGCCGCGCAGCTTCTCCTGCTGCTCGCGCTTCAGCTCCTCGGGGTCGTCGGGGTGATAGAAGCAGAGCGCCTTGATGCAGTGATCGACCGGCCATTCCGGCAGGAGCGAGCCGATGTCCTGGCTCGTCTCGAAGCGCAACGGGCGCGAGCCCGGCAACTCGACCGGGCGGCCGAGCCAGGCGAAGGGATGGCGGGCGAACTCGAACATCGCCTCGCGGCCATGCTTCTCGTCGAGCAGCATGCCGTAGCCGGGGCGGCCATCGGCGACGCGGGCGGCGGCCTTGACCGCCAGCACCTTGAAGTCGCGGATGCGGGCGGGCTCGGCGCCGAGCTTCGCGGCGAGGTCTTCCAGCTGCGAGCGATGATCGCAGGCGAGCGCCATCAGCGAAGGGATGTCGCGGCGGCGCGTCGTCGCCCAGTGGATGTGGTTGATGTCGGCGTCCTTGCGCAGCGCGCGATGCGGGCTGCCGTTCCTGAGGAAATATTGCAGCTCCTCGAAGGTCGGGCTTTCCGGCGAGCAAAGCAGGCGCGAGACGGCGAAGGCGCCGCAGGCATTGGCCCAGGTCGCGGCGGTCGCGAGGCTCTCGCCGCCGAGCCAGCCACGCAGGAAGCCGGACATGAAGGCGTCGCCGGCGCCAAGCACATTGTAGACCTCGATCGGGAAGCCCTTGCCGACGATGCCGTCCTCGAGGTCTTCGGGGATCGCGCCCTCATAGACGATACAGCCCATCGGGCCGCGCTTGAGCACGATGGTCGCCGGGGTCAGCGAGCGGATCGTCTTCAGGGCCGGCAGCAATTCGCTCTCGCCCGAGGCGATCAGCACCTCTTCCTCGGTGCCGATGATGAGATCGCAGCCGGGCAGGACGGTCTTCATCCGCTCGGAGACGGCCTGCGAGGCGATGTAGCGGTTGTCACCGGCATCGTGACCGGCAAGGCCCCAGAGGTTCGGGCGGTAGTCGATGTCGAGCACGACCTTGCCGCCGTTCTCGCGCATCAGCTTCATCGCCTTGCGCTGGGCGGACTCCGGGCCGGGCCGGGCGAAATGTGTGCCGGTGACGACGACGGCGCGGGCCTTGGCGATGAAGGCGGGGTCGATATCGCCTTCCTCCAGCGCCATGTCGGCGCAGTTCTCGCGGTAGAACAGCAGCGGGAAGGACTTGTCGCTCTCGACCGAGAGGATGGCGAGCGCGGTCAGGCGCTCGGGATCGGTCCTGAGGCCGTCGAGATTGACGCCTTCGCGGGCGAGCTGTTCGCGCAGGAAGCGGCCGAACTGCTCGTTGCCGACGCGGGTCAGCAGGGCCGAGCGCAGGCCGAGCCGGGCGGTGCCGATCGCGATATTGGCCGGGCAACCGCCGACCGATTTGGCGAAGGAGGTGACATCCTCCAGCCGCGAGCCGATCTGCTGGCCGTAGAGATCGACCGAGGCGCGGCCGATGGTGATGACGTCGAGCGCCTGCGCCGATCCGCCGAGCGGTCCCGCCATGTCTTCCTCCCGGCAGCGATGGTCATCGAAGCCGAGCGGCTCCGGTGGCGGGAATGAAATAATAATTCCAGTATTTCGTCAATGCGGAATGTCTGTTCCTAAAGTTTTAGATGGCTCCGCCACGCCTGCTTTTGCCGCGCCCGCCCCGGCGTGCCTCGCCGACGCCGACGGCGAGCGCCATCGACAGGGCCATGGTCGAGGCCAGCGTACGGAAGCCGCCGAAATCGGCCTCGGCGACCTCGAACCAGAGTTTCGCAAAGCTGGCCAGCGGCGAAAAGGCGCTGTCGGTGATGGCAACCAGCGGCACGCCGCGTTCGGCGAGGCCGCGCGCGTCTTCGATGGTGGCAGGCGCATAGGGCGAAAAGCTGATGATGATCGCGGCGTCCCTCGGGGTAGCGAAGGAGATCATCTCGGGATCGAGCCCGGCGGCGGATTCGATCATCTGGTTGCGGACCTCGAGCTTGCCGAGCGCATAGGCGAGATAGCTCGCCACGGGATAGGAGCGGCGCCGGGCGAGGATATAGATCGTCTCGGCGCGGGCTAGCACATCGATCGCGCGGTCGAGCGTCGCCTCGTCGAGGGTGCGGCTCATCACATCCAGCGACTTGCGCGAGGCGGTCAGGAAGCCGTCGAGGATGTGGTGGTTGCCAGCCGCGGTGCCGTCACCGACGCGCAGCGTGTTGAGGCGTTCCTCATAGCTGGAATTGCGCTCGCGCAGGCGTTCACGGAAGACGCCCTGCAGGCTGGTGAAGCCGTCGAAGCCGAGATGCTGGGCGAAGCGGATCAACGTGGACGGCTGGACGCCGGCCGAGACCGCGATGCTGGCCGCGGTGCCGAAAGCGATCTCGTCGGGGTTGTCGAGAGCATAGGCCGCGATCTGGGCGATACGCTTGGGCAGGCTCTCGCGCTGGGCGAGGATCGATGCGCGCAACTCGTCGAAATCGCGCGGCAGCTCCGCAACGGCGGTTTCGCTCATTCAAGGATTCCCGTTGCCGTCCCTCTTGCGGACAGTTCTGGCAGCGAAGCGGAAATGGAGCAAGCGTTCCATGGAAGGAATGAACGCTCGATGCTGGGCTAGCCCAGTGGCGCGGCCGAGCAGCTCTGGCCGCCATCGACCGGCAGGCAGACGCCTGTGATGAACTTCGCCTCGTCGGAGGCGAGGAAGATCGCGGCGTTGGCGATGTCCCAGGCGGTGCCCATCTTGCCCATCGGCACCTGTGCGTCGCGGGCGGCGACCATCTCTTCGACCGAGGCGTATTGCGAGGAGATCTGCCGATAGATCAACGGCGTGTCGATCAGGCCGGGCATGATGCAGTTCGCGCGGATGCCCTGCCTCGCATACTGCATCGCGAGCGCGACCGTCGCCTGGTTCACCGCTGCCTTGGTGGCGTAGTAGGCGAAGTAGGGATAGCCGGTCCAGCGGATGGCGGCGAGCGAGGAAATGTTGACGATGGCGCCGCCGCCGCCTTTCAGCATCTCCGGGATGACCGCCTTGGCGCAGCGATAGACCGAGCCGAGATTGAGCTGGAGCGAGGCATTGAACTGCTCCTCGGAAAGCTCGACCGGGCCGCCCATATGGGTGACGCCGACATTGTTGTGGAGGATGTCGATGCGACCAAAATGCCGGGCGGCTTCCGCGACGCAAGCCTCGACCGAGGCGAGGTCCGTGACATTAGCGGGGAGTGCCAGCGCGTTCCCGCCTTCACCCGCAATGATTGCGGCAGTCTCTTCGGCAGCATCGCGGTTGAGGTCGATGCAGGCGACGCCGGCACCCTCGCGGGCAAAGGCGACGGCCGCGGCCTTGCCATTGCCCCAGCCGGGGCCGGAGGAGCCGGCGCCGAAGACGATGGCGATCTTGCCCTTCAGCCGGTCGGCCATGGTGATCGGTCTCTCGATGTCAGAAATATCCGCGAGTCATCCCGGACAAGCGGCGAAGCCGCGCCGATCCGGGATCCATGCCTGAACTGTTCCGGCATGGATCCCGGGTCTGCGCTTCGCTACGCCCGGGATGACCCGCGCGTATGGTTGGCGAGGATCAGCTCAGCGAGCTGCCGACGGCCTTCTCCAGGATCGCCCAGGCCTCGTCGCCGTACTTCTTCTTCCACTCGGCGTAGAAGCCGGCCTTGCGCAGCATGTCGCGGAAGGCGTCGGCCTTGGTCTCGTTGACGACCATGCCCTTCGAGACGAGCTCGCCCTGCAGGCCGGCATTGAGCTTGGCGACATCCGCGCGCTCCAACAGGGCTGCGGCGTTGATGTTCTTGGCGACGATGGCGCGTAGGTCTTCCGGCAGACGCTCCCAGGCGCGGCGGTTGGCCAGGAACCAGAAGCCGTCCCACATATGGTTGGTCAGAGAGAGGTACTTCTGCACCTCGAAGAGCTTGGCGGTCGCGATGATCGCGAGCGGGTTCTCCTGGCCGTCGACGACCTTGGTCTGCAGCGCGGTATAGACCTCGGCGAAGTTGATCGAGGCCGGGGCCGACTGGAAGGCGGTGAACATCGAGGTCCAGAGCGGCGAGACCGGGACGCGGATCTTGAAGCCCTTGAGGTCATCCGGCGAGTTGACCGGGCCCTTGGACGAGGTGATCTGGCGGAAGCCGTTGTCCCAGATCTTGTCCATGACGACGAGATTGGCCTTGTTGATCTGGCCGCGGACATAGGCGCCGAGCTCGCCGTCCATCGCCTTCCAGACGGCGTCGTAGTTCGGGAAGGCGAAGCCGATGCCGGAGAGCGAGGCGTTGGCGACGAGCGTCGACAGGATCAGCGGCGAGAGCGTGAAGAACTCGACGCCGCCGGAGCGGACCTGGCTCAGCATGTCGGTGTCGGAGCCGAGCTGGTTGTTCGGGAAGATCTGGATGTCGACCCGGCCCTTGGTCTCTTCCTTGATCTTGGCCACCGCTTCGTTGGCGCGGGCGTTCATCGGGTGCGCGACGGGCAGGTTGTTGGCGTATTTGTAGGTGAACTCGGCGGCCTGGGCATTGGCGCGCCCGATATGGAAGGTGCCGATGGCGGAGGCGGCGGCCGAGGCCTGGAGCAGTGTGCGGCGCGAAATGGTCATGAGCGTTTCTCCTCGGGGATTGTGTGGTTTTTTCTTGTTGTGAGCTTCACAGCACCCAGGTCGAGAGCCCGGGCACGAGGGCGATGACGATGAGGCCGACGATCAGGGCGATCAGATAGGGCCAGATGGCGCCCATCGCTTCGTCCGGCGAGACGTTGCCGATCTTGCAGGCGATGTAGAAGCCGATGCCGATCGGCGGCGCCATCAGGCCGATATTCATCGCGGTGACCACGACCATCGAATAATGCACGTCGTTGATGCCGAGATTCTTGGCGATCGGGAACATCAGCGGTGCCATCAGCACGATCGCCGGCAGGCCTTCCAGCACGCAGCCCAGGATCATGAAGACGACGATGGTGACCGCCATGAAGGTGAGCCAGCCGCCGGGCAGGTTCGCCATGAAGACGGCGAGATCGCGGGCGAAGCCGGTCTGGGTCAGCGCCCAGGCCATGGCGAGCGCCGTGCCGAGAATGACCAGGATCGCGCCCGAAAGCGCCGCCGTCTCGACCAGCATCTGGTAGAACTTGCGCAGGCTGATGCCGCCATAGAGCACGATGCCGATGACGAGCGCGTAGAGCACCGCGATGGTCGAGACCTCGGTCGCGGTCGCGACGCCGCCGCCGACCGCGGCGCGGATGATGAAGGGCAGGACCAGCGCCGGCGCCGCGACGAGCGCCACCTTGCCGATCACCGCAAGCGGGGCGCGGCGCACGCCTTTCATGTCTTCCGCCGCCGCCTTCCAGCGGGCGAGGCCTGCGAGCGCGACGAGCAGGACGCCGGCGATGACGAAGCCCGCGTTGAACAGGCCCGCGATCGAGACGCCGGCGACGGAGCCCAGCACTATCAGGACGATCGAGGGCGGCACCGTGTCAGCCATGGCGGCGCCGGTGGAGAGCAGCGCGATCAGGTCCTTGGGCTTGTAGCCGCGGCGCTTCATCTCCGGGAAGAGCGCGGGGGCGACCGTCGCCATGTCCGAGACCTTGGAGCCCGAAATGCCTGAGACCAAATAGAGCGAGCCGAGCAGGACATAGGACATGCCGGCGCGGACATGGCCGAGCAGGGATGCGAGGAAGTCGACGATCGCCTTGCCCATGCCGGTGGCGTCGAGGATGCAGCCGAGGAGCACGAAGATCGGCACGGAGAGCAGGATGAGGCTCGACATGCCCTCGTCCATGCGCCCGATCATCACGATCATCGGGACATTGGTCGAGAAGGCGAGGAAGGCGAGCGTGCCCAGCCCGAAGCAGAAGGCGATCGGAACGCCGGCGACAAGGCAGGCGGCGACGACGCAGACCAGGAAGATCAGGATGTTGTAGTAGCCGAGGGTCTTCAGCGTCGGCCCCAGCAGCCAGAAGGCGAGGCCGAGCCCGCCGATGATCAGAGCCGAGGCTGCGATGTCCGCCAGACGCCCGGTCTTGAAGGTATAGCGGATCGTCAGAAGCAGCATCAGCGCGATGCCGACGGCGATGGCGGAGACCCGCCAGCTGACGGGGATGTTGAGCGCTGCCGAGGTGACGTAGCTCTCTTCCACGGCGTAATCGATGGCGGGATAGACCATCGCCGCGAGGAAGGCGGCAACCGCGAGCAGCGCGAGTGTTTCGACGAATTCGCGCAGGCGCGGGGGCATCATGCCGACGAAGAGCGTCAGGCGCAGATGCTCGTTGCGGTCGACGGCGATGGCGGCGCCGAGCATGGCGAGCCAGATGAAGGAAATCGAGGCGACCTCGTCGACCCAGACGAAGGGCAGCGAGAAGACATAGCGCGAGACGACGCCGAGCAGCAGCACGCCGATGATGAAGGCAACCAGGGCGGCTGCGACGATCTCGACCGGGCGCATGATGGCGGAGCCGGGGCGCGCGCCTTCGTTCTCGCTCAGGTTCTCGGGGATATGCAGCGTATCGACGACATCGACCATGCGGCGGCCTCAGATGCCGGTCGCCAGGCGCAATACGCCCGTCATGTGGGATGCCTCGAGGGCCATCGTTCCGTTCCTCCCTTCGCGCCGATCTTGTGATGTCGTCGGCGTCGATTGCGGTCCACACTGTGAATAGCTGGGTAGTGGGACGGGCCGCAGATTACACGAGGGAAGCGGCATTGCAATCCGCAAAGCGCCCATCTACGGTTGGGAGATAAGAATAAGGTCCATATCATGGACCATTTGGAGGAGCGCTTGCCGCAGAATTCCATGGCCGAGGCCGGGTTGTCCGGCTCGCAGAGCGTCGATCGCGCTCTGGGGCTGCTCTCGCTCATCGGGCGTGAGCCGGCCGAAGGCCTGCCGCTCGGCGAGATCGTTTCCGGCAGCGGACTCAACAAGCCGACGACGCGCCGTCTGCTGCTGGCTTTGATGCGCGCGGGGCTGGTCGAGCAGGAGCCGCTGACGCGCCGCTATTGCCTGGGCGAGGAGGCCTTCGTGCTCGGCGTGCTGGCGGCCCGGCGCCACGGCCTGCTCGAGATCGCAATGGACGGTCTGCGACGGCTCTCGGCCGAGACGCAGGACACGAGCTTCCTCACGGTTCGGCGCGAGAACTATGCGATCTGCCTGCATCGGGAGGAGGGGACCTATCCGGTCCGCACCCATGCCTTGCAGGCCGGTGACCAGCATCCGCTCGGCGTCGGTGCCGGTTCGCTGGCGATGCTGGCGGCCCTTCCCGACGACGATGTGGACCGGGTGATCGCAGCCAACGAGGCCGCGTTGCTGGCGCGCTATCCGGGCTTCGCGCCGGAGGCGTTGCGGGTCGATATCGTGGCGACGCGCGAGCGCGGCTTCTCGCTCAATCCCGGCCGGCTCGTGGCCAGCTCATGGGGCATCGGGCGGGCTTTCCGCTATCCGGACGGGCGGGTCGCGGGGGCGCTTTCCATCGCGGCGATCGACAGCCGGATGACGCCTAGCCGGCAGGCAGAGGTTGCAGTGCCATTGGCGCGCGAGGCCGAGCGGCTGGAAGCGCTGCTGAAGCAGATGTTCGTATCCAAGGGGGCTGCGCGGCCGACCGTGCCTGCCGCCTCGCGACCTATCGAGACAGGGAGAGCCGCAAAATGAGCTCTGCAACCACAACCCCGACCGGGGGCGTCGTGCCGATGACCCGGCGCGTGATGAACCTCGCCCATATCGCGACGCAGAATGCGCGGCGCTTGGCCGAGCATCCCGCCTTCATCTGGGGCGAGAAGACGCTCGACTGGGCCGAGATCGACGCGCAGGTTTCGGCGCTGGCGGCGGGCTTGCGGGCACGCGGCATCGGCAAGGGCGATCGCCTGCTCGTCCATTCCAAGAACTGCGACGCGATGTTCGTCTCGATGTTCGCGACCTTCCGGCTCGGCGCCGTCTGGGTGCCCACCAATTTCCGCCTGCTGCCGGACGAGGTCGCCTATCTCGCGACAGCCTCGGGCGCGAAGGGCTTCCTCTGCCATGGCGATTTTCCGGAGCATGCGGCCGCCGTCGCGGCCGCGAGCCCGGCGCCGGAGTTCATCTGGCGGATCGGCGGGGGGGCCTTCGGCGAGGACGAGGTCGGCGCGGTGATCGCGCGCCATCGCGGTGAGAAGGTCGAGAACGCGGCGGTCGAGCATGACGATCCCTGCTGGTTCTTCTTTACCTCCGGCACGACCGGGCGCTCCAAGGCGGCCGTGCTGACCCATGGCCAGATGGGCTTCGTCATCACCAACCATCTCTGCGACCTCGTGCCGGGTTCGACCGAGGCTGACGCCTCGCTGGTGGTGGCGCCGCTTTCGCACGGCGCGGGCGTGCACCAGCTCATGATCTCGGCGCGTGGCGCGACCTCGATCCTGCTGCCGACCGAGCGCTTCTATATCGACGAGGCCTATCGCCTGATCGCGAAGCACCGGATCAGCAACATCTTCACCGTGCCCACGATCCTGAAGATGCTGGTCGAGCATCCCGCCGTGGACCAGCACGATCATTCGAGCCTGCGCTACATCATCTATGCGGGCGCGCCGATGTATCGCGAGGACCAGAAGGCGGCGCTCAGGAAGCTGGGCAAGGTGATCGTGCAGTATTTCGGGCTGGGCGAGGTCACCGGTAACATCACCGTGCTGCCGCCGGCCCTGCACGAGGCCGAGGACGGGCCGAACGCTCGCATCGGCACCTGCGGCTTCGAGCGCACGGGCATGCAGGTGCAGATCCAGGACGATGAGGGGAAAGAGGTCGAGCCCGGTGTTCAGGGTGAGATCTGCGTGATCGGTCCGGCCGTCTTCGCAGGCTATTACGACAACCCGGAAGCCAACGCGAAATCCTTCCGCAACGGCTGGTTCCGCACTGGCGATCTCGGCCATATGGACGAGCAGGGCTTCGTCTACATCACCGGCCGGGCCTCGGACATGTACATCTCCGGCGGTTCGAACATCTATCCGCGCGAGATCGAGGAGAAGATCCTGACCCATCCGGCGATCGCCGAGGTCGCGGTGCTCGGCGTGCCCGATCCGGTCTGGGGCGAGATCGGCATCGCCGTCTGCGTCAACCGGCCGGGCCAGCAGGCGACGGAAGCCGAGATCGCCGATTTCCTCGGGCCGAAGATCGCCCGCTACAAGATGCCGAAGCGCTTCCTGTTCTGGGAAGCCCTGCCGAAATCCGGCTATGGCAAAGTGCCGAAGCGCCTCGTCAAGGACGAGCTGGAGAAGCGCGGCGAGCTCGATTTCCTCAAGGGGAAGGCGTCGTGAGGCGCATCCAGCAGCCCGGTACCGGCACACCCGAGCGCATCCAGTGGGTGGAATGCAGCGGGCGGGCCTTCTCGCTAACGCTAACGGCCGGGGTGCCCTTGCTGGAGGCGGTGAGGAGCGGCTTCGCGGCCGAGGGTTTTGCTTCGGGCGTGGTCAGGCTCGACGGGCTCAGGCTCGCGCCCTTCGCTTATGTAATGCCGGCGCTGTCGAAGACGCCGGAATATGCCGCCTTCTACAGCGATACGTATCGGCCGGAGGGCGGAGCGCGCCTTGAGGTCGGCGCGATGACCTTCGGCCAGCGTGACGGGGCGCCGTTCTTCCATGCTCATGCCTTGTGGGCAGAGGGCGACGGCAGGCGCAGCGGCGGGCATATCCTGCCCGACGAGACGACCGTGGCGGAGACGATCACGCTGCAGGCGGTGGGACTTGACGGTGCGGCGTTCACGGCCGAACCGGATAGCGAGACGCATTTCAAGCTGTTCGGGCCGGTGTCGGCTGCATCTGGTGGCGCCGGGGCAGGGCGGTTCTTCGCGCTGCGCGTGAAGCCGAATGTCGATTTCTGCGGAGCGCTGGAAGCGTTCTGCGCCGAGCGCGGCATCCGCGAGGCGGTGGTCCATGGCGGCGTCGGCTCGACCATCGGGGCGCGCTTCACGGATGGCGGCGTGGTTGAGAATTTTGCGACTGAGGTCGCGATTACCGAGGGGCGGATCGCTCCCGGCGTTAGCGGATTCGAAGCGGCGATCGATGTCGCGCTGGTAGATTACAGCGGCGCGCTGGCGAGCGGCCGGCTGGTCCGCGGTGACAACCCGGTTCTGATGACTTTCGAGTTGGTGCTGGAAGCCCGCTGACGCAAAGCGTCAGTCGCTCCGCTGCTTCGCGATCTCCCGGTTGCGCAAATCCTTGCGCATGATTTTGCCGGTCGCGGTCAGCGGCAGTTCCGTCACGAACTCGACTTCGCGGGGATACTGGTAGGCTGCCAGCCGGTCGCGCACGAAGGCCTGGATTTCTGTCGCCAGCTCGGCCGTCGGCGTCACATCCGGCTTCGGCAGAACGAAAGCCTTGACGATTTCGGTGCGGACGGGATCGGGCACGCCAACGACCGCGACCATCAGCACGGCAGGATGGCGGATGATGCAATCCTCGATATCTCCCGGCCCGATGCGGTAGGAGCCGGACGAGATGATGTCGTCGTCGCGGCCCTGGAACCAGAAATAGCCCTCCTCGTCCCGCGCGCCGCTATCGCCAGTCACGAGCCAGTCGCCGATGAATTTCGCCGCCGTGGCGTCCGGCTGATTCCAGTACTCCAGCATCATCACCGGATCGGGCCTGCTGACCGCTATCAACCCCTGCTCGCCGGCTGGTAATTCATGCCCCTCGGGCGAGATCACCGCGACGTGGTGGCCGGGCACGGCGCGGCCCATCGAGCCCGGTTTGACGGGATAGAGGCTCGCGCAGTTGGCGACGAGCAGGTTCGCCTCGGTCTGACCGTAGAACTCGTTGACCGGGAAGCCGAAGGTCTCGCGACTCCAGTCGAGCATGTCGGCGCCAAGCGTCTCGCCGCCCGTGCCGATCGAGCGCATCGCGTAGCCGAAGCGCTTGGGATTGCCGACCTGCCGCATAAGCTTCAGCGCCGTCGGCGGCAGGAAGGCGTTGCGGACCTTGTGCCGCGCCATCAGCGCGAAGGCGGCTTCGGGATCGAATTTGCGGGCGCGGGAGGCGAGAACCGGCACGCCGCAATAGAGGCTGGGCAGAAGCACATCGAGCAGGCCGCCGATCCAGGCCCAATCGGCGGGGGTCCAGAACACGTCGCCCGGCTGCGGGAAGAATTCCTGCGGCAGCTGCACGCCGGG
The DNA here is from genome assembly GCF_057809495.1 of Allobosea sp. FG18. NCBI lineage: Bacteria > Pseudomonadati > Pseudomonadota > Alphaproteobacteria > Hyphomicrobiales > Alloboseaceae > Allobosea > Allobosea sp. FG18. The sequence continues at coordinate 155,316 of NZ_JBMDKB010000002.1, forward strand.
CAGATGGCCGAGCAGGACGCGATGGGCATGCAAGGCGCCCTTCGGCTTACCCGTGGTGCCGGAGGTGTAGATGATCACGGCGGGATCATCGGCCCGCGTGTCGGCGGCGGTGAAGCGGTCGGAGGCCTTCGCCATCTCCGCCTCGAAATCGAGATGGCCGGCACCGCCGACGACGAAGATCTTTCGCAGGTTCGGCAGGGCGTCGCGGATCGCCTCGACCTTGCCGATGTTCTCGGCGTCGGTCACGAGCACGCTGGCGCCGCTATGGCCGAGGCGGTGCTCCAGCGCCTCGGGGCCGAACAGGATGAAGAGCGGCAGGGCGATGGCGCCCAGCTTGTAGGTGCCGAGATGGGCGATCGCGGTCTGCGGCGATTGCGGCAGGAGGATGCCGACGCGCTCGCCCGGACGGATGCCGTGAGCGCCGAGGAGGTTGGCGAAACGATTCGAGGCGCGTGCGAGGTCATCGAAGGAGAGCGTCGCGACCTTGCCGCCGTCCTCCTCGAAGATCAGCGCCGGTTTGCTGGTGCCGTCGGCATGGGCATCCGAGCAGGCAGTGCCGATGTTGAAGCGCTCCGGGATGCGCCAGGCGAAGGCGTCCAGCGTTTCACGATAGGTCGCGCGGCGTTCGAGCATGATCGGCTCCGGTCTTCGCATGCGTTTGCGCCGATCCTGCCCAGCCGGCCTGTGGGCTGACAAGCCCGAGCGGAGCAGCTTACGGTTTGCGCAAAATTGCGGGACGAGAGGAAATGCCGTGACAAAGCCGATCTGGGTCGAGGCCGCGATCAACGGCCCCTGGGGCAAGGAGCGCCAGCCCGGCATTCCCATCAGCATTCCCGATATCGTTGCGGATGGCATCGCCGCCGTCGAGGCGGGTGCGGCGATCGTGCATCTGCATGTCTACGACATGGCCACCGGTCGGCAGCGCGACGACTGGGAACTCTATGCGCAGGCGATCGAGGGCATTCGCGCCAAGGTCGATGCCATCGTCTATCCGACGATCCCGATTCTCGGCTCCGGCTATGCCGGGGACATGATCGGTTCCGGCCGCTACACCCATCTCGAAGAGCTGGCGAAGCGGGGCCTTGCCGAATGGGGCGTGCTCGATCCCGGCTCCTGCAACTGGACGACCTTCGTCGGCATTCCGCAGGGCGAGGCCGGCTTCATCTACCAGAACCCGGGCGAGCATATCCGCGAGGGGATGGAGGTGGCCGCGCGCCACAAGGTCCATCCGAGCTATGCGATCTACGAGCCGGGCTTCACGCGGCTGGGCGCCGCACTGGCCAAGGCCTATCCGGGCATGCCGATGCCGATCTACCGGTTGATGTTCTCGGATGCCTTCGCGTGGGGTTTTCCGCCGCGCGAATGGGCGCTGGAGGCGCATCTCAAGCTGCTGGCCGAGGACGCGCCCGAAGCGCCGGTGATGATCGCCGGGCTCGGCGTCGATCTCCGCGACCTCATCGGCCCGGCGGTGGCGCGGGGCGTCCATGTCCGCGGCGGACTGGAGGATGCGCCCTTCGGCTGCGACAAGACGAATCGTGAATTGATCGCGGACACCGTCCGCCTGGTCGAGGCTGCGGGCGGACAGCCCGCCAGCGCGGCCGAGGTGCGGGGCTGGTTGGCGCGACAGGCCAAGGGAGAGGCACAGTGAGCGTGCGCGATAAATTGCTCGAACGGTTCCTGCGCTATGTCGCGATCGAGAGCCAGAGCGACATGAAGGCGACGAGCCTGCCGAGCACGCCGGGCCAGCAGGTTCTGGCTGAGCTGCTCGCGGAGGAGCTGCGGGCGCTCGGGCTCGAGAATGTCGTCATCGACGACCATGCCACGGTGACGGCGCTGAAGCGCGGCACCAAGCCAGGCGCGCCGCGCATCGGCTTCATCGCCCATGTCGATACGGTCGATGTCGGCCTGTCGCCGGTGGTCAAGGCGCAGGTGCTGCGCTTCGAAGGCGAGGATCTCTGCCTCAACGCGGAGAAGGACATCTGGCTGTGCGTCGCCGAGCATCCGGAGATCATCCCCTACAAGGGCAACGAGATCGTCTTCAGCGACGGCACCAGCGTGCTCGGCGCCGACAACAAGGCGGCGGTCGCGATCGTCATGACGCTGCTGGCCGAGCTGCGCCCCGAGGACCAGCATGGCGACATTCTCGTCGCTTTCGTGCCGGACGAGGAGATCGGCCTGCGTGGTGCCAAGGCGCTCGATCTCGCCCGGTTCAACTGCGATTTCGCCTATACGATCGATAGCTGCGAGGTCGGCGAGGTCGTCTGGGAGAATTTCAACGCGGCGATGGCGGAGATCGTCTTCACGGGTGTCACCGCCCATCCGATGTCGGCGAAGGGCGTGCTGGTGAATCCGATCCTGATGGCACAGGACTTCATGGCCGCTTTCGACCGGGCGCAGACGCCGGAGAACACGGCGGGCCGCGAGGGCTATACCTGGTTCGTCGAGATCGTCGCCAATGCGGCCGAGGCGGTGCTGCGGGCCAATATCCGTGATTTCGACAGGGCGTCCTTCGCGGCGCGCAAGCGGCGGATCGGCGAGGTTGCGGCCGAGATCGCGAAGCGCTACCCGACCGGCCGCGTCACCTCGGACGTGACGGATGTCTACGGCAACATCGCCGACAGCCTTGGCGACGACCGTCGCTCGGTCGATCTGCTGATGACGGCGCTGTCCGAACTGCAGATCGCGCCGAAGCTGATCCCGATGCGGGGCGGCACGGACGGGGCGGCGCTTTCGGCGCGTGGCCTGCCGACGCCGAATTTCTTCACCGGCGCGCATAATTTCCACTCGCGCTTCGAGTTCCTGCCGCTGCCGGCCTTCGAGACCTCCTATGAGGTCGCGCGGCGCATCTGCCTGCTGGCGGGGCAGGGCGCCTAGCGCCATACGATTGTCATTCCGGGGCGTGCCGCAGGCACGAACCCGGAACCCACGACGGGGTGGGACGCATTGTATGGTGCTGTGCAGGCCGCTTCGCCCAGTCGTGGGTTCCGGGTTCTTCGCTGCGCGAAGCCCCGGAATGACAAGGACGCGCCTAGCGCGGCTTGTCGCATTGGCGTGCGGCCTGCCGGCGCCTACATGAGGTGGGCAGGAACAGCGAAAGCACGATCCGTATGTCCGAACGCGACGCCGAAGCCAACCGATTCTCCGCCCGCGCGGCGCGCTATGCCCGCGTCGGCGCCAATGTCGGCGGGGTCGCAGCCCGGATCGCCGGTGCCCGGCTCTTCGGCGTCGAGGGGCGCGATGCCACCAATGCCGAGGCTTTGGCCAAGGCGCTGGGTGGGCTGAAGGGGCCGATCATGAAGGTGGCGCAGCTCGTCGCCACCATCCCCGACGTCGTGCCGCCGGAATACGCCGCCGAACTCCAGAAGCTGCAATCGCAGGCGCCGCCGATGGGCGCGGCCTTCGTCAAGCGGCGGATGATGGCCGAGCTCGGCGCCAACTGGCGCGAACGCTTCGGCGAGTTCGACCTCAAGCCGGCGGCGGCGGCCTCGCTCGGGCAGGTTCATCGCGCGACAACGCTCGATGGCGCGGCGCTCGCCTGCAAGCTGCAATATCCCGACATGGAATCGGCTGTGGAAGCCGATATCGCGCAGCTCGAGGTGCTGTTCGCCGTGCACCGGCGCATGGGCGCGGTGATCGATACGACCGAGATCGCCAAGGAAATCGGTGCCCGCGTCCGCGAGGAACTCGACTATCGGCGCGAGGCGAAGCACGCGGCGCTCTATCAGGCGATTCTGTCGGATACGCCGGAGGTGCGCGTGCCGGCGCTGGAGCCGACCCTGTCGACCCGGCGGCTTCTGACGATGCATTGGCTGGAGGGAAGCCCGATCCTCTCGCACAAGCAGGACGGGCAGGTGATCCGCGACCGGATCTCGACCGCGATGTTCAAGGCGTGGTGGCGCCCGTTCAGCCATCACGGCGTCATCCATGGCGATCCGCATCTTGGGAATTACACGGTGTTCTCGGAGGACGGCGAGCCGCAGGGCATCAACCTGCTTGATTATGGCTGCATCCGCATCTTCCCGGAGAGCTTCGTCGGCGGCGTGGTCGATCTCTACAAGGGCTTGCGCGATGGCGAGGAGGCCCGCGTCGTCCATGCCTACGAGACCTGGGGCTTCAAAGGTCTGAACAAAGAGCTGGTCGATACCCTGAACATCTGGGCGCGCTTCATCTACGGGCCGCTGCTGGAGGACCGTGTCAGGCGCATCGCCGAGGGTGTCAGCCCGGCCGAGTATGGCCGCAAGCAGGCGTTCCAGGTGCATCAGGCACTGAAGGCTCGCGGGCCGGTGACGGTGCCGCGCGAGTTCGTCTTCATGGACCGCGCGGCGATCGGGCTCGGCGGCGTCTTCCTGCATCTCGACGCCGAGCTGAATTTCCACCGGCTGTTCGAGGCGGAGATCGAAGGGTTTTCGGTGGAGCGCGTCGCCGAGCGGCAGAGGGTGGCGTTGGTCGCGGCGGGCTTGAAGCCGTAGCTTTGCGCGGCTCAGTCGCCCCCGCCGCCACAATCACCGCCGCCGCCGTCATCACCGAAGCCTCCGCTTCCGCCGTCACCGCTGCCGGACGTGCGGCGCCATGTGGCGATGTCCTCGTCGTCGCGCTTCGTCTGCTCGCGTGCCTCGGCGAACCAGCGCTTCGCCTTCTCGCGCAAGGCAGGGTCGAGGTCCGTCAGGTGATCTTTCGCTGCCTGCTTGGCCCGATCGTTCACCGCTGCCTCCCTTGAGTGATCCAAGCATAGGCGAATCCGCCGGGTGGCGCTCTCGTCGGAGCATGCTGGTGTTAAGCACTTCAAAAATGGGTGTGGCAAGAGAATAGCCTTCTATTTAAATCGATTGAATTACTCTGACCTCGCCGCTAAAGAGGGTTGGTGCGGTGTTGTCGCGCGGTGCTCCACGGTTGCAGCAAGCTGCCGCGTTGCCCGTGCGTCGCGGGTGCGCTACAGGCTTAAAGAGACTGCGTCTTTTTCAGGATCGAGACTATGGCCGACCACGCCCATCACGCCGACACCCCCGCGATGGACTATCCCGAGCACGAGCGGACCTATACCGGCTTCGTGCATTTCGCCGAGGTTGCGACCGTTGCCTCGCTCGCCATCGTCGCGGCGCTCGCCGTCGGCGGCACGAAGCATGCATGGGGCACGGCCCTGATCGGCACGCTGCTCGCGGTCATCGGCACCGGCATCGGTATCGCCGCCCCCTCGATCTCCTGGCGCGCGCCGCTCGTCTCGCTCGTCCTGATGTTGCTCGCGCTGCTCCTGCTCTGACCGTCTCCCCATAACGCCGGAAAGGCCTGCCCCCGCCATGCGCATTGCTGTCCCAGCCGAAACGCAAGGGGCGGAAACCCGCGTCGCAGCGACGCCGGAGACCGTCCGCAAGTTCAAGGGCCTCGGTGCCGAGGTCGTGGTCGAGACGGGGGCCGGAAAAGCCTCCGGCATCCTCGATGCGGAATATGAGGCAGCAGGGGCAACGATCGCCAAAACGGCCAAGGAGGCGCTGAAGGGCGCCGCCATCGTGCTGAAGGTGCGCCGTCCGGGCGAGAGCGAGATCGCCGGCCTGCCGGCCGGTGCGCTCGTCGTCGCGACGATGGATCCCTATGGCAACGAGGCTCAGGTCGCGGCGCTGGCCAAGGCCAATGTCGCCGCCTTCGCCATGGAGTTCATGCCGCGCATCACCCGCGCGCAGGTGATGGACGTGCTGTCCTCGCAGGCCAATCTCGCCGGCTATCGCGCGGTGATCGACGGCGCCGCCGAATACGGCCGGGCGCTGCCGATGATGATGACGGCGGCGGGCACCGTGCCGGCCGCGCGCATCTTCATCATGGGCGTCGGCGTCGCCGGCCTGCAGGCGATCGCGACCGCGCGCCGCCTCGGTGCCATCGTGACCGCGACCGATGTGCGCCCCGCCACCAAGGAACAGGTCGAATCGCTCGGCGCCAAGTTCCTCGCCGTCGAGGACGAGGAGTTCAAGCAGGCGCAGACCGCCGGTGGCTACGCCAAGGAGATGTCCAAGGAGTACCAGGCGAAGCAGGCGGAACTCACCGCCAGCCACATCGCCAAGCAGGACATCGTCATCACCACGGCGCTGATCCCCGGCCGCCCGGCGCCGAAGCTGATCTCGGCGGCGATGGTCGAGAGCATGAAGCCCGGTTCCGTGATCGTCGACCTCGCGGTCGAACGCGGCGGCAACTGCGAGCTGGCCAAGGCGGGCGAGGTCGTGATCACCGATAACGGCGTCAAGATCGTCGGCCATCTCAACGTGCCGGGCCGTCTCGCGGCGACCTCTTCCTCGCTCTACGCCAAGAACCTCTTCGCCTTCGTCGAGACGCTGATCGACAAGGCCGAGAAGAAGCTCGCGGTGAACTGGGACGACGAGCTGGTCAAGGCGACCGCCCTGACGAAGGACGGCGCCGTCATCCATCCGAATTTCGCGCCGAAGGCCTGAGCGTAAGGAATTCCGACCATGGCAACTCCCACCACCGAACAGGCTCTCGAACAGGCCCGCAACGCGGCCGCTCTCGCCAGACAGGCGGCCGAGCTCGCCGAACGCTATGCCGACCAGGCTGCGGCCGCGGCCAGCATCGCGACCGGCGGCGTCGACCCGACGGTCTTTCGCCTCGCGATCTTCGTGCTGGCCGTCTTCGTCGGCTACTACGTCGTCTGGTCGGTGACGCCGGCCCTGCACACGCCGCTGATGTCGGTCACCAACGCGATCTCCTCGGTCATCGTCGTCGGCGCGCTGCTGGCGGTCGGGGTCGAGACCCTGCCGGCGCTCGGTGACGGGCCGATCTGGGCGAAGGTCTTCGGTTTCCTCGCGCTGATCCTCGCCTCGGTGAACATCTTCGGCGGCTTCCTCGTCACCGAGCGGATGCTCGCGATGTACAAGAAGAAGGGCTGATCGCCATGGCCGCGAATCTTTCAGCCCTGCTCTACATCGTCTCCGGCGTCCTCTTCATCATGGCCCTGCGCGGCCTGTCGCACCCGACGACCTCGCGACAGGGCAACCGCTACGGCATGATCGGCATGGCGATCGCCATCGTCACGACCGTGGTGTTCTATCCGCCGTCCGGTTTCTCCGGCTGGCTGCTCGTGGTCCTCGGCATCGCCATCGGCGGCGGCATCGGCGCCGTGATGGCCAAGCGCGTGCAGATGACGCAGATGCCGCAGCTCGTCGCCTTCTTCCATTCGCTGGTCGGCCTTGCCGCCGTGCTGGTGGCGGCGGCGGCGCTCTATGCGCCCGAGGCCTTCGGCATCGGCCGTGTCGGCTCCATCAAGGGCGCCAGCCTGTTCGAGATGGCGCTCGGCGTCGCCATCGGTGCGGTCACCTTCACCGGCTCGATCATCGCCTTCCTCAAGCTCGACGGGCGCATGAGCGGCAAGCCGATCATGCTGCCGCAGCGCCACGGCATCAATGCCGGGCTCGGTATCGCCCTGCTGGTGCTGCTCGCGGTCTTCATCAAAAGCGAGAGCCACACCGTCTTCTGGCTGATCGTCGCGGTTTCGCTGGTGCTCGGCATTCTGCTGATCATCCCGATCGGTGGCGCCGACATGCCGGTCGTCGTCTCGATGCTCAACTCCTATTCGGGCTGGGCCGCCGCCGGCATCGGCTTCACGCTCGGCAACATGGCGCTGATAATCACCGGCGCGCTGGTCGGCTCTTCGGGCGCGATCCTGTCCTATATCATGTGCAAGGCGATGAACCGGAGCTTCATCTCGGTCATCCTCGGCGGCTTTGGCGGCGACGATGCCGCGGCCGGCGCTGGCGGCGCTGTCGAGGCCCGCCCGGTCAAGCAGGGCTCGCCTGATGACGCCGCCTACATCATGAAGAACGCCGGCAAGGTCATCATCGTGCCCGGCTACGGCATGGCGGTGGCGCAGGCGCAGCACACACTGCGCGAGATGGCCGACCTGCTCAAGAAGGAAGGCGTCGAGGTCAAGTACGCCATCCATCCGGTCGCGGGCCGCATGCCCGGCCACATGAACGTGCTGCTGGCCGAGGCCAACGTGCCCTATGACGAGGTCTTCGAGCTCGAGGACATCAACTCGGAATTCGGCCAGGCCGACGTCGCCTTCGTCATCGGCGCTAACGACGTCACCAATCCGGCTGCCAAGACCGACAAGTCCTCGCCGATCTATGGCATGCCGATCCTCGACGTCGAGAAGGCCAAGACCGTGCTCTTCATCAAGCGCGGCATGGCGGCCGGCTATGCCGGCGTCGAGAACGAACTGTTCTTCCGACCCAACACCATGATGCTTTTCGGCGACGCCAAGAAAGTCACCGACGAGATCGTCAAGGCGATGGCACACTGAGCGGGCACCGCCCCGTCATCGGATTGCTGCAAAGGGCCGGCTTGATCGCCGGCCCTTTCGTTTTCGGAACCCGTCCGCCCCATGGTCCTGCGTCTGTTGAAACTGGTGCTGCTGCTGGGCCTTGTGGTCTATCTTGCAGTGCTCGGCACGCTCTACGTGCGGCAGCGCGAGCTCGTGTTTCCGCGCGATCCGGTGCGAGCCGACATCGTCACGGCCGGATTGGTCGCTGCCGAGGAGGCCAGCGTCGCCACGGCCGATGGCGAGCGACTGGTCGCCTGGGTGGTGCCGCCGCGCGCGGGCAAGCCGGTCCTGCTTTATTTCCATGGCAATGCCGGCAACCTTGGACGGGCCGGACGGATCGAGCGTTTCCGGGGGCTGACCGAGGACGGCACGGGGCTCGTCGCCGTCAGCTATCGCGGCTATGGCGGCTCGACCGGCATGCCGAGCGAGGAGGGACTGCTACAGGATGCGCGGGCGGCCTATGGGGCCGCAGCGGCGCGTTTCGGGGCTGAAAAGCTGATCGGCTACGGCGAGTCGCTCGGCACGGGCGTGATGCTCAAGCTGGCGGCCGAGGTGCCGTTCCAGGCAATCGTGCTGGAAGCCCCTTATCGCTCGACGCTGTCCGTGGCGCAGGGCCTCTATCCCTATCTGCCGCTCAGCCTGGTGATGAAGGATCAGTTCCGCTCGGATGAGATCATCGGCAGGGTCCGGGCGCCGCTGCTGGTGCTGCATGGCGAACGGGACCAGGTCATCCCCTTCATCCAGGGGCAGCAGCTTTATGAGCTCGCGAACGCGCCCAAGCGCTTCCTGCGCTTTCCGGCGGGACGGCATTCCGACCTGCCGCGATACGGCTCGATCGGGGAGATCCGGCGCTTCCTGGCCGAGGTCGCGTCGGGGAGGCTCGCCGGAGCGGAGAGCCGCGCCATCGCAGAGATTGCGGGCGCCCGTCCCTGACGTGGCGCGCGATCCCCGTCAGCTCCGGAAGAAGCCGCCGCCACCGCCACCAAGGCGCGAGGAGCCGGCGCGGGCCTGGGCGTTGTTGCTGTCGATGGCGAGCGCGCGCTGATAGGCCTCGGACGCCTCCGCCTTCTTGCCAAGCTTCTCGAAGGCGAAGCCGCGGCCGGCCCAGGCATCGGCATTGCGGTTGTCGACATTGAGCGCGGCGGTGAAGTCTTCCTGCGCGGAATCATATTTGCCGAGCGCGTTCAGGCTCTGGCCGCGCGCGATATAGGGCGGGGCGGTGTAGGGGTTGCGGTCGATCACCGAGTCGAAATCGGTGACGGCATGCTGGTGCTGGCCCTCCTTCTGGTAGACGAGGCCGCGGGCATGGAAGGCCTCCGCCGATTCGGGATTGAGCCGGATCGCGGTGTTGAGATCACCCAGCGCCTGCTGGCTGTTGCCCTGCTGGCGCAGCAGGTTGGCACGGGCGATATAGGCCGGCGCATAGTTCGGGTTGGCGGTGGTGGCGCGGTTGAAATCGGCGAGCGCCGAATCGGCGCGGCCGCTCTGGCGCAGCGCGAGGCCGCGATTCGTGTAGGCGGAGGCGAGGTTGGGATCGAGCTGGACCGCCTTGGTGAAATCCCCGATCGCATCCGAGAAGCGGCCGACGCGGGCATAGGCCGCGCCGCGGGTGTTGTAGGCGCCCGGATCGTTCGGGTTGCGCGAGATGACGTCGCTCAGCGAGCCGATATTGACGCTGGCATCGGCACTGTCGCGCGTGTCGAGCTCGGCGACGGCGGGCTGGGAGCTGAGATTGGAGACGGTGTCGCAACCCGCCAGGGCCAGCGCCATGCCGGCTGCGGCCAACCAGTTACTGCCTCGGATCATGCTCTGCCTCATCGGTTCCGTGCTTCGCTCGCCGCGATGCCTCCGGAGATGACGAACCTCTCGGCCGCCGCGGCTTGATCGCGCTCCCCAACCGACAGCGCCCTATCGGAGAAAACGCCCGAAACCCGCCAAAACTTGGTTAACGCCGTAGAAAAGACAACGCGCCCGGAGCGGGCTCCGGGCGCGAAATCGCTATCGGCCCTGTCGTGGCGGCCTTTGGGGACCGCCAGAAGGATATCAGGGGCGCTTGGGCTTCACCGGCGCGGGCAGAAGGCCCTCGCGCTGGAGCTTCTTGCGCTGGAGCTTGCGGGCGCGGCGGACGGCCTCGGCCGATTCGCGAGCGCGCTTCTCGGAAGGCTTCTCGTAGTGACCACGAAGCTTCATTTCACGGAAGATGCCCTCGCGCTGCATCTTCTTCTTGAGGGCGCGGAGCGCCTGATCGACATTGTTGTCGCGAACGAGAACCTGCACGTGAAACGTCCGTCCTTAGCGGGTTGATCCAAGAATAGGGGCCGGCGACAGGGCAGAGCCCACCGCGCGAAGATGGGTGCCGATAGCAGAATTCATTTCGGCTGTCCACGCTGCGAACCCTTGAAAATGCGGGGCCGCGTGCAGTTGGGGCGTGAGCGCTGGCCGGGCGGTCAAGCACGCTCGTCCGAGACCCTGGTGACATGGCCCATCTTGCGGCCGGGGCGGGCGTCGCGCTTGCCGTAGAGATGCAGATGCGCGCCGGGCTCCGCCAGCAATTCGCGCCAGCGCAGCGCGCTTGCGCCGATCAGATTCTCCATCTCGATCCGGCCGCGCCGGGCGGTCGAGCCGAGCGGGAAGCCGCAGACGGCGCGGACATGCTGATGGAACTGCGAGGTCTGGGCGCCCTCGCTGGTCCAGTGCCCGGAATTATGGACGCGCGGCGCGATCTCGTTGACGACGACGCGCTCGGCGAGGTCGCCCTCGGCCTCCAGCACGAACAGCTCCACGGTGAAGACGCCGACATAGCCGAGAGCCTCGCCGATGCGGCGGGCGGCATCGATCGCCTGCAGCGATGCGCCGTCCGAAAGATTTGCGGGAACGCGGGTATAGGCGAGGATGTGGTCGCGATGCTCGTTCTCGCAGACATCGAAGGCGGCGAAGGAGCCGTCGAGCCCGCGCGCCGCGATGACCGAGACCTCGCGCACGAAGGAGACGAAGCCTTCGAGAATCGCGGGAAAGCGCCCGATCGCCTCATGAGCCTCGGCGAGGTCGCTGCCCGGCGCGATCTTGACCTGGCCCTTGCCGTCATAGCCGAAGCGGCGGGTCTTCAGCACCGAGGGGCGGCCGAGCGCGGCCGTGGCGGCTTCGAGATCGGCCAGCGTGTCGACGGCCCGGAAGGGCGCAACGGCGAGACCGAGTTCGGAGACGAAGCGCTTCTCGCTGAGGCGGTCCTGCGTCACGGCCAGCGCCCGCGCGCCGGGATGCAGCGGGACGCGCGCGCCAAGGAAGGCCGCTGTCGCGGCCGGGACGTTCTCGAATTCGTAGGTCACCACATCGACGGCATCGGCGAAGCGGGCGAGCGCCTCCTCGTCCTCATAGTCCGCGACGGTGTGGCGGGCCGCGACGTCGAAGGCCGGGCTGTCGGCCTCGGGCGCGAAGACATGGCAGCGGATGCCGAGATCGGCGGCGGCGAGGGCCATCATCCGGGCGAGCTGGCCGCCGCCGAGGATGCCGAGCATGGCGCCGGGCGCGAGGCCGGTCGGAACGGGCGGGTTCATGCGTCGTCCCGGTTGGGGCGCTCGGCGATGCCGGCGCTCTGGCGAGCGCGGTAGGCGTCGAGCCGTTCGGCGAGCGCAGGATCGGAGAGGGCCAGCACGGCGGCGGCGAGGAGGGCGGCGTTGACCGCGCCCGCCCGGCCGATGGCGAGTGTGCCGACAGGGATGCCGGCTGGCATCTGGACGATCGAGAGCAGGCTGTCCTGCCCCGACAGGGCCTTGGATTCGACGGGGACGCCGAAGACCGGGAGCGGCGTCAGGGAGGCCGTCATGCCCGGCAGATGCGCGGCGCCGCCGGCCCCGGCGATGATCACCTTGAAGCCTTCCGCCTTCGCCCCCTTGGCGAAGTCGAAGAGCCGCTTCGGCGTGCGATGGGCCGAGACGATGCGGGCATCATAGGGGATGGCGAGCGCCTCGAGCGCTTCGGCCGCATGACGCATCGTCGCCCAGTCGGACTGGCTGCCCATGATGATGGCGACGGGGGTGCTGCTGGCTGCCATGGAATGCGCTCGCGCTAGGCTCCGGAAGCGCGCGATCTAGACCGGTCGGTGCCGGTGAAGCAAGGGCGAATCGGCGTGGGGCGGCCGGAAAAGCCCGCTTCAGGCGATGATGTCGGGCGTCAGTGCGTCCTCGATCTGGGAGATGCGGTCCTTGAGGTAGAGCTTGCGCTTCTTCAGGCGCTGGACCTGGACCTGGTTGATCGAGCCGACACGCTCCAGCGCATCGATCGCGCTGTCGAGATCGCGATGCTCCTCGCGCAGCCGCGCGAGTTCCGAGGTGAAGGTCTCGACCTCTTCCGGGCTGAGCTCGAATCCCATGGGCATCTCATCATTGCCTTGATCGGGGGCGACTATGCGCGTGCCGCCCCGCGTCCCGCAAGTGCGGGCGAGGCGGTGCTGGCTTAGGGAAGCCATCTATTCACGGCTTTCCGGAAACGGACCGGTCACGATCACAGAATCTCATGAATGCCGTATGACGGCGCGGGGAAGACGTGAAGCCGGCTCTATGCCAGATTGGGACGTCAACCGCTCATCAGGAGGATCCAGATGTCGTTGCAGACCCGTCTTGCGGAACTCGAGCGCAAGCACCGTCAACTCGAGGACGCTATCGCCCAGGCTGTGGCGAGCCCGTCTTCCAGTGACCTCAGCCTCGCAGAGCTGAAGCGGAAGAAGTTGCAACTGAAGGATGAGATCGAGCGCGTCCGGATGACCATTCCGGAGCGAACCTTGCATTGAGCCGGCGGGCCAGCGGCCCGTTGAATGCGATGAAGATGCGGATGAACCGGCCCGAAAGGGCCGGTTTTTCGTTGGCGGAGGCCGCGGCAGGCGCCGTCAACGGATTGACATAAATCGACGGGAACTTCTGTCGCGACAGCCGGTTGAAAGCGGGCGCGCATCGCGCGGGGAGGCTGCCATGGGTATCGTCTGGACCATCATCATCGGTTTCATCGCCGGCGTCGTCGCCAAGTTCGTCATGCCCGGCTCGAACGAGCCCGCCGGCTTCATACTGACGACGATCCTCGGCATCATCGGCGCCTTCGTCGCGACCTGGCTCGGCCAGTCGCTCGGCTGGTATGCGCCGGGCGAGGGGGCCGGGCTGATCGGCGCCGTCGTCGGCGCCATCATCGTGCTGGTCGTCTGGGGCGCGATCAGCGGCCGCAGCCGCGCGGTCTGAGTTCAGTCTTTTCCGCGTTGGCCCTTTCCGGGCCGGTGTTTTCCTCCAGATGGAGTGACTGCCGTGAGTGACGACAACAGCAGCAGCGGCTTTCCGTCCCTAACCGCCCTTCTCGGGCTCGTTGCGGTCGCGGGCTACCAGAATCGCGACAAGATCGCGGAGTGGCTCGGCGGGCGCGGCCAGCCGGAGCCGGGGCAAGTGCCAGCTCCGCAGCCGGGCCAGGCTGGCGCCGCTCCGCAGGGTGATGGTGGAGGCCTTCTCGGGAGCCTTGGTGGACTGCTCGGCGCCGGCGGCATCGGCGGCGTGCTCAATGGCGGGTTGGGCGAGCTTTCCGACCGCTTCAGGCAGGCCGGGCAGGGCGACAAGGTCGATTCCTGGGTGCAGAACGGCCCCAACCAGAACGTCGCGCCTGATGATCTCGAACAGGCGCTCGGCCCGCAGGTGATCGACGCGATCGCGCGCCGCACCGGTCTGTCGCGGGATGAATTGCTGGATCGGCTTTCGCAGGTTCTGCCGGAGACGGTCGACCGCATCACGCCGAACGGGCGGATCGACCGCGCCGGGGCCTGAGGGACTCCGCCGTCCGGCTTCCATCGTCATGGTCGGGCTTGTCCCGACCATCCACGTCTTCGCTGGTCGAAAGATGTGTTCAAGACGTGGATGCTCGCCACAAGGGCGAGCATGACGGCTGCGGGACGCCGCGGCCGGGCTGGCTGAACCTACAGCGCCCGCGCCATCTCGCGCAGGCGGAACTTCTGGATCTTGCCGGTCGAGGTCTTCGGCACCTCGGCGAAGACGATCGTGCGCGGGCATTTGAACGAGGCGAGATGCTCGCGGCACCAGGCGATGATCTCGGCCTCCGTCGCGGTCTTGCCCGGCTTCAGTTCGATGAAGGCGCAAGGGCTCTCGCCCCATTTCTCGTCGGGGCGGGCGACGACTGCGGCTGCTTGCACCGCCGGATGCTTGTAGAGCGCGTCCTCGACCTCGATCGAGGAGATGTTCTCGCCGCCGGAGATGATGATGTCCTTCGAGCGGTCCTTGAGCTGGATATAGCCGTCAGGATAGCGCACGCCGAGATCGCCGGTATGGAACCAGCCGCCGGCAAAGGCGGCCTCGGTCGATTTCCGGTTGCCGAGATAGCCCTTCATCACGACATTGCCGCGCATCATCACCTCGCCGAGCGTCTGGCCGTCGCGCGGGACGGGCTGCATCGTCTCGGGATCGAGCACGTCGAGCCCTTCGAGCGCGGGGTAGCGCACGCCCTGGCGGGCCTTCTTGGCGGCCTGCTCGGCCGGCGAGAGCGCGTTCCAGTCGTCGTTCCACTCATTGACGACGGAGGGGCCGTAGCACTCGGTCAGGCCATAGAGATGCGTCACCTCGAAGCCGGCCTGCTTCATGCCGGCCAGCACGGCCTCGGGCGGCGGGGCAGCGGCGGTGAAGAAGGAGACCGTCTGCGGGAAGTCGCGGCGCTCCTCAGGCGTCGCGTTCAGCAGCGCCGACATCACGATCGGCGCGCCGCAGAGATGGGTCACGCCATGGTCGGCGAGCGCATCGTACATCGCCCTGGCGCGGACCTGGCGCAGGCAGACATGGGTGCCGGCGACGATCGAGATCGTCCAGGGGAAGCACCAGCCGTTGCAGTGGAACATCGGCAGGGTCCAGAGATAGACCGGGTGCCGGCCCATATTGCCGGTGATCACGTTCGAGGTCGCGAGCAGGTTGGCGCCGCGATGGTGGTAGACCACGCCCTTGGGATCGCCGGTGGTGCCGGAGGTGTAGTTCAGCGCGATGGCGTCCCACTCGTCGGACGGCATGATCCAGGCGAAATCCGGATCGCCGGAGGCAATGAGCTCCTCGTATTCGATCGCGCCCAACCGCTCGCCGGGGCCGTCATAAACGGGATCATCATAGTCGATGACGATCGGCTTCACCTTGCAGAGGGCAAGGGCTTCCTTGATCGTCCTGGAGAATTCACGGTCGGTGATCAGCACCTTCGCGCCGCCATGGTCGAGCGAGAAGGCGATGATCGCGGCGTCGAGGCGGGTGTTCAGCGTGTTCAGGACGGCGCCGGCCATCGGCACCCCATAATGGCATTCGAGCATGGCCGGCGTGTTCGGCAGCATGGCCGCCACCGTGTCGTTCTTGCCGATGCCGTGCTTCGCCAGCGCCGAGGCGAGGCGGCGCGAGCGGGCGTAGAATTCTGCGTAGGAGCGGCGCAGAGACCCGTGGATGATCGCGGTGCGGCCGGGAAAGACCGAGGCCGCGCGCTCGAGGAAGGCGAGCGGCGTCAGCGGCTGGTAGTTCGCCGGGTTGCGGTCGAGATCAGTGTCATAGGCCGAACGGGTCATCGGGAGCCTTCCTCGCAAGCGCCGAAAGCCTTAGCGGCTGGCGCGCTCCCGCGTAATCCATCCCTTTTTCCGATGCGGCGCAATCACGCGGATCGGGCTCAGCCCAAAAGATGCAGGTCGCGCAGGCCGTCATAGACGAGCTTGGCGCCGACCAGCAGCAGGAGCCAGTAGATGATGCCGTAGAAGCGTTCGGGCGGAACGCGCCTGACCAGCCAGACCCCGGCAAAGGTCGCGGAGACGGCGAAGGGCAGGAGCGCGGCGGAGGCCAGGAGATTCTGGCCGTTGAGCTGGCCGAGCGCGAGATAGGGGATGAGCTTCACCAGATTCATCGCAGCGAAGAAGACCGCGCCGGTGCCGACGAAGACGGCGGGCTTCAGCTTCTGCGGCATGACGTAGATCTGGAAGGGCGGGCCGCCGGCATGGGCGATCATGCTGGTGAAGCCGCAAAGGAAGCCCCAGAGGCTGCCAGCGCTCCAGTTCGCCTGCGTGGCGACCGCAGGCTTCTTGCCGTCGCTCAGCATGCGGCGCAGCGCGAATCCGACGGAGATCAGGCCGACCGCGAGCACGACCGCCGCGTCCGAGACCTTTGCCGCCAGGAGATAGCCGAGGAGGATTCCGAGCAGGGCGCCGGGCGCCAGCGTCGCGAGATTGCGGCGGTCGAAATCGCGGCGATAGGACCAGACCGAGACGACATCCTGCGCGATCAGGAGCGGCAGCATGATCGCGGCCGCCGTCACCGGCGAGACGACCAGGGCCATCAAGGGCAGGGAGAGCAGGCCGATGCCCGAGAAGCCGCCCTTCGCCAGCCCGGTCAGGACGACGGCCGGCACCATGGCGGCGAAGAAGAGCAGGTCGAAGGGCATGTGGTACTGCGTCGCAGGGCCGGGAAATGCAGGTCGGGATCGGCGAAAGTCTTAAGGCCACGCGCTTGCGCTGGGCGCGGGGAAGAGCGCAGGGTTCGCGCAAAACCAGCCCCGCCGTCGCCGGCTCGCTCACGGGGCTTTAGGCTTAGAGTCTCTAACAAAACCCGAAGGGGTCTCGATGGGCTTTGGAAGAGCCGAATGCCAGGAGGAGCGCGCAGCCGATACCCTTGGTATCGGCAAGTCGTTCCGACGCGGCAAGCGGCTCTTCCAAAGCCCACCTTCGGCGGCGGGAATTCGACCGCCCGCGGCGTCGCGGTGCTTGCCGATACCAACGGTATCGGCTTCGCCCCGCTCCTGGCGGAGCGGACGAATTGCCGACGTCGAGACCCCTTCGGGTTTTGTTAGAGACTCTTAACCCGGCGCAGAGGAACGCTTCCGATGAATGGCTCCCATGCGGCGCCCGCCCGCTCCGAAGGCTATCGCGAGACCTACGCCCGCTGGCAGGCCGATCCGGATGCCTATTGGCTCGACATGGCCAAGGCGATCGACTGGATCAAGCCGCCCGAGAAGGCCTTCGATCCGACTGCGGGCATCTACGGCCGCTGGTTCCCGGACGCGACCTGCAACACCTGCTTCAACGCGCTCGACCGACATGTCCGCGACGGTCGCGGACAGCAGGTCGCGCTGATCCATGACAGCCCGGTCACGGGAACCAAGGCGAGATATACCTACGCGCAGATGCTGGAGGAGGTCGCGACGCTCGGCGCCGTCCTGCAGGAGCTCGGCGTCGCAAAGGGCGATCGCGTCCTGATCTATATGCCGATGGTGCCGGAGGCCGCCTTCGCGATGCTCGCCTGCGCCCGGATCGGTGCCGTGCATTCGGTGGTGTTCGGCGGCTTCGCGGCCAAGGAACTGGCGACGCGCATCGACGATGCCGAGCCCAAGGTCATCCTGACCGCGACCTGCGGCATCGAGCCGACGCGCGTGGTCGAATACAAGCCTCTGCTCGACGGCGCGATCGAGATGGCCAGGCACAAGCCGCAGACCTGCGTCGTGCTGCAGCGGCCGCAGGCCGATGCCTCGATGCATGTCACCCGCGACAAGAACTGGCGCACGCTGGTCGCCGCCGCCAAGGCCGCCGGGCGCAAGGCTGATTGCGTCGAGGTCGCGGCGACGGACCCGCTCTACATCCTCTACACCTCCGGCACGACCGGCCGTCCGAAGGGCGTGGTGCGCGACAATGGCGGGCACATGGTCGTGCTCAAGGCGACGATGGACCAGCTCTTCGATGTCGGGCCGGGTGAGGTGATGTTCTGCGCCTCCGATGTCGGTTGGGTCGTCGGCCACGGCTACATCGTCTATGCGCCCTTGATCCAGGGCGCGACCAGCGTGCTCTACGAGGGCAAGCCGGTCGGCACGCCCGATCCCGGCGCCTTCTGGCGGGTGATCGCCGAGCATGGCGTCAAGGTGCTGTTCACGGCGCCGACCGCCTTCCGCGCCATCCGCAAGGAGGACCCCGAGGGCCAATATCTCGCCGGGCACGATCTCTCGCGCTTCAGGGCGCTGTTTCTCGCTGGCGAACGGGCCGATCCCGAGACGCTGAAATGGGCGGAGGAGATGCTCGAGGTCCCGGTGATCGACCACTGGTGGCAGACCGAGAGCGGCTCGCCGATCGTCGGCGATCCGCTGGGGCTCGGGCTCCTGCCGGTGAAGCATGGCTCGCCGACCGTGCCGCTGCCGGGCTGGGACGTGCAGTGCCTCGACGAGGGCGGACGGCCGGTCGAGGCCGGCAAGATGGGCGCGATCGTGCTGAAGCTGCCCTTGCCGCCGGGCGCGCTGCCGACCCTCTGGAACGACGATGCGCGCTTCCGCGAGGCGTATCTCGCGACCTATCCGGGCTATTACAACACCTCGGATGCCGGTTTTATCGATGAAGACGGCTATGTCTTCATCATGGGCCGCACCGACGACATCATCAATGTCGCCGGCCACCGGCTTTCGACCGGCGGCATGGAGGAGGTGCTGGCGGCGCATCCGGCCGTGGCGGAATGCGCGGTGGTCGGCATCCGCGACGCGCTCAAGGGCGAGCAGCCCTGCGGCTTCGTCGTGCTGAAGGCCGGCGCGACCGTGACGCCCGAGCAGGTCGAGAAGGAGCTCGTCGCACTGGTGCGCGAACGCATCGGGCCGGTCGCCGCCTTCAAGCTGGCGCTGACCGTCGCCCGTTTGCCGAAGACGCGCTCGGGCAAGATCCTGCGCGCGACGATGAAGAAGATCGCCGATGGTGAGGATTACGCCGTGCCGGCGACGATCGAGGATATCGCGGTGCTCGGTGAGATCGGCACGGCGCTGAAGGGCAGGGGGATCGGGTAGCGCCGATCCTGCGCGGGCGGGCTAGTAGGCGATTGCCGCGCCGTTCCATCTCAGCAGGCGCTCCGGCACGTCGAGGCGCATGAGGTCTTCGCCGACCAGCAAGGCGCCGGCATAGCCGGCCGCCCGGACTTCACGGGCGAGCGCAGCAGTGTCGGCGTTCGGCGGCACCAGATGGGTCAGCGCCAGTGCTTTGACTCCGGCCCGCGTCGCGAGCCCTGCCACGACGGCCGGCGTCATATGATAGCTCTCGACCGCCGCGACGGTTTCGGCCGAGCGGACGCCTGCGACGACCGGCATCTGGCTGGCGATGAAGACCTCGCAGATCAAGAGGTCGCATCCAGCGGCTTGCGCTTCCAGCGATGGGGTGAGGCGGGTGTCGCCCGAGAAGACGATGCGGGCGCCGTCATGTGCCAGCGTGAGGCCGAAGGCCGGCTCGACCGGCCGGTGATCGACCAGGAAGGCCTCGACTGAGAGTCCGCCGAGGCCTGAGACCGGGCCTTCCTGCAATTCTTCGAAGACGACCTCAAGGCCCGTCGCGTCTGGCCGCTTCTCGAAGGCGATGCGCAAGGCCCGCTCGCGCTCGAAGGCGGCATATTGGGCGCGGAGATTGGCGAGCGCGGGTGCGGGGGCGAGCACGCGCCAGGGTCTGGCGCGGCCCTGATGCCAGGAGGAGACCGCGAGCTGGTAGAAATCGACCAGATGGTCGGAATGCTCGTGGGTGACGATCAGGGCGTCGATATCGGCGCCGCGCGTACCGGCAGCGACGAGGCGCTGGCTGACGCCGGAGCCGCAATCGATCAGCAGCTTGCGGCCGGCCGCCTCGACGAGATGCGAGGGGCCGGCGCGGCGCAGGCTGACGGGCGGTGCACCGGTGCCGAGGAAGGTGAAGGCGAGGCCATCCATGCTCGACATGCGCAGCGTCCGTGGTGGGAGATCTTACTCGTCGTCTTCTTCGTCGGCCGGGCGCTTGAGCTGCTTCAGCTTGGCGAAGACGGAATCGACGTCGATCGCGGCTTCTTCCTCGCGCTTCGGCCGGCTCATGTCGGCGAAGGGCTGGCTCTCGTTGCGCGCGGGCTCCGGAGCGGTGGCTTCTTCCACCGTCAGCAGGGTCGAGCCGGCCTCGGCCAGCGCGGCCGGGCGGTCCTTGGCGGCGCGGCCGACTTCGAAATCGAGGTCGATCTGCGAGCACAGGCCGAGGCTGACCGGGTCGATCGGAGTGAGCTGCTGGGCGTTCCAGTGGGTGCGGTCGCGGATCTGCGCGATGGTCGACTTGGTCGTGCCGATCAGGCGGATGACCTGCGCATCCTTGAGCTCGGGATGGTTGCGCAGCAGCCAGAGAATGGCGTTCGGCCGGTCCTGGCGCTTGGAAACGGGGGTGTAACGCGGGCCCTTGGTGCGCTTGATCTCCGGCACCTTCACCTTGCGCTCGGCGAGCTTGAGGTGATGATTTGGGTTCTTGGCGGCGCGCTCCAGCTCCTCGCGGGTGAGCTGCCCGGAGGTGATGGGGTCGAGGCCCTTGATGCCGGCGGCGACTTCGCCGTCCGCGATGCCGCGCACCTCGAGCGGGTGCAGCTTGCAGAACTCGGCGATCTGCTCGAACGTCAGCGAGGTGTTTTCGACCAGCCAGACCGCGGTGGCCTTGGGCATCAGCGGGGTTTGTGACACGGGACGGTCTCCTCTTCGCCTTCGCGCCGCCGCTCGCAGGGGCTCATAAAGGCAGGGTCGCGGACAATAGCTCTCATGCGCCGACCGGCCTCCCCGGCCGGCCATCCAAATCATCGACGATGAGCAGGATGGCGCGCCTTATAGGCGAGGGCGGGGCGGGTGTCCATGAAAAGCGTGTGATCGCAGCCGCTCACACGGTCAGCACGATCTTGCCGATATGGGCGCTCGACTCCATCAGGCGATGGGCGTCGGCCGCCTGTGCCAGCGGGAAGGTCGAGTGGATCAGCGGCTTGCAGCGCCCAGCCTCGAGCAGCGGCCAGACCTTCGCGTGCAGCTCCGCGGCGATGGCGGCTTTCTCGGGCACGGTGCGCGGGCGCAGCGTCGAGCCGGTATGGGTCAGGCGCTTCAGCATCAGGCGGCTGAAATTGACCGTGGCCTTCGGCCCGTTGAGGAAGGCGATCTGGACGATGCGGCCCTGATCAGCGGCCAGTTCGTAGTTGCGGTCGATATAGTCGCCGCCGACCATATCGAGGATCAGGTCGGTGCCACGGCCGCCGGTCATGGCCTTGCCCGCCGCGACGAAATCCTCGGTGCGGTAGTTGATGGCGTGGTCGGCGCCGAGTTCGATGCAGGCTGCGCATTTGTCATCGGAGCCGGCGGTCGCGATCACGGTCGCGCCGAAAGCCTTGGCGAGCTGGATCGCGGTCGTGCCGATGCCCGACGAGCCGCCATGGACGAGGAAGCTCTCGCCGGCCTGCAGGCGCCCGCGCTGGAAAACATTGGTCCAGACGGTGAAGAAGGTCTCGGGGATCGCTCCGGCCTCGGTGAGGCTCAGGCCCCTGGGGGCGGGCAGGGCGTTGCTCTCGTCGACCACAGCATATTCGGCATAGCCGCCGCCGGCGACGAGGGCGCAGACGGTCGCGCCGACCGGAAAGCGGCTGGCACCTTCGCCTTGGGCGACCACCGTGCCGGCGAATTCGAGACCGGGGATGTCGGAGGCGCCGGGCGGGGGATTGTAGCCGCCCTGGCGCTGCAGCACGTCGGGACGGTTGACGCCGGCAGCCGCGATGGCGACGAGGATCTGGCCGGGGCCGGGCTTCGGCACCGGGCGCGTTTCCGGCCTGAGGACTTCGGGCCCGCCGGGTGCCGCCATGCCGATCGCCGTCATCGTCTCGGGAAGGATGGTCATGGCGGAGTGTCCTCGTTTGGTGCGTCGCAGCGTGACTGCGGTCGAAACTTGGCTAGCGTGCCGCGCGCAGTTTGAGCAGATGCGAGGCCGCCATGTCGATATTCCCGGAGGACGACCGTCCCAAGCCGAAGAGCGTGCATGAGATCGGGCAGGACCTGTCGATGCTGTCGCTGGTCGAGATCGACGAGCGCATCGCCGCGCTCAAGGCCGAGATCGAGCGGCTGATCGAGACGCGGGCGCGCAAGGACGCCTCGCGCTCGGCGGCGGACGCGTTCTTCCGCAAGCCCGCCTGAAAAAGGGTCAAAAAGAGACGCCCGTTTACCGGGCGTTAATGATTCCAAAGTATGAATCGCATCATCCAGTTTGTCTGGATGTCGAGTGGCTCCTGCCCACTCTGTTTGACGCCTCCCTGTTGACCTTCGAGCCGCCTTTGGCGGCTCTTTTTTTGTCCGCACGTTCCCTCGCGTAGGCCGATCGATAAGCTCCTGTGGAGCCGCCTGCCTTGTTATCGCCACAGCGGTTTAGCCTCGTTAAGGTTAACGGCACCTTACCGGCGTCGGAAACCATGATCGGCGCTATCCTTGCGACATCGGCAACCATATCCGTGACGCGTTCCAGAGGCGCACGGGTTTGTGCCGATGGGAGACACCAATGAACGAAGCCCAGTTGCTCGATCCGCAGACGGAAGAGGGCGCGATTTCCTTTGCACGGGGCTTCGTGCGCTCCGATGCCTTCATGCTGCTGTTTCGCGAGGGCATGGGGCTGGTCGAGCAGACAGCGGGCTATCTCGACGGGGACGGGCGCAAGGACGCCGCCGCCCTGCCGCGCGAGGCCTCGCTGACCTATGCCACCGAAAGCATGCGCCTGACGACCCGCCTGATGCAGATCGCCTCCTGGCTCCTGGTGCAGCGGGCCGTGGCCGAAGGCGAACTCACCGTCGAGCAGGCTCGCACCGAGCATAACAAGGTCAAGATCGCCGATCCGATGCCGCCGCCGGCCGAGCATATCGTGGCACAGCTGCCGGATCGGTTGCGCGACCTGATGGCGCATTCCTTCCGCCTGCAGGAGCGCATCCGCCATCTCGAAGGCCAGATGTCAGGCGCGGCGCTGGTCCGCGCGAGCGTGAACCCCGTGCTGAACCAGCTTGCCAGCCTGGAGGCGCGGCTGGGTTTCGGGCGCTGATTTTCTGTCGAACCATACCGTCATTCCGGGCTTGCCCCGGAATCCATCGTAGAGCGCATCGCCCTTCGATGGATTCCGGATCGGCGCCGCTTCGCGGCTTGTCCGGAATGACGACGGAGGTTCTTGCGGGAGCGCTGCGAGCGACAGCAATGTGAGTGCCAAAACGAAAAACCCGGCCGCGAGGCCGGGTTTTTTGTTCGAGATCAATGACGGCGGCGCCGGAGCGCCGCAGCATCACTTCTTGCCGATCGCGCCGATGCCGCTGAAGCGCGAGTTGAAGCGCGAGACACGACCGCCGCGGTCCAGCATGTGCTGGGTGCCACCGGTCCAGGCCGGGTGGGTCTTGGGGTCGATGTCAAGGTTCAGCGTGTCGCCTTCCTTGCCGTAGGTCGAGCGGGTGGCATATTCGGTGCCATCGGTCATGACGACCTTGATGGTGTGATAATCGGGGTGGATGCCGGCCTTGGCCATGACGAAATCCTCGGAGCTACAAAAACGGGCGCATCGACAAGCAGGCGAGCCTGCCCGGCCCGTCGAAAGAATTCGGATGAGCCTGTCGTGAAGTCGCGTGCACATATCGCAGCCGGCGCCTCAGCGCAAGCGCGACGCGCTCCGGAGGGCTCCCCTGCGGCGTTGCGTCGTTTGCCAATCCGGCCATGATCGGCTTCACCGGGGCGAGTTTTAGATCGATCGAAAGAGCGCGCGCAACGCGTGCGCGAGAAGCAGGAGTTCCGGCGCGTGGCCGAAGCTGACAAGAACGACAAGAAGGTCCGGCCCGATTTCCGCTCGCTCGCGACGTTCTGGCCCTATGCGCGGGCGCAGAAGCGCCGGATCGCGTTTGCGCTCGTCGCATTGGTCGTCGCGTCGCTGGCGACGCTGGCGCTGCCCTTGGCGGTCCGGCGCGTCATCGAGGTCGGCTTCGCCGGCGGCGAGCGGCAGCTCGCCAACAGCTACTTCATCCTGCTGATCGGCGTGGTCGGCGTGCTGGCGCTGGCGAGCTCGGCGCGGTTCTATCTGGTGATGACGGTGGGCGAGCGCATCGTCGCGTCGCTGCGGGCCGACGTCTTCCGCCATCTCACCCGGCTGGAGCCGGCCTTCTTCGATTCGAGCCGGGCGGGAGACCTCGTCTCGCGGCTCACCGCCGACACCACGCAGATCAAGTCGACCTTCGCCTCGACCGCCTCGATCGCGCTGCGCAACGCCATCATGGCGCTGGGCGCGCTGGCGATGATGGTCGCGACGAGCCCGCGGCTCTCCGCGATCGTCATCGGCGTCATCCCGCTGATCGTGATTCCGCTGGTCCTGTCCGGTCGCTCGGTCAGGCGGCGCTCGCGGGCGGCGCAGGACCGGCTGGCCGATGCCTCCGCCTTTGCGGCCGAGGCGGTCGGCGCCATCCGCACGATGCAGTCCTTCGGCGCGGCGCGCCAGAGCTCGGCGCGGTTCGAGGGGGCGTCCGACGATGCCTACTCGGCCTCGCGGGAGGCGACGGCCTCGCGCGCGCTGCTCTCGGGCGTCGCGATCTTCCTGGTCAGCGCCAGCGTGGTCTGCGTGCTCTGGGTCGGAGCGACCGAGGTCTTCGACGGGCGGATGAGCGGCGGGCGGCTGTCGCAGTTCATCCTCTATGCGGTGCTGGCGGCAAGCTCGCTCGGCCAGCTCTCCGAGGTCTATGGCGATATCAGTGCGGCTGCGGGCGCTTCCAGCCGGCTCGGCGAGATCCTGGCGCTGAAGCCCGCCATCGCCGCGCCGCCGCATCCCAAGCCGATGCCGAAGCCTTCGCACGGCGAGCTCGCGTTCGAGAACGTTTCCTTCAGCTATCCCGGCCGCGTCGGGCCGGCCTTGTCGAATCTGAACTTCTCGGTCCGGCAGGGCGAGCGGATCGCGCTGGTGGGCCCCTCAGGCGCCGGCAAGAGCACGGTGCTGCAACTGGCGCTGCGTTTCTACGATCCGCAGGATGGGCGCGTCGTCGTGGACGGCGTTGCGGGGCCCGAGGCCGATCCCGAGGTCTGGCGCGAGCGTTTCGCGCTGGTGCCGCAGGAGCCGACGGTGTTCGGCGTCTCGGTGCGCGACAACATCGCCTATGGCCGGCCCGACGCCTCGCAGGAGGAGGTCGAGGCCGCAGCCCGGCTCGCAGCGGCGGACGAGTTCATCCGCGCCCTGCCTGATGGCTATGAGACTGTTGTCGGCGAGCGCGGCGTGACGCTTTCGGGCGGCCAGCGCCAGCGCCTCGCCATCGCACGGGCGATCCTGAAGGACGCGCCGATCCTGCTGCTCGACGAAGCGACTTCGGCGCTCGATTCCGAAAGCGAGCGGGCGGTGCAGGATGCGCTCGACCGGCTGATGCAGGGCCGGACCACGCTGGTGGTGGCGCATCGCCTCGCGACCATCCTCTCGGCCGACCGCATCCTCGTGATGGAGGACGGGCGTATCGTCGAGGAAGGCAGCCATGCCGAGCTCAAGGCACGCGGCGGGCTCTATGCCCGGCTGGCGGCGCTGCAGTTCGGGCTGGAGACGGCCTGAGCCGTCTCAGCGCGGTGGCAGGGCAGCGTAATAGGCGGCGAGCGCGGCGATCTCCTGCGTCGACATCAGGCGCGCCATATAGCGCATCTCCTTGTGCTGGCGCTTGCCCGAGCGGAACGCCATCATCTGATTGTAGAGATACCGCTCGTTCTGCCCTGCCAGGTGCGGCACCTCGGTGTCGCGGGCGATACCGTCGATGCCATGGCAGGCGGCGCATTCCTCGATCGTGGACGTTCGCGGCTCGGCCGGGGCGGGGCTGGCTGCCAGCAACGCACCGATAGCGAGCAGCGACGCGCCGACCGGAAGCCGGGGAAAGGGCCTGCGGGGCATATGTCAGCGTTCCGTGATCTTGAACTCGATGCGGCGGTTGCGGCGGTAGGCTTCGTCGTTATTGGCGACGTCGAGCGGTTGGTATTCGCCGAAGCCGGTCGCCGCGACGCGGTCGGTCGGCAGGCCGCGCGAGATCAGATACTCGACGACCGCGATCGCGCGGGCCGAGGACAGATACCAGTTCGAGGGGAACTGGGCCGATCTGATCGGGCGGTTGTCGGTATGGCCGTCGACGCGCAGGATCCAGGGCAGGTCCGGCGGCATCTCGTTGCCGAGATCGAGCAGGATGGTGGCGAGCTTGTCGAGTTCGCCCTTGCCCTCGGGCTTCAGCACGGCCTGGCCGGCATCGAAGAAGACCTCGGACTGGAAGACGAAGCGGTCGCCGACGACACGGATGTCAGGCCGGGTGCCCAACACCTGCCGCAGGCGGCCGAAGAAGTCCGAGCGGTAGCGCGCCAGCTCCTGCACACGCTGGGCGAGCGCGACGTTGAGCCGCGAGCCGAGCTCGTGAATGCGTGCCTGCGAATCCTTGTCCTTGGCCTCGGAGGCGGAGAGCGCTTCCTCCAGCGCCGCGAGCTGGCGGCGCATGGCCTGGATCTGCTGGTTGACGAGATCGACCGTCGCCTGCGCGCGGGCGGAGAGCTGCTTTTCGGCGTCGAGCGCCTTCTGCGATTCGGCGAGCCGGGCGTCGGCATTGCTGCCGGCTTGCGTGTCGATCAGGCCCTGCAGGCGGGTGCGATCGCCCTGCGTCTGGGCGAGCGTCGACTGCATGAGCTGGAGGCTCTCCTGCGCCTGCCGGTTGGAGGAGCGCTCCAGCGCGAGCAGATCGGTCAGCTCCGAGATCTGCTTGTTCAGGCGTTCCAGCGCCGTGTCCTTGCCGGTCAGCTCCTGCGAGAGGAAGAACTGGCCGAGCACGAAGACGGTGAGCAGGAAGACGATGCCGATCAGCATCGTCGAGAGCGCGTCGACGAAGCCGGGCCAGAAATTCGTTTCCTCGCGGCGATGGGCGCGGGAGAGGGCCATCCGTCAGGTTCCTGTGATGCCGAACGAGATCATGGCTCGGTGATCTGGTCGGCGGTAAGGCGGTCGATCAGGCGCTTCATGTCCTTCTCGCGGGCGGCCTGCGCCTCGACCCAGTCCCGGATCATCTGCTGCTCGGAGCGCATGTGCTGGACGAGGCCCTGGATGCCCTCCGCGAGGTTGGAGAGGGCCTGCGTCGCGGCGCGGTTGTTGGAGGCGCCGTCGGCCATGGCGGCGCTGAGTTGCTCGAAGCGGTCGGCCAGCGGGTTGCCGGCGCCCAGCAGGGTAGTCGGCGCCTCGGCCGTGCCGGTGCGGCTGCCGAGCCAGCTCTCGACCTCGTTGCGGAAGCGGCGCTGGGCCTGCCCGACCTGAAGATCGAGGAAGCCGAGGATCAGCGAGCCGGCGATGCCGAAGAGCGAGGACGAGAAGGACAGGCCCATGCCGGCGAGCGGGGCGGAAAGGCCGGCCTTGAGCTCGTCGAAGAGCACGCCGGCCTCGGCCCCGGTGCGCAGCGACTTGATGACGCCGCCGACCGATCCGACCGTGTCGAGCAGGCCCCAGAAGGTACCGAGCAGGCCGAGGAAGACGAGCAGGCCGCTGAGATAGCGCAGGACCTCGCGTCCGTCGTCGAGCCTGACCGCGATCGATTCGAGCACCGAGACAGCCTGGGCCGGGGCCAGCGTGCCGCGTTCCAGCGCCGGCAGGACCGAGCCCATCGGGGCGATGACCTGACCGCGGCGGACATCCGCCGAAGCGGGGTCGGCGGCAAGGCTGGTCGCGGCGCGCGCCTCGCTGTGGATGCGCCAGAGCTCGCGCAGCGCGATCAGGCAGCCGACGAAGAGGGCGCCCAGGATGAGGCCGTTCAGCCCCGGATTGGTCATGAAGGCCTGGATCAGCCCGGCCTGCAGGATGTAGCCGAGGAAGCCGATCAGGGCGAGGAAGAGGACCGCGCGGACGACAAAGCGGAGCGGCCTGGAGAAGCGGACCTGCGTCCGTGCGGTTGCGGCCGTTGCCGGCTCGGCCGCAAAATCCTCGATAGCCATGCGTCGTCTTCCGTTCGCCTCGGAGTGCGGGGAGGACTGTCGCCTCCCACGCCGCCGGGATCAAGCACGAAAGAGCAACAGTTTAGTCTCAGGCGGCTGCGGTTTTCAGCGCGGCGCTCAGCGCGCGCTCGCCGGCCTCGTTGCCGCAGATGATATCCTTGGCGCTGGTCATCGGCTTGCCGTCGAGCGTGCCGAAGGTGCCGCCGGCTTCGCGGATCAGCACGGCGCCGGCCGCGAAATCCCAGGTGTTGAGGCCGCGTTCCCAATAGGCGTCCATGCGGCCGGCGGCGACATAGGCGATGTCGAGCGCGGCCGAACCCATGCGGCGGACATTGGCGAAGCGGGGCATCACGGCCGCGAGTTCGCGCAGGAACTGGCCGTGGCCGCCCTTGCCGATATGCGGGATGCCGGTGCCGATCAGCATGTCGGTGGGCTCGTTGCGGCCGGAAACGCGCAGGCGGCGGTTGTTGACGAAGGCGCCCTTGCCCTTCTCGGCCATGAACATCTCGTCCTTGGCGGCGTCGTAGATCACGCCGGCGATGAACTGGTTGTCGCGCTCCAGCGCGACCGAGATGTTCCAGTGCGGGATGCCGCGCAGGAAGTTGTGGGTGCCGTCGAGCGGATCGATATGCCAGCGGTTGCTCTCGTCGGTGCCGTGGACGACGCCGCTCTCCTCCATGACGAAGCCGTAGCCGGGGCGCGCCTTCTCGAGCGCCTCGCGCAGGATCTCCTCGGCCTTGTGGTCGGCCTTGGAGACGAAGTCGCCCGGGCCCTTGGCGAGCACCTGCAGGTTCTCGACCTCGCCGAAGTCGCGCTTGAGCGAGCGGGACGCCTTCATCACGGCGTCGGTCATCACGGTCATCAGGGGGGAGCGGATCATCGGAAACCTCTTGCGCGCTCGCGCGCGCGGCTGGAAATGAAGGAACGGTCACGCCAGCCCTCATCCTGAGGAGCCGCGAAAGCGGCGTCTCGAAGGATGTTCCAGAGCGCGCTGGAACATCCTTCGAGACGCGGGCTTTGCCCGCTCCTCAGGATGAGGGCTGTGTTTCGACCGTAGTAGCCCGTCACTTGCGCGGGTCTTAGGGCGCCGTCAAGACGGCGCTGCTGATCCGGCCGGCGGCCATGCGGGCGGCGCGGGCCTGCTGCTCGGGCTTGAGGCGCTCGAACAGGTCGTCGAGCGCGGCGTCCTTGAGGCCCTGCGAACGGGCCGCGAGATGCCAGGCTGCCGCCTCGATCGTGTCCGGCGCGATGCCGAGCCCGAACTGATAGAGCTTGGCGAGGCGGTTCTGGGCGATCGGGTTGCCCTGCCAGGCGGCGCGCCGGAACAAGCTGGCCGCGGCGGCCTCGTCCTTCTCCACGCCGGTGCCGTTGAACAGCATGATGGCATACTCGACCTCGCCGGGGAGGTTGCCGGCCGTGGCGGCCTGCTTCATCCAGCGCGCTGCGACCTCTTCGCTGGCCGGCATGCCGCGACCCTGCTTGGCGAGAATGCCGAGCGCATATAGGGCATCGCCGACCTGGGCCTTCGCTGCGATCTCGAGGCAGGCGACGGCGCGCTTGTCGTCAGCCTCCCGGTTCGCGGCAAGCAGGGCGATGGCGAGATTGTAGTTGGCGGCGGGATGGCCGGCGGCGGCAGCCTTCTCCAGCAAGGCACCGGCGCGGGCAGCGTCGCGCTTGCCGCTCTTCTCGTCGAGAAGCTGGGTCGCAAGCGCGAAGGCGGCGTTGATGTCGCCGCGCGCCTCGGCGCGCTCGTACCATTCGGTCGCGACCTTCTGGTCCGGCGCGACGCCGAGGCCCTGACGATAGAGCTCGCCGAGGAGGGTCATGGCCGCAGCGTCGTTGTTGTCCGCCTCGATGCGCTTCAGCGCCTCGGCCAGTGCACGACGGTAATGGCCGGCCTGGTAGGCGCCATAGGCGACGTCCGGCGCGGGCGCTGCCTCGGCCGGTCCGATCAGCAGGGCGCCGGCGAGCAGGACGAGCCCGGCAAGCCGCTTCATCGCGCCGCCTTCCGCGCCGCGCAGGCGGCTGTCGCGGCATTGGCCTGCTCGACCAGAGCGCGGATATCCTGGCCTTCCTCGAAGGCCCAGGCGCCGAGTGCGACGAATTCGGCGCCGGTTTCGACCAGGGCCGGGATCGATTCGGCATCGGGCGCATAGGCGACGCAGGGCGTCTCGAATATCTCGGCCCACCAGCCGGCGCGCTCGATCACGGCCGCCAGCGGCGGCAGCGACCCGTCCGGGCGCGGCTCGCCGAACATCACGTAGTCGACGCCGGCCTCGCCGGCATCCATGGCGTCGTGGCGGGCGCGAAGGCCGCCGATGCCGATGATACGCTCGCTCTTGAGGCTGGAGCGGGCTTCCGAGACCGCGGCCGGGCCGCCAGTGAGATGGACGCCGTCGGCGCCGCCGCGCGTGGCGACGAGCGCGTTGTCCTCGACGACGAGCGCGACATTATTGGCCTGGACCGGGCCGGCGAGGCGCTTGACGCGCTCGATCCGGCTGCGGTCGTCGCCGGGGGCAAGGCGCAGCAGCACGGCGGCGATATCGCCGCCGGCCATGGCCTGCATCAGGCGAAAGGCCATGGCCTCCGCGTCCGCGACGGGAGGGGTGACGAGCATCAGGCGGGGGGAGGAGGATTGTGTGGTCATGATCGGCTGCGCAAACGGCCCGCAGCGAAGTCCAATGTCAAGACCGCAAGGCCGGCAACGAGACTCCAAAAGGCCGAGCCGATGCCGAAAAGCGAAAGGCTTGAGGCGGCAACGGCGAAGGTGACGACGGCGGCGAAGCGCTCCTTGTCGGAGGCCATGGCCTGCCCGAGCGCGCCGGTGAGCGAGCCGATCAGCCCTAAGCCCGCGACGGCGACGATGAGCGCCTTGGGCAGCGCCAGCAGCAGGGCGATCAGCAAGCCGGTGCAGGCGGCGACGACGAAATAGGCGAACCCGTAGAGCACGCCTGCCTTCCAGCGCTGGGCCGGGTCGGGATGGGTATCGCCCCCCGTGCAGATCGAGGCCGATATCGCGGCCATGTTGGTCATGTGGGCGCCGAACGGGGCGGTGAGCAGCGAGGTGAGGCCGGTGACGAACAGCGAGGGCGCGGTCGGCGGATTATAGCCGGCGGCGCGCAGCACGGCGAAGCCCGGCAGGTTCTGGGCGGCCATGGTGACGAGATAGAGCGGGATGCCGATACCGAGCATGGCGGCAATATCGAAGCGCGGCGTGACGAATTCGAGGCCGCTCAGCGTCATTGCGCCGGCAGGCCAGTGCGCCAACCCTCCGACAAAGCTGATCGCGATGCCGGCGACGAGCGCGGCAATGACGCCGAGAAAGGGGTTGAGCAGCCGCGCCATGAGGAAGACTGCCAGCAGCGGCAGCACGAGGCCGGGCGAGAGACGCATCTCGTCGAAGACCGCGACGACGAAGCGGAAGATGACACCAGCGAGCATCGCCGCCGCGACCGGCATCGGGATACGCTCGATCAGCCTGCCGAGCGGGCGGAAGGCCGCGGTCAGCATCATCAGCACGGCCGCGATCAGGAAGGCGCCGACGGCCGAGGCCATATCGAAGCCGGTTACGGCTGCGATCAGCGCCGCGCCCGGCGTCGACCAGGCGCAGATCATCGGCATGCGGTAGCGCCAGGACAGGAAGAGACTGGAGGCGCCGGTGGCGAGGCAGAGCGCGGCGATCCAGGAGATGGTCTGGCCGGGCGTGGCGCCGAGCGCCTGTGCCGCCTGCAGGATGACGGCGACGGAAGCGGCGAAGCCGACGAAGACCGCGACCAGGGCAGAGAAGACGATCGACATGGTGCGGAGAGCCGGCCGGGACAGATGTGAGCTAGCGTTGAACCAGAAATCGCGGGATGCGGAAAGGGCGGCAGGCGCAGGGCCGGGGTCCACCTTATGGCGCCGGGCTTGCCCGAAGATGGCCTGACGGTGGACGGTGATGTCATGTGGCTGTCAAAGCCTAAGTCTAGCTGCGCATTATTCCAATCCGAAGCGACCGAGGCCGATCATGCGCGACGACGATCACGAATCCACTTTCGGCGCCAGCATGCTGGAGCATGAGGATGCCGAGCCGCGGAACCCGACCGACAATCCGACGATGGGCGAGCTGATCTCGCAGCGCTTCTCGCGGCGCGGGTTGCTCAAGGGCGCACTCGCCGTCTCGGCGATCTCGGCGACGGTCGGCACGTTGGCGCTGGAAACCGCCGCCGAAGCGCAGGTGCAAGGCGCCAAGTCGGCCTTCTCCTTCAAGGAGGTCGAGGTCGGCGTCGATGCCGATCACCATGTCGCTGATGGCTACGAGGCGCAGGTGCTGCTGCGCTGGGGCGATCCGCTGACGGCCGATGCGCCGGCCTTCGATCCGGCAAAGCAGAGCGCCGAGGCCCAGAGCAAGCAGTTCGGCTACAATAACGACTTCGTCGGCTATGTGCCGATGATGGGCGCGGCCGATCCGTCCGCGCATGGGCTGCTCTTCGTCAATCACGAATACACCAACCCGCACCTGATGTTCCCGGGCGTCGTCGAGATGAAGGACGGCAAGCCCGTCCTGAAGAACGCGACGCCGGAGCGCTTCGCGATCGAGGCGATGGCGCATGGCGCGACGGTGGCCGAGATCCGCAAAACCGGCAGCGAATGGGCGCTGGTCAAGGATTCCAAGTACAACCGCCGCATCACCGCCGCGACCGAGATGCAGCTCTCCGGGCCGGTCGCCGGCACCGAGCGCGTCCAGACCAAGGCCGATGCCACGGGCCGCAAGGTGCTGGGTACGCTCAACAACTGCTCGGGCGCGCTGACGCCCTGGGGCACCTTCGTCTCGGGCGAGGAGAACTTCCACGGCTATTTCTCCGGCAAGCTGCCGGAAGGGCATCGCGAGGCGGCGAACTACAAGCGCCTGGCCGTGCCGTCCTCGCCCTATGCCTGGGGCCGCTTCGAGGAGCGCTTCGACCTTGCCAAGGAGCCGAACGAGGCCAACCGCTTCGGCTGGGTGATCGAGGTCGATCCGTTCGATCCGAACTCGGTGCCGAAGAAGCGCACCGCGCTCGGCCGCTTCAAGCATGAGGGCGCCGACATGATCGTGGCCAAGGACGGGCGCGTGGTCGCCTATCTCGGCGACGATGAGCGCTTCGACTATGTCTACAAGTTCGTGACGGCCGGCCGGTTCGACCCGAACAATCGCGCGGCCAATCTCGACCTGCTCGATGCCGGCACGCTGTACGTCGCCAAGTTCGCGGCCGACGGCACGCATGAATGGCTGCCGCTGGTCTTCGGTCAGGGCCCGCTCACTGCTGCCAACGGCTTCCAGAGCCAGGCGGATGTGCTGATCGAGGCGCGCCGCGCCGGCGACCTGCTCGGCGCGACCAAGATGGATCGCCCCGAGGACATCACGCCGAACCCGGTGACGGGCCGCGTCTATGTGATGCTGACCAACAATACGAGCCGCAAGGACGAGCAAGTCGACGCCGCCAATCCGCGTGCCAAGAACGCCTTCGGCCACATCATTGAGATCGCCGAGGCTGATGGCGACCACACGGCGACCAGGGGACGCTGGGAGATCCTGCTGACATGCGGCGATCCCTCCGTCGCGGCGGTCGGCGCGAGCTTCTCGACCGACACGACGAAGAACGGCTGGTTCGGCATGCCCGACAATGCGGTGGTCGATTCCGCCGGGCGGCTCTGGGTGGCGACCGACGGCAACGGCATCGACGTGACCGGGCGCACCGACGGGCTCTGGGCCGTCGATACCGAGGGCGGGGCGCGCCGGACGTCGAAGCTGTTCTACCGCGTGCCGCATGGTGCGGAGCTTTGCGGACCTTGCTTCACGCCGGACGACACCACCGCCTTCGTCGCCGTGCAGCATCCCGGCGATGACGGCCCGGACTGGCCGGAATTCGGCCGCCGCTCCTATTACGAGGACCTCTCGACCCGCTGGCCTGACTTCAAGCCGGATATGCCCGTGCGGCCCTCTGTGGTGGCGATCACCAAGAAGGGCGGTGGCAAGATCGGCGTTTGAGGATTGTTCAGCGTTATGCTCGGGCTGGGCCCGAGCATCTCTTGAACGGGAAAGGCCCGGCATCGCTGCCGGGCCATTTTTAGTCTGTCGGGAGCCGAGCCGCTCATGCCGTCATGCTCGCCCCTGTGGCGAGCATCCACGTCTTGGTTATGGGGCTCGATGGGCGAAGACGTGGATGGTCGGGACAAGCCCGACCATGACGGTTGGCAGGTGGTGCCCGCTCACGCCGCCTTCTTCGAGCCGAAGGTCGGGTCGAGCTCGCCCTTGGCGTAGCGCTTGGCCATGTCGGCCAGCGTGATGACGCGCTTGATCTTCGAGGCCTGGCCGGCGGTGTTGAACTCCTCAAGGCGCTGCTTGCAGAGCTTGGTCATCGCTTCCATGGCGGGCTTCAGATATTTGCGCGGATCGAACTCGCCGGGGTTCTCCGACAGGATCTTGCGGATCTGGCCGGTCATCGCCATGCGGTTGTCGGTGTCGATGTTGATCTTGCGCACGCCGTGCTTGATGCCGCGCTGGATCTCCTCGACCGGCACGCCCCAGGTCTGGGGCATCTTGCCGCCATACTGGTTGAT
This sequence comes from Allobosea sp. FG18, assembly GCF_057809495.1. Classification (NCBI taxonomy): domain Bacteria; kingdom Pseudomonadati; phylum Pseudomonadota; class Alphaproteobacteria; order Hyphomicrobiales; family Alloboseaceae; genus Allobosea; species Allobosea sp. FG18. The sequence goes on from NZ_JBMDKB010000002.1 coordinate 189,967, forward strand.
GACGTCCTGCAGGTCCTGCGGAACGCTGGACGAGCCGTGCATGACGAGATGGGTGTTCGGCAGCAGCTTGTGGATCGCCTCGATGACATGCATCGCCAGGATCGCGCCGTCGGGCTTGCGGGTAAATTTGTAGGCGCCGTGCGAGGTGCCCATGGCGATGGCGAGCGCATCGACCTTGGTCTCGGCGACGAACTTCACGGCTTCGTCGGGATTGGTCAGGAGCTGGTCGTGGCTGAGCTTGCCCTCGAAGCCGTGGCCGTCCTCCTTCTCGCCCTCGCCGGATTCCAGCGAGCCGAGCACGCCGAGCTCGCCCTCGACCGAAATGCCACCGAGATGGGCCATTTCGGTGACGGTCTTGGTCACGCCGACATTGTAGTCCCAGTCGCCCGGGGTCTTGCCGTCGGCCTTGAGCGAGCCGTCCATCATGACGGAGGTGAAGCCGGCCTGGATCGCGGTCATGCAGGTCGCCGGCTCGTTGCCGTGGTCGAGATGTACGCAGACCGGGATATGCGGGTAAATCTCGGTGACCGCGTCCATCATGTGCTTGAGCATGATGTCGTTGGCGTAGCTGCGGGCGCCGCGCGAAGCCTGGATGATCACCGGCGCGTCGGTCGCATCGGCCGCCGCCATGATCGCCAGCGCCTGCTCCATGTTGTTGATGTTGAAGGCGGGCACGCCATAGTCATTCTCGGCGGCATGATCGAGCAACTGGCGAAGCGTGATACGGGCCACGATGGCACTCCCCTTTGGTTTATCGGTCTGAGGGTGGATTTAGTCCGTCGGCGCCGGTCGCGCAAAGCGAAACCGGCGAAAACCTTAAAATGCGAGCGGCCGCTCCGTTGTCGAAGCGGCCGACGGTATCGTCCTGTCGAGGATCAGGCCTTCCTGAGCGCCTCGACGCCCGGCAGGGGCTTGCCTTCCATCCATTCGAGGAAGGCGCCGCCCGCCGTCGAGACATAGGACAGGTCGTCGGCGACGCCGGCATGGTTCATGGCCGAGACGGTGTCGCCACCGCCCGCGACCGCGACGAGCTCACCAGCCTTGACGCGCTTGGCCGCGGCCTTGGCGACGGCGACGGTCGCGGTGTCGAAGGGCGGCAGCTCGAAGGCGCCAAAGGGGCCGTTCCAGACGAGCGTCTTCACCTTCTCCAGCCGCAGCACGACCTCCGCGATCGAGAGCGGGCCGGCATCCAGGATCATCTCGTCGGCCTCGACACCGCCGACCGGCACGACCCGATAGCTCGGATGGGCCTTGAATTCGCGCGCAACCAGCGCGTCGACCGGCAGCAGGATCTCGCAGCCGGCGGCCTTGGCCTTCTCCTCGATCTCGCGGGCGGTGCCGACGAGGTCATGCTCGCAGAGCGACTTGCCGACATCGACGCCGCGCGCCGCGAGGAAGGTGTTGGCCATGCCGCCGCCGATGGCGAGCACGTCGACCTTCCTGACGAGATTGCCAAGCAGGTCGAGCTTGGTCGAGACCTTGGCGCCGCCGACGATCGCCATCACCGGGCGGGCCGGGTTGTCGAGGCCGGCGGAAAGGGCTTCGAGCTCCGCCTGCATGGTGCGCCCGGCATAGGCCGGCAGCACATGGGCGAGGCCCTCGGTCGAGGCATGGGCGCGGTGGGCGGCCGAGAAGGCGTCGTTGACATAAAGATCGCCATTGGCAGCGAGCGCCCTGACGAAATCCGGGTCGTTCTTCTCGTCGCCGGCGTGGAAGCGGGTGTTCTCCAGCAGCAGGACGTCGCCGTTCTTGGCTGCGGTCAGCGCTTTGGCGACGTCATCGCCGATGCAGTCGTCGACAAAGGTGACGGGGCGGCCGAGCGCCTGCGTCAGCGCCGGCACGACCTGGCGCAGGCTGTTCTTGTCGTCGCGGCCCTTGGGGCGCCCGAAATGGGCGAGCAGCACGACCTTGCCGCCCTTGTCGGCGATCTCGCGGATCGTCGGCAGGATGCGGTCGATGCGGGTGGTGTCGCTGACCTTGCCATCCTCCATGGGAACGTTGAGGTCGACGCGGACAAGCGCGCGCTTGCCGGCGAGGTCGGCGTCATCGAGGGTGCGGAAGGCAGTCATCGGGCTCTCTTATCGGATGCGTTCGAACAGGCTGGGATAATCGACGACGAGGCCGTCCTCGTCGACAGGCAATTCGGCCTCGAAGCTGCCATCGGCCGCCTGATAGCGGAACAGGCGTGGAGCGAGGCAGGTATAGGTCTGCCGGTCGAGGCGCGGCGCGAAATCGTCGAAGGGGATGTAGAGCATCGCGAAGCTGCGGCTCTGGCCGATCTCCCAGCGCTCCCGCCGGATCGGCAGGGTGTTGGTGAAGGGCGAGCCCTGCAGGTCGATGTCGATGCAGTCGTCGAAGGCGGAGAGGTGTTCGCCAAAGACATCGCACCAGATGCCGTCGCGCCTTTCCAGGAAGACGCGCCGGCCGTCGGTGGCGGCGATGGTGACGGCGGTCACGGCAAAGTCGGTGCCGCAGTCGATGGCGTAGGACACGCCGTAGGGCTCGCCATCGCCGCGGTCGCCGATGACCACGGCCTCGGCACGAAGGCCGTCAGGCGTGCTGCGCAGCGTGAGATGCTCCAGTCCGACGCCCTCGACCGGCCGCCAGCGCAGGCTGCGCGGCACGGTCAAGAGAGCGACGTCCCGAAAGCTCATCGCGCCAGCAGGCCTCCGAACAGGCCGGGCACGCCGAATTTCAGCACGAGGATGGTGAGGATCACGGTCAGCACAGCCGTGACGATCGCGGTCATGAACAGCGTGCCGGCGCGCGGCGTCGCATCGACGCGGTTGCGGAGCGCGGTGATCTCGCCGCGGATCGAGGCGAAGTCCATTGTGCCGGCGGCGGCATCGACCTTATGGGCGCTGCGCTCCAGCGAGGCTTCCGCGCGGGTCAGCACGGCCTCGTAGCGGGCGAATTTCTCCTCGATGCGCGCCGCCTTCTCCTCGATGCGGGAGAGCTGGTCGAGCTTGCGCGGCTCGGTGACGGGCGCTGCTGTCTCGGCGGGCGTCGTCGCCACGAGGGTCGGGCCGGATGCGGGGGGCGCCATGACGGGCGGCTCGGTATTCGCCGGGGTCACGACAGTCGGCTCGATCTTGGCCATAGGCGCTCCGTAGCTGGGACGTATCGGGCGAAGCCGCGCCTTGGCAGCGCGGCCTCGCATTCAGGTGTCATGCCCTCAGAGAAGGGCAGAAAGGTGATGGATCAGAGCAGGGCGCCCATGGCGACGGCGGTGTCGCTCATGCGGTTCGAGAAGCCCCACTCGTTGTCGTACCAGGACAGCACGCGCACGAACTTGTCGTCCATGACCTTGGTCTGGTCGAGGGCGAAGGTCGAGGACGCCTGATCGTGGTTGAAGTCGATCGAGACGTTGGGCTGGTCGGTGACGGCGAGGATGCCCTTGAGCGGGCCGCGCTTCGACGCCTTGATGATGGCCTCGTTGACCTTCTCGACCGTGGTCTTGCGCTTCGAGATGAACTTGAAGTCGACGACCGAGACGTTCGGGGTGGGAACGCGGATCGAGGTGCCGTCGAGACGGCCCTTCAGGTCGGGGATGACGAGGCCGATCGCCTTGGCGGCGCCGGTCGAGGTCGGGATCATCGACATCGCCGCGGCGCGGCCGCGGTAGAGATCCTTGTGCATCGTATCCAGCGTCGGCTGGTCGCCGGTATAGGCATGGATCGTGGTCATGAAGCCCTTGTCGATGCCGACGGCGTCATGGAGCACGCGCACGACCGGCGCGAGGCAGTTCGTGGTGCAGGAGGCGTTCGAGACGACGACGTGGTCCTTGGTCAGCTCGTGATGGTTGACGCCAAAGACGACCGTGAAGTCGGCGCCGTCGCAGGGAGCCGAGACCAGCACGCGCTTGGCACCGGCCGCGAGATGGGCGGCGGCCTTGTCGCGGGTGGTGAAGATGCCGGTGCACTCGAAGGCGATATCGACGCCGAGCGCCTTGTGCGGCAGGTCCTTGGGATCGCGGATCGCGGTGACCTTGATCGGGCCGCGGCCGACATCGATCGTGTCGCCGGAGACGGTCACCGTGCCGGGGAAGCGGCCATGGACGGAGTCGAAGCGGAAGAGATGGGCGTTGGTCTCGACCGGGCCGAGATCGTTGATCGCCACGACCTCGATGTCCTTGCGCTTCGACTCGATGATCGCGCGCAGAACGTTGCGCCCGATGCGGCCGAAGCCATTGATCGCCACCTTGACCGTCATGTCTTCCTCTCCTTCGCCGAGCGAACCGGCGATGCCGTCGCTATCCACGCGGGCAATTCGGCCAAAGCATGGCCGAACGCAAGATGTCTTTCGGGAAAATCAGCCCTGCCTGCGGCAAAGAGGCGCTCAGGCGTTGTGCTTTTTGATCGCGGCGTCGGCGATGGCCTCTGCCGTGATGCCGAAATGCTTGTAGACCTCCTTGTAGGGGCCGCTGGCGCCGAAGGAGTTCATGCCGATGAACGTGCCGTCATGGCCGATCACGGCATCCCAGCCGAAGCGCACGCCGGCCTCGATCGCGATCTTGACCGGAGCCGAGCCGATGACCTGAGCCTGCGTCGCCTGGTCCTGCTCAAGGAAGAGTTCGAGCGAGGGCACGGAGACGACCCGCGCTCTCACGCCCTTCTCGGCGAGCAGCTTGCGCGCGGCGACCGCGAGCTCGACCTCGGAGCCCGAGGCGAAGAGCGAGACCTGGGCCTTGCCGCCCTCGGCAGCCAGCAGCTCGTAAGCACCGGTGGCCGAGCGGTTCTTCGCGGTGGCATCGGTGCGCAGCTGCGGCAGGTTCTGGCGCGAGAGTGCGAGGACCGTCGGGCCGTCGGTGCGCTCCAGCGCCGCCTGCCAGGCTTCGGCCGTCTCGATCGTGTCGGCCGGGCGGAAGACGCGCATGTTCGGCATGGCGCGCAAGCTGGCGACCTGCTCGACCGGCTGGTGGGTCGGGCCGTCCTCGCCGAGGCCGATCGAGTCATGGGTCATGACGTAGACGACCGGCAGACTCATCAGCGCGGCGAGGCGCATCGAGGGGCGGGCATAGTCGGCGAAGACCAGGAAGGTGCCGCCGCCGGTGCGGAAGCCGCCATGCAGCGTGATGCCGTTCATCGCGGCGGCCATGCCGTGCTCGCGGATGCCGTAGCGGACATAGCGGCCCTTGGGGGTCTTCGGGGTGAAGTCCTCGGCGGCCTTGGTGCGGGTGTTGTTGGATGGGGTCAGGTCGGCCGAGCCCATCACCAGCTCCGGCATGATCGGGGTGATGGCTTCGAGAGCCATTTCCGAGGCCTTGCGGGTGGCGACGGCCTGCGGCGCGGCGATCAGCGCCTTCTTGTGGGCGAGGATCGCCTTGTCGAGCTTGGCCGGAACGGCATGGGCGAGGCGGCGGTCGAACTCGCCGCGCTTGCGCTCGGAGAGGGTGGCGAAGCGCTCGCTCCAGTCCTTGTGGGCGGCGGCGCCTGCGGCACCGAAGCCGCGCCAGGCCTTGAGCGTGTCGGCCGCGACCTCGAAGGCGCCGCCGGTGATGCCGAGCTTCTGCTTGGCGGCGGCAAGCTCCTCGGCGCCGAGCGGCTCGCCATGGGCCTTGGAGGTGCCGGCCTTCTTCGGCGCGCCGAAGCCGATCACGGTCTTGCAGGCGATCATGGTCGGCTTGTTCGACTTCCGGGCGCGGTTGATCGCGGCCTCGATCGCCTCGGGGTCATGGCCGTCGACGCGCTCGGAGCGCCAGCCGCAGGCCTTGAAGCGCGCGACCTGGTCGACATTGTCGGTGATCGAGAGCGGGCCGTCGATCGAGATGCCGTTATCGTCCCAGAGCACGATCAGCTTGTTGAGCTTCTGGTGGCCGGCGAGCGCGATCGCCTCCTGGCTGATGCCCTCCATCAGGTCGCCGTCGGAGGCCAGCACATAGGTGTGGTGATCGACGACCTTCTTGCCGAATTCGGCGGCGAGCATGCGCTCGGCCATCGCCATGCCGACGGCGGTGGCCAGACCCTGGCCGAGCGGGCCGGTGGTGGTCTCGACGCCGGCGGTCATGAAGTTCTCGGGATGGCCGGGGGTCTTCGATTCGAGCTGGCGGAAGGCCTTGAGATCGTCGAGCTGCATGCCCGGCGCGCCAGTGAGATAGAGCAGGGCGTAGAGCAGCATCGAGCCGTGGCCGGCAGAGAGCACGAAGCGGTCGCGGTCCGGCCAGCGCGGATCGGCGGCGTCATACTTCATCACGCGGGTAAACAGCACGGCGGCGATGTCGGCGGCGCCCATCGGCAGGCCGGGATGGCCGGACTTGGCCTTCTCGACGCCGTCCATCGCCAGGCCGCGGATGGCGTTGGCGAGCTTGTCGTGCTGGGCGCGGTCGATGGTGGTCATGATGATCTCACAGGGCTCCGTCAGGCGGGCGGGAGGACCGGGCCGGCCTGCGCGACAGCGGGCCGGCGAGGGGGGAGGCAGTGTTGCCGCCGCTTGCGGCAGGCTTGGAAAGGACGGGGTGGATTAGGCCCGGCCCTCCCTACGAGTCAATTCGCCAAACCCTGCTTTCGGGGTCGCAGGCAACGCTTTTGGTCGGTTTTCCGCAGGTGACGCCTCAGCCCCGCCCGACAAGCCGTTGCAAGGACGTGTTTACAAGCCGCGAGAGCGATTCCTGTTTTCCGGTGCTTTGCTGTAAATTGTGGCACGAATCGTGTGAGCCGGCTTCGATCTGAAAGGAGAGCGACGGTGGCGAGCCTGATGCTGGACAATGCTTTGGCCCGTCTCGATACGGCGCTGGGGCAGCTGGAGGCGGCGGCGCGGCGGCGGGTCGAGGCTGAGCGTGGACGTGGCAACCTCGAAACCGAACTCGCCCTGATGCAGGACGACCGGGCACGGCTGGCGGCCGAGCTCGACGGCGCGATGTCGCGCCTCGGTCAGGTCGAGACGGCCGCGGCCGATGTCGATCAAAGGCTGGAGCGGGCGATGAACGTCGTCGGCGCGGTGATCGCCCGTGTCGAGGCGCAGCAGCCGCCGGAGCCCGAGGCAAGCCAAAGCTAGACAAGGACTGGAGCTCGAATGCCGCAAGTCAACGTCATGATTTCCGGGAAGGCCTATCGCATGGCCTGCGGGGAGGGCGAGGAGGGCCATCTCGAAGGGCTCGCCCGGTTCTATGACGAGAAGATCGGCGAGATGCGGCAGGCCTTCGGCGAGATCGGCGACATGCGCCTGCATGTCATGGCAGCGCTGATGGTGGCCGACGAGGTCCATGAACTGAAGCAGCGGCTGGCGAAGCTGGAAACCGATCTCGCGGCGACGCAGGGCAATGCCGGCGCTGCCGACGAGCGCCTCAGCGAGGTCGAGGACCGCGCGGCGGAAGCGCTGGTCGCGGCGGCCGAGCGGATCGAGGGCGTGGCACGCAGTCTGATCCCGACCGCGGTGGGATGATCGCAGTCCAGGCATGAAAAAGGCCCCGGATGGAGACATCCGGGGCCTTTTCTTCGTCTATGTGTTCAGATCAGACGCCGGGCGCGCCGCCGGCGCCGTCCAGCACCGTGACGGAGCGGCGGTTCTGCGACCAGCAGGAGATGTCGTTGCAGACCGCGACCGGGCGCTCCTTGCCGTAGGAGATGGTGCGCATGCGGTTGGCTGCGATGCCGCGCGAGGCGAGGTAGTCGCGCACGGTCTGACCACGGCGGGCGCCGAGCGAGTAGTTGTACTCGCGGGTGCCGCGCTCGTCGGCATGGCCTTCGACGGTGAAGGTGTAGCGCGGGTAGCGCTGCAGCCAGCTGGCCTGCTTGTCGAGGGTCGCGGTCGCGGTCGAGGTCAGGTCGGTCGAATCGGTCTCGAAGAAGACGCGGTCGCCGACATTGACGACGAAGTCCTGCGCGCTGCCCGGCGTCGCGGCGCCGCCGGCGCCGAAGCCCGAGCCGTCGGCATTCTGGTCCTTGGCGCAGGCGCCGAGGGCGAGGGTGGCGGCGATGGCGGCGATGGCGGCGGCGAAGCGTACGGCTCGGCCGCCGGAAACGAGTGTGGTCAACATGGCTGGACTCCGGGCAATCGAATTATGTGGCGGGGCACTTCGAGGAAGGCTTCGCAGTGCCTCATCAATGAAGTGTCAACCTAAACGAGACCTTGCCAAATCAGGGCGAAGTGGCGGCATTGCGGCTTATGGTTAACCAATTATGGCGAAAGGCGATTCCGGGAGGGGCTGTGGTGCGGCGGACACATCTGCGCTTACCCGTGAAAGAAGCTTGCAGATCGCCCGGGCAATTGCAGCGCCTGTTTCGCCGGAAGGGCTTTATCGTTCCCCGAGCATCGGCTCGATACTTGCTTCGTTTCCGTCTTTCCCTTCGACCGGAGATCGCGATGGCTCATCCCCTCAAGTCCGGCGCCGCGAGCGTGACGCCCCTTCGTGGTCCCAACCAGCCTGATCTCGATTCCGATATCGTCTGGGAGGCGCGCCGTGATCTTGCCGCGACCTTTCGCATGGCGGCGCGCTATGGCTTCGAGGAGGGGATCTGCAATCACTTCTCGGCGCTGGTGCCGGGTCATGACGACCTCTTCATCGTCAATCCCTATGGCTGGGCCTTCCGCGAGCTGACGGCGTCGAAGCTGCTGATCTGCGATTTCCACGGCAATGTCGTCTCGGGAGAGGGCCAGCCGGAGGCGACCGCCTTCTACATCCACGCCCGGATTCACAAGAACATCCCGCGCGCCAAGGTCGCGTTCCATACGCATATGCCCTACGCGACGGCGCTCTCGATGACCGAGGGCGATCCGCTGATCTTCGCGGGGCAGACAGCGCTCAAGTTCTACGGCCGCACCGCGGTCGACCGCGACTATAACGGGCTGGCTCTGGACGAGCGCGAGGGCGACCGTATCGCGGCTGCGGTCGGTGATGCCGATATCGTCTTCATGAAGCATCACGGCGTCATGGTGCTCGGGCCGAACATCGCCGAGGCCTGGGACGATCTCTACTATCTGGAACGGGCCTGCGAGGTGCAGGCGCTGGCGCTCTCGACGGGGCGGCAGGTCAAGCCGGTGAAGCCCGAGATCGCCGAGGCGGCCTATCGCCAGATGCGCGAGGGCGATCCGGAATCGGCCCGCCTGCATCTTGCCTCGATCCGCCGCCAGCTTGACGTTGAGGAGCCGGTCTACCGCGATTGAGCTGGTGGGACTGCAACAGAAAAGCCGCCTGGAGTTGCCGGCGGCCTTTTTACGTCATCCCGGACGGAGCGAAGCGGAGATCCGGGATCCATCATAGGGCTCGGCGCTCTGCGATGGATCCCGGGGCAAGCCCGGGATGACGGCGTGGTTCCGAGGAAAACCGGCTCGCCTCAGCGCTGACCGCTGAGCAGGGGCGACCAGGTCGGATCCGAGGCGAAGGCCGGGGTCGGCACAGGCACTTCGACGCGGCCGGTGATGTCCACCATGTACAGCTTGCCGCCGGACTGGCCGCCGGGGTCGCGGAAGAACATGATGTACTGGCCGTTCGGCGCCCAGTTCGGGGCTTCGTTATGGAAGCCCTCGGTCAGGATTCGCTCGCCCGAGCCGTCCGGCCGCATCACGCCGATGGCGAAGCCGCCGCCGCCCTGGCGGGTGAAGGCGATGAGGTCGCCGCGCGGCGACCACGAAGGCTGCGAATAGCGGCCCTGGCCGAAGGAGATGCGCTGGCCCTCGCCGCCGCCGGCCGGCATCACATAAAGCTGCTGCTGGCCGCCACGGTCGCTCTCGAAGACGATGCGCGAGCCGTCGGGCGCGTAGGAAGGCGAGGTGTCGATCGCCGCCGTCGAGGTCAGGCGCGTGGTCGAGCGCGAGCCGATATCGATGGCGTAGAGATTGGCGTTGCCGCCCTGCTGGAGCGAGAGCACGACGCGCTGGCCGTTGGGCGCGAAGCGCGGGCTCGAGCTCATGTCGGGGAAGTTGCCGACGATCTGGCGCTGGCCGGTCTCGATGTTCAGGACCTGCACGCGCGGCTGCTCGCCCAGCCGCTGCGTCATGAAGGTCACGTCCTGCGAGACCGGCGAGTAGCGCGGCGTCACCACCGAGGTGTCGCCAGTGGTGAGGTAGCGCACATTGGCGCCGTCCTGATCCATGATGGCGAGGCGCTTGCGGCGCGTCTCCTTCGGGCCGGATTCATCGACGAAGACGACGCGGGTGTCGAAGAAGCCGCCGAGACCGGTGACCTTCGAGAAGATCGCGTCCGAGATGATATGGCCGACGCGGCGGGCATTGCTCGGATCGGTGAAGTACTGCTGGCCGTCGGTCTGGGTGCCGGTCGCGACGTCCCAGAGCCGGAACTCGGCGCGGATGCGGCCGGCCTCGCGCGCGACGCGGCCGGTGACGAGGGCCTGCACGCCCGCCGCCTTCCAGGCATCAAAACGCGGGGCGGCATCGAAGGGCGGGTTCGCCTCCGGGAAGCGGCCCTTGTCGACCGGGGTGAAGTAGCCGCAGCGCTTCAGGTTGTTGGTGATGACGCCGGAGACGAGCACGCCGCCTTCGCCGCCGAAATCGGCGACGGCGATCGGCATCGGCTGGAACGCCCCACCCGTCAGGTTGATGACGAGCTCGGCTTTGGCGGCCGTGGGCAGCAGCAGCGCCGCGCCGGCAGTGGCGAGGAGGCGGCGGCGCGTCGGCGCTGTCGCGAGGAAGGGGAGGGGGCTTCTGTCGATCATCGGGGTCACATGACGTCCCTGGCGTCGAAATTGACGACGACATCGCGCCAGTCGTCGTAATAGGAGGCGAATTGAGCCGGGATGCGCAAGGGCGCGCAGCGGCGGGTGGCGGTCAGCGCCGAATCGGCGGCGACCCGGAAGAGCGGGTCCGAGGACGAATTGATCACGCCGGGCTGGCCGATGAGCGAGCCGTCGGTGTTGAGCTTCATCCGCACGGATGGAACGACATTGCTGCTGCCATGAGCGTTGGCGAGCGCGATCGGCACGTTCCAGCACTTCAGGAGCTGTTCCTGGATAATGCCGATGAGCTGAGACCGGAGCGAGGGGCTGAGCTTCTGCGAGGTGCCGCGCTCGGTCCCCAGCGAGGCCGTGCGGTTGACCTGCGGCGCCGAGGAGCCGGAGGACTGCGCCTTCTCCTTGGACTGGAGCAGCTTGGCGATGTCGCTGGCGTTGAAGTTCTTGGCGATCTCCGCCTCCTTCTTCGCCTTGGCCTCGGCCTCCTGCTTGGCCTTCGCCTCGGCGGCGATCTTCGCCTTCTCAACGGCCTCGGCCTTCGCCTTGGCGGCAGCCTCCGCCTTTTCCTTCGCGGCCTTGTCTGCTTCCGCCTTGGCGAGCGCCTCGGCCTTGGCCTTCGCATCGGCGGCGCGCTTGGCGGCCTGGGCCTCGGCTTCCGCCTTGGCCTTGGCGGCGGCCTTCGCCTCCTCCTCGGCCTGCTTCGCCTTGGAGGCGAGCTCGGCCTCCTCGGCGAGCTTGGCCTGCTCCTCGCGCTTCTGCTCGGCCTCGCGGGCGGCGGCGGCTTCGCTTTTCTGCGGCGGCTGCTTGGCGGGCTCCGGCGGCTTGGCCTCGGGCTTCGGCTGCTCGACCGGGCGGGCCGGCGGCGGGGGCGTTGCGGCGTTGTTCTCGGCGGTTTTCAATTCGAGCGGGCGCGAGGGCGGAGCCGGAGCGTCGGCCTTGGCCTCGCCCGCTTCCTTGCGCTCGACCTTTTCGGACTGGCGCTCGGCGCGCGGGGTCGGCTGGGCCTGGACCTTCTCGGCGCTGCGCTCGCCGCGCGTCACCTGGTTCAGCGCGCTGGGGTCGATCACCTCGACGGCGATCGCCTCCTCGTTCTCCGGCAAAGGCGCAGGCGACGAGAACGCCAGCAACCCCGCGACGAGGAACGTCGCGTGGCCCAGCGCCGACACCAGCATGCCAGGTTCGGAGGTCGAAAGCTTCACGCCCTTAACGCCCTTACTCTCTAATTCTCAGCTCTCAGCGGCTCGGCTCGGTAACGAGCGCGACCCGCTTGAAGCCGGCGGCGGTGATGGTCGACATCACCGAGGCGACGCGGCCGTAATCGACCTGCTTGTCGCCGCGAACATAGATGCGCTCGTCGAAACCCTGCTTGGCCAGGCTCTGGAGCTTGGTAACGAGGTCGGGCTCGAGCGTCGGCTCGTCCTGCAGGAAGATCTGGCCCTTGGCGTCGATGGCGATGGTCAGAGGCTTCTGATCGACATTGATCGGCTTGGCGCCGGTCTGCGGCAGGTCGAGCGGGACGCCGGTCGCGATCAGCGGCGCGGCGACCATGAAGATGATGAGCAACACCAGCATGACGTCGATGAACGGCGTCATGTTGATCTCGGCGATGGCGCCGTGGCGGCGCCCGCGCCGACCCCGGCGGCCGGAACCGCCCTTTGCGCCCGAAGCGGCTGACATACCCATCGGTCAGGCCCTCACGCCGCCATGCGTTCGTCGATCTGCCGCGACAGGATCGCGGAGAACTCGTCGGCGAAGGCTTCGAGGCGCCCTTGAGCCTTGGCGACCTCGGCCTGGAGCTTGTTGTAGGCCATCAGCGCAGGGATAGCGGCGAAGAGGCCGATCGCCGTGGCGAAGAGCGCTTCGGCAATGCCGGGCGCGACGACCGCGAGCGAGGAATTCTTGGAGACCGCGATGGCGGTGAACGAGGTCATGATGCCCCAGACCGTGCCGAACAGGCCGATGAAGGGGGCCGCCGAGGCGATGGTCGAGAGCACGAGCAGCCCCGATTCCAGCCGCTCCGTTTCGCGCTGGATGGTGACGTCGAGCACCTTGTCGATGCGCTGGGGGAGGCTGGCGACCGAGCGCCCGCCATTCTCGAAGGAGCGCTTCCACTCGCGCATCGCGGCGACGAAAACGGCGGCCATGTCGTTGACCGGCTTGCTGGCGAGGTCGCGATAGAGCTCCTCGAGCGAGCGGCCGGACCAGAAAATCTCCTCGAAGGCGTCCATGTCCTTGCGCGTGCGGCGGTACAGCAAGGTCTTGTCGACGATGATCGACCAGCACCAGACCGAAGCGGCCAGCAGGCCCATCATGACCAGCTTGACGACGATGTGGGCGTGCCAGAACAGCGTCCAGAACGACATGTCGATCTGCGGCGCGGCCTGCGCGACGTCGGCGGGGTTCATCCTGTCATCCTTCTCACCCAGGCGGTACGGCCGATGCTGGACGCTTCAAGGCTCCAGCCCCGGCCCAAACCCCGCCGCTTGCGTCGCGGGAAGCCCACGCCGCCGCCCGATCCGCGATCCGGGGAAATGCCGTATCCCTCCAATCGCGCGTGAATCCGGCGAAAGATGGGCCGAAACGGGGTTTCCCACGGAACGCATGCTCCGAAAGGAGTTAAGCATCCGGCAAGGTTAATGTCGGGTATACGGCGGACCGGGCGGGTGGGAAGTTTCGGGAAGCCGGAGATGCGGGCCCAGGCTGGCGGTGCTGTTCGCTCAAAGCGCTGCGAAACGACAGACGGTGCGCCGGAAGCCTCACGTGAAAACAGAGCGCTTGACAGAAAATTTCAATTTGCAGATCTGTGCATGCCTTCGAGACGGGAAGGCCAGTCGAAAATCATGAGTTATTTTTCGTATGTGGGCTCCGGGCCCTATTGTTACGCCAATTCATTTTCGATGATGTTTGGCGAGGCTTCGCTACCTCCCGCCGTCATAGAGTTCGCGACGGGAAGTCCTTTCGGCATGCAATTGCATGGCGGCGCGCTGCCATTCTTCGATCCCTATGGTTGGACCCCGGAAGCGGGTTTCGAGGGTGCGCTCGCCGCCATGGGCTGGGCCTCCACCGTGGCATACGGCGGCAGCGAGGAAACGGCACTCGCGCGACTTGCGGATGCTCTCGCCGCGGGGCCGGTCTGGATCGGGCCCGTCGAAATGGGGCATCTGCGCCATCAGCCGGGCATGCGCGGGGCGATCGGCGCCGACCACTATGTCGTCGTGCTCGCGCTGAGCGGCGACATGGTCGAGATGCACGATCCGCAAGGCTATCCGCATGCGACGCTGCCGCTCGCCGATTTCGTGGCAGCGTGGCGCGGCGAGACGGTCGATTACGGCGAGGCCTTCACGATGCGCACGGGGTTCCGGCGCGTCGAGATCGTGCCGGAGGAGGAGGCGATCCGGCGGGCGCTTCCCGCGGCCATTCGCTGGCTCGCCATGGACGGGGACCTGCAGCCGCCGCCGGGGACGCTCGGCAACGAAGCGGCCGCCCTGGCTCTGGCGGAACGCGTCGCGGCCGGCTGCGACGACGACCTCAGGGGTCATCTCATCCATTTCGCGGTGTGCGTCGGTGCGCGCCGGGCCGCCGATGCCGCGCGTTGCCTGACGCGGATCGGGCTCGATGCCGCTGCCGGGATCATGGGGCGCCAGGCGCGCCTGATCGGCGCCCTGCAATATCCGCTGGTCGCCCGGGATGATGCGACGGCAGCCGCTCACCTGCGAGCCCTGGCGCCGACCTATCGCGAGCTGCTCGCGGTACTGGAACGGCCGGCTGCTTCGTAGCGGGCGATCCGGTTGCCGCGCGACGCTGTGCCCGCCAGACAAGACAAAGCCCGCCCCGGCTAGGGGCGGGCCTGTTCTGATCGATCCGACGGTTCAGGCCGCGTCGGGCTGGGCCGGGGTGTTGGCCGGCGGGTTGTTGCGGCGCTCGGTCATGAACTGATCGAACTCGGCCTTGTCGCGGGCCATGCGCAGGCGGCCCAGGAAGTCGTGGAACTCGCGCTGCTCGTCCTCGAGCCGGCGCAGCGTCTCCGAGCGATACTCGTCGAAGGCGCGGTTGCCGCTGGAGGGGCCGCCGCGGCCCCAGCCGCCGAAGCCGCCTTCGCGGCCACCCATGCGCTCGCGCAGCCGATCCATCTTGCCCTGAAGGCGGCTCATCCGGTGCTCGTACCGGTCTCCGGCATATCCACAACCCATGCGTCCACTCCAGAAAAGAAAGGCCAGGGTCGCCAGACCCAGGGGCCAGAACAGGATGAAGCCGAGAACCGCGAAGGCGATCCAGGCACCCTTTCCATATTCGTCCAGCTTCTCGACGATCGGCATTGCTCCCTCACCATCCATGAGCGTGAATGTAAATCACATTTACATAGATGCGCCTGGCACTGCCGCTTGTCAAGAAGCGGGCGCGCGGAAATGAATCAGTCGGGCTTGGAGGGGCCGTTGCGGCCGATGCCGAGGCCCTGAAGGTAGATCAGCGTCCCGGCTTCCAGCAGGTCGGAGGCCGACATCGGCAGGGGGCGGCGACCGCCATCGGCGCGGCCGAACAGGGCGGCGATGCCATGCGACATCGCCCAGATATGCAGGGCCATCATCAAGGCCGGGGGGCGCTTGCCTTGCGGCAGTTGCGCGATCAGCGCCTCGGAAGCCTGGCGCAGGCAGGCGAAGGCGCTGTCGGCAGCCGTGCGCAGCTCCGCGCTGGCGTCGAGCGGTACGCCGGCCTCGAACATCGCGGAGTAATAGGCGGGCTCGTCATGGGCGAAGGCGAGATAGGCGCGCCCCAGCCGGTGAAAGGCGACCTCCGGATCGGGCCGCCCCTGATCCCAGGCGCGCGACAGGGCCGTCTCGAAGGCCTGGAAGCCGCGGGCCGCAACATCGGCCAGAAGCTCGTCGCGGTCGCGGAAATGGCGATAGGGGGCGGCAGGGCTGACGCCGGCCATGCGCGCGGCTTCGGCGAAGGTGAAACCGTTCGGCCCCTTCTCGCGGATCAGCCCGAGCGCGGCCCGCAGCAGCTCCTCCTTGAGGTTGCCATGGTGATAGCCGCGGGGTGTCTCGGGGCGGTCGCGCTTCCAGCTCATGTAAGGAGCGCTAACATGCGGGTGGGGCTGCGTCGACTGTCAGTCGTCGAGCATCAGGCGCTTGCGCAGGCCGTCCGGGATGCGTCGGGCGCGGCCGCCGCCGACGCAGGCGACCATGACCTGTGCGGTAATCAGCACCTCCTCGCCGCGCAGCACGCGCTGTTCGAGGTCCATGGTGGCGCCCCGGGCGGCGATCGAGCGGGTCTCGATCGTCAGTAGGTCGTCCATCACGGCGGGCCGCAGGAAATCGATGGTCATCTTGCGCACGGCGAAGCCCAGCGCCGTCTCGCCGTCGAAGAGCTCGCGCTGCGCGATGCCGAGCGCGCGGATCAATTCCGTGCGGCCGCGCTCCATGAAGCGCAGATAGGAGGCGTGATAGACGACGCCGGAAAAATCGGTGTCCTCGTAGTAGACGCGGACCTCGAGGCGATGGACCCTGCTCATGGCGCTCCGGAGCGGTTCAGAATGGCTGCGGCTGCCATAGACCAGGTGATGCGGCTTCGGAAAGGCTGGAACCGCTTTGCGGGAAGAGCGTTGCCCGTTGCGTGATCACAGCAAGGGAGGATCTGTCCATGGCGCAATCCAGCAAGGCGACCGCGCGGCTGCTCGACAAGGCCGAGGCCGATCTCGTCGCCAGCACCCATCGCAGCGCGATCGGGGCTCTTCCGGACGACGCGTTGCGCGATCTGGCCAGCAAGCTGCGTGAGCGCCGCGACAAGGCCCGCGACGGCGCTCGTCGCCAGAAGCGCGAGATGCGCGGCAAGGCCGAGCCGAAGGGGGCCAAGCCCGCAACCGACAACACCGGCACCAAGGCGAAGGCCGACGCGCTGACGGCGGCGCTGAAGCGTGTCGGTGCCGAGCGCACGCGGCGGGAGGAGAAGGCCAAGCTGCCGAGCCAGCGCAGCCTCGCCCGCAAGGCGCTCGCCCTCAAGCAGCGGCAGCTCGCGGCCGAGCGGCCTGCCAGCCGCACGGCCAGCAAGGGCATGCGGCCCGTCGAGAATCCGAAGGCCGCGAAATCAGGCGCACTGAACGATGCGGGGGCGCGGCCGGCGATGATGCGCTCGAAGATGGCGCGCCAGTCGTAGCGGCGCGCTCGGCCCTGCCCGCGCTCAGCGCTTGCAGGGCTTGTTCATGAAGGAGCCGCAGTCATAGGGCTGGGACAGCATGTCGCGGACCGAATAGTCCTTGCCCTCGAAGCGGTTGATGATGTCGTCGATGCGCCAACCGCCGCCTTCCTCGATCATGCGGAAACGCACGGTGACCTGCTGCTTGAAGCTGCGGAAGCTGGCGTTGACCAGGGCCCGGCCGTTCTCGGGCTCCTCGACGACGTTGACCTTGAGGAGCTTCACCTCGCCGTCCTGGCCGTTGATGAAGGGATCGGCGCCGATATGGCCGATCTCGCCGGCCTCGTCCTGATAGAGATCGTCGCGGGCGAAGAGTGCGGCTAAGCCCTTGCTCATCAGCTTGTCGCGATGCGGCGGGCGCCAGGGTGGCGGGCCTGAGGAGGCAAGCGTCTTGCGCGTGACGGCATAGGCATCCATCACGGTGCCTGCCGGGGTCTTGTCGCCGGCATGCGCGGAGGCCGCCGCGAGAAGGAATGCCAGCGCGGCCGGGCCGGCGAGGCGGCTTAAGGACATTTTCGGTCTCCGAAGCGCTGGTCTGCCTGATCAGGCACGGATGGTTAGCCGTGCATCCTCCATTTGACCGGGAAGACGAACGATTTCAATCGTCATGATCCGGACAGGCCGCAGAACGGCACCGATCCGGCATCCTCGCAAGGCATTGTGCTCGTTGTTGCGTCCGAGTCTGTGCCCCCGCCCGAAACCGGGCCTCAGCTCTCATCCTCGTCGCCGCCGAACAGCCCGAACTGCGCCGTCTCGCGTGAGGGCTCGGGCATGCCGAGATGGCGGAAGGCGTGGGGCGTGAGCAGGCGCCCGCGCGGCGTGCGCTGGATGAAGCCCTGCTGAAGCAGGAAGGGCTCGATGATCTCCTCGATCGCATCGCGCGGCTCGGAGAGCGAGGCGGCGATGGTCTCAATCCCGACCGGGCCGCCGCCGAAATTGATCGCGACGGTGGTGAGATAGCGCCGGTCCATCTGGTCGAGGCCGATGGCGTCGACATCGAGCAGGGAGAGCGCCTTGTCGGCGACCTTGCGGGTGACGATCGGGTCGCCGTCGACGATGGCGAAGTCACGCACGCGGCGCAGCAGCCGGCCGGCGATACGCGGTGTCCCTCGGGACCGCTTGGCGATCTCGTTGGCGCCGTCGTCGGACATCGGCACGCCGAGCACGCGAGCGCCGCGCGCGACGATGCCCTGCAGTTCCTCGACCGTGTAGAACTGAAGCCGGATCGGGATGCCGAAGCGGTCGCGCAAGGGCGTGGTCAGCAGGCCGGCGCGGGTGGTGGCGCCGACGAGCGTGAACTTGGGCAGGTCGATCTTGACCGAGCGGGCGGCGGGACCTTCGCCGATGATCAGGTCGAGCTGATAGTCCTCCATCGCCGGATAGAGGATTTCCTCGACCGCCGGGTTGAGGCGGTGGATCTCGTCGATGAAGAGCACGTCGCGCTCTTCGAGATTGGTGAGCTGCGCGGCGAGGTCGCCGGCCTTGGCGATGACCGGGCCCGAGGTCGAGCGGAAATTGACGCCGAGTTCGCGCGAGACGATCTGCGCCAGCGTCGTCTTGCCGAGGCCGGGCGGGCCGACGAAGAGAACATGGTCGAGCGCGTCGCCACGGCTCTTGGCGGCGTTGATGAAGACCTGGAGATTGGCGCGCGCCGCCGCCTGTCCGGTGAAATCGGACAGCGAGAGCGGCCGCAGCGAGGTCTCGCTGTCGTCGTCGCGCTTGTCGGCTGTCATCAGTCCGGAGCGTTTGGGTTCGCTCACAGCGCGATCTCCAGCTCGATGGCGTCGTGGATCGGAATGTCCTTGTACCCTGTCTTGATGATATCAGGCTCGACCGAGCGATAGTGGTCGATCGCCTCGAGATAAAGCCCCGAGAGGCGGAAGCCGCGGCGCTGGTAGAAGGTCATGCCGGGCATGTTGTCATTGGTCAGCATGGCCTTGAGCTTTTTGGCACCAGCCTTGCGCGCCGCGTAGATGACGGCGTCGAGCATCCGGATCGCGATGCCTTCGCCCGGCTTCAGCGAGTGGAGCGCGCAGAGATAGGCGCTGTCGCCGCGCACGGTCCAGCTTGCCAGCGCCGCCGTCTTGCCGGAGGGCTCGAACAGGCCGAGCGCATCGATCTCCGCGACGTCGTAGACGTGCAGGTCGATCATCATGCTATGCGAGCCCCAGCTCGCCAGCATGATGCGGCAAAGCTCGGTCTTGTCGGTGACGACGCGCAATTGAAGCTCGTCGGGCGCTTGGCTCACTTCGCCAGTTCCTTCAGGCCCAGCTTGATGAGTTGGGCCGTGCCGGCACCATCGCCGGCGGCCTTGGCCGCAGCCGCAACAGCTGCCACCGCCTGCGCCTGAGGATAGCCGAGATTGGCGAGCGCCGACACGGCATCGGCGATCGGCTGTGGCAGCTTCCGGTCTTCGAGCGCGCCTGCGAGCTGGGCGACGCCTGGATCGATATGGCCGAAGGCCGGGGCCTTGTCCTTGAGCTCGGCGCAGAGGCGTTGCGCCAGCTTGGGGCCGACGCCGGGCGAACGGGCAATGGCGGCCTTGTCGTTGGTGGCGATGGCGGTGGCGAGCGCGCCCGGCTCAAGCGTCGAGAGGATCGCGAGCGCGACCTTGGCGCCGACGCCCTGCACGACCTGCATCAGGCGGAACCAGTCGCGCTCCACGTCCGACATGAAGCCGTAGAGGCGGATCGCATCCTCGCGGACATGGGTCTCGATCGAGAGCGCGGCGGCCTCGCCGGGCTGGGGCAGGCGCTGCAGTGTGCGCGACGAGCACTGCACGACATAGCCGACGCCCTGCACGTCGATGATGACGTGGTCCTCGCCATAGGAATCGATCAGGCCCTTGAGCTTGCCGATCATCGATTTTCTCCAGGTGTCATCCCGGGCGACCGTAGGGAGACCCGGGATCCATTCCGGAACATGTCTCGGCGAGGTTCCGGAATGGATCCCGGGTCTTCGCTTCGCTCCGTCCGGGATGACCCGCGTGAGGGAGTGTCGCGAAAAATATCGAGCGGAAGCGTGGGGCTCATGATGCCTTCATCTGCGCGACCAGCGCCTTCATGCCGCGATGCTGGGCATGGCAGATCGCGACAGCGAGCGCGTCCGCCGCATCGGCCGAGGAGGTCTCGGCCTTGGGCAGCAGCACGCGGATCATCGCCTGGACCTGCTTCTTGTCGGCATGGCCGACGCCGACCACGGTCTTCTTGACGAGGTTGGCGGCATATTCCGCGACATCGAGCCCCGCGAGCGCCGGCACGACCAGCGCGATGCCGCGGGCCTGGCCGAGCTTCAGCGCCGATTGCGGGTCGCGGTTGATGAAGGTCTCCTCGACGGCGGCCTCATGCGGGCGATGCGCGGCGAGGACCTTGTTCAGGCCTTCATGCAATTGCCGCAGGCGCTGGCCGAGCGACAGGGCGCCGTCGCTCTCGATGCAGCCGCAGGCGACGAAGGAGAGCTTGCTCCCTTCCGAAATCACGATGCCCCAGCCGGTTTTCCGGAGGCCGGGATCAATGCCGAGGATGCGAATCGGAGGTGCCATGACGGGCTCAACCTAGCGGATGTTTCGGATTTGTCCCGCGCCGAGACGGGCGATGGGACGGGGCGGGATGAATTCCCCTGATCGATGACATCAAAAAGGAAAGTTGTTCTTGCTGTCGGCCCGCGGGCATGGTCCGCCTCGCTTTTCTCCTTGTGCCGGCTCCATGTCCTCGATCCTCTCTTCTTTCATGCCGGGCGTCAGTGCCGACGGCATTGCCGTCCTGCTGGCCGCGACGCTGCTCGGTGGGTTGGTACGCGGCTTCACCGGCTTCGGCTTCGCCATGGTGTTCATGCCTTTGGCTTCGGTCATCCTTGGGCCTGTCGCGGCGCTTGGCCTGATCTGGTTCATCGATCTGCCCTTCGCGCTGCCGATTGCGGCGCGCAGCGCCAAGACGGCGGAATGGCGCGAAATCCTGCCGCTGCTGCTGACCGCGACGCTCGCCCTGCCGGCCGGCATCTGGCTCCTGATCTGGCTCGACCGCGAGACGATGCGCTGGGTGCTGGCCCTGCTCGTGCTGCTCGCCGTCGCGCTGATGGCGTCAGGCTGGCGCTACCATGGGCGCCCGACGATCCCGCTCTCGCTCGGGGTGGGCGCATTGTCGGGGCTGTTCAACGGCATGGCCTCGATCGGCGGCATGCCGCTCGCGGTGTTCTGGCTCGGCGCGCAGCGCAACGACCGGCACAAGACGCGGGCCAACATGCAGGCCTTCTTCGGCGTCTCGACGCTGATCAGCGGCGCGGTGCTGTGGTGGAAGGGCATCCTGACCGGCAGCGCCTTGCTGATGGCGGTGCCGCTCTTCGCGATCTACGGCGTCGGGCTCTGGGTCGGGACGCATGGCTTCCGGCTGGCGTCGGAGGAGACGTTCCGGCGCGGGGCCTATCTGGTGATCTTCCTGAGTGCGCTGATCAGCCTGCCGCTCTGGGACGTGGTGATCGGGCGGTAGGAGGTGGTCCCTTCCTTCTCCCCTTGCGGGAGAAGGTGGCCTGAAGGGCCGGATGAGGGGTCGGGCGACCTCTCCATGGGGCGGCGACGCCAAAGGCGCAAACGATCGAGGTGGTGCGACCCCTCACCCCAACCCTCTCCCGCAAGGGGAGAGGGGGCAGGTCGCGCTCAGGCGCTGAGCTTGGCCATGACGTCGTCGGCGATCTCGAAATTGGCGAAGACGTTCTGGACGTCGTCGTCATTGTCGAGCGCTTCCATCAAACGCATCATCGAGGCGGCCTTCTCCTCGTCGAGCGGGGCGGTCGTGGTCGGGCGCCAGACGGGCTTGGCCGAGGCGGGGGCGCCGAGCGCGGCTTCGAGCGCCTTGGAGACCTCGTTCAGCGCGTCGAAGGCGCAGAGGATGGTGTGGCCGTTCTCGTCCGAAATCACGTCGTCGGCACCGGCTTCGATCGCCGCTTCCATCACCTTGTCGGCGTCGCCGGCCTCAGGCGGATAGCTGACCTCGCCGACGCGGTTGAACATGAAGGAGACCGAGTTGCTCTCGCCCATCGCACCGCCCGACTTGGTGAAGTAGGAGCGCACGGCGGAGGCGGTGCGGTTGCGGTTGTCGGTCAGCGCCTCGACGATGACGGCGGCGCCGCCCGGACCGTAGCCCTCGTAGCGAACCTCGTCGTAGTTGTCGCCTTCGCCGCCGGCCGCCTTGTTGATGGCGCGCTGGATATTGTCCTTCGGCATGTTCTCGGCGCGCGCGGCGAGCACCGCAATGCGCAGGCGCGGATTCATGTTGATGTCGGGCATGCCCAGCTTGGCGGCGACGGTGATTTCGCGAGCCAGTTTCGAGAACAGCTTGGAGCGCACGGCATCCTGCTTGCCCTTGCGGTGCATGATGTTCTTGAACTGTGAATGGCCGGCCATGGGGTCCCGCTGCCTTCTGCGCTTGTTGTTTCATTTGCCAGGGGCTGTCGGCTGCCCGGCGAAACGGCCTTATAGGCGCGGGCTTTGCCAGCAGGCAAGCGGTGCGGAGCACCCACCGATCACCGCGTTAGATGATTCTTTACCTTGAGAAAGGAGGCTTGCAGCGTGATGCGATGAAGGCTGCCACAGCCCGAGTGATGATTTGAAGACCAGAACGATCACCGGGCAGGAACACCGCTTTCGCGCCTTCCAGATCGCGGAACGCGATCTTGCCTTACTCGCCAGCCACGCCGGTTTCGCGCATCGACGCCTGCCGTCGCTGCTGCCCGAATTGCACGAGCAATTCGCACCCTGGCCGAAGATCGCGCTGGCGCTGCGCAGGCCGGAGGTGCACGAGAAGCGGCTGGCCCATTGGATCCGCCTCGCTTCGGGCGACATCGGCGAAGGTTTCACGGAATCGGCGCACAATCTGGCGACCGCTTTCCACAAGCACGGCGTTCCGATCTATGCCGTCGTGATCTGTCACATGATCGTATCCAACGCCCTGTTCTCCGAACTCGGGCTCGACCAGGATACATTGAGCAGCCTTGCCGGGCGTTGGCGCCGCGGCCGGCTCGGCACGCGGATCGCGACGCGCGCGGCTCTAACCAAGGCGGTTCAGCTCGATCTCGAGTTGATATTGGAGACCTACGCGCTCGTTCAGCAGAACAGCCAGGAGGCGACCCGCCGCCAAATCGAAACCTTCGAGGGGGCTGTGCGCGAGGTGGTCGGCGCGGTCGGCCTCGGCGCGGTCAAAGTCGAAAGCCTGGCCACGACGATGGAAGCGGTGGTTGGCCAAACCAGCGCGCAGGCTGCCCAAGCGGTCAGGACAGCGGACGATGCCTCCAGCAACGTCAACAATGTCGCGGCGGCGACTGGCGAGCTGTCCCACTCGCTGGACCATGTCGCATCGGAGGTTGTCCGCGCCTCGAAATTGGCTTCCGAGGCCGATCTCGCGGCCCAGCAGACAGACGCGATCGTCCAGAGCCTGTCCCGCTCTGCCGCCACGATCGGTTCGGTCGTCGAATTGATCCAGATGATCGCGAGCCAGACCAATCTGCTTGCGCTCAATGCAACGATCGAGGCCGCGCGCGCCGGTGAGGCAGGCCGCGGTTTCGCCATTGTCGCGACGGAGGTGAAGCAACTCGCCGCGCGCACGGCGCAGGCGACGGGGGAGATCGCGGCGCAGGTTCCGGCCATGCAAGCGGCGACGAGCGAGGCCGTGGCCGCGCTGGAGCGGATCGTCGGTTTCGTCAGCCAGGTGAACGACATCGCGGCTACGGTTGCCGCAAGCATCGACCAGCAGCGTGCGGCGACGCAGGAAATCGCACGCAGCGCCGGACAGGCAGCCATCGGGACCCAAGTCAATGCCGAGGCTATCGACCAGCTGAGTGTGCGCGTGCAGGACGCCGGAAACGCGGTCGCTGACGTCGTCAATGTGGCCAGCATGCTGCCCAGGCAGGCTGCCAGCATGAGTGAGGCTTTCGAGGCGCTGATCCAGCAGTCCCGCTCGGCCTGAGCCGATCAGCTTCAGGCCGCCCAGTCGGGCACGGCCTGGCTGAGATGCGGGCCGACGCGCACGGCCCAGACCGCCTTGGCCAGGCCGGTCGCATCGTCGATGTCGACCGCGACGCCGGACAGCGTGCCTTCGCCGGTCGCCGGCTCCAACCTTGCGCCCGGAACTTTCTGCAGGAAACGCCTCACCGGCTCGTCCTTCTGCATGCCGAGGACGGAATCGTAGTCGCCGCACATGCCGGCATCGGATTGATAGGCCGTGCCGCCGGGCAGGATGCGCGTGTCGGAGGTCGGCGCATGGGTATGCGTGCCGACGACGAGGCTGGCGCGGCCGTCGAGGAAATAGCCCATGGCCTGCTTCTCGCTGGTCGCCTCGGCATGGACGTCGACGATGACGGCGTCCGCCACTTCGCCGAGCGGGCAGGCCGAGAGTTCGCGCTCGACCGCGGCGAAGGGATCGTCGAGCGGGTCCATGAACAGACGGCCCATGACGTTGACGACCAGGACGCGGGCGCCGTTGCGGGCCTCGATCACGGTGGCGCCGCGCCCGGGCGTGCCGGGCGGATAATTGGCAGGGCGGATCAGCCGGTCCTGCCGGGTGATGAAGACGAGCGCCTCGCGCTGGTCCCAAGAATGGTTGCCGAGCGTCACGACATCGGCGCCGGCGGCAAGGATCTCGTCGCAGATCGCTTCGGTGATGCCGAAGCCACCGGCGGAGTTCTCGCCATTGATGATGACGCAGTCGAGTTTCCAGGCTTCGCGCAGGGCGGGCAGCCGCTCCTGAACCGCAACCCGGCCGGGGCGGCCGACGATGTCACCGAGGAAGAGAAGACGCATGGCCAGACCCGAAAACTGCGAAGGTTCTCTCCCTCGCGCGAAGGCGCGCGGGAATCAACCGCAACGAAGGACTTCGCGCTCGGTCACGATCCAGTCGAGGCGCTGGTCGTGCTGTTCGTCGGGGACGGCGTCGATCTCCTGCGCGGCATAGCCGAGGCCGATGCTGAGCGTCGGGCCGAGTTCCGAGAGGGCGCGGTCGTAATAGCCCTTGCCGTAGCCGATGCGGTAGCCGCGCCGGTCGAAGGCGGCCAGCGGCACGAGGAGGATCGCGGGGTTCAGCTCCGGCTGGCCGGGTGCGGGAACGAGCGTGCCGAAGCCGCCGGGCACGATCGGCTCGTAAGGCGCCCAGCGCCGGAAGAGCATGCGTCTGTCGACGATCGCGGGCAGGCAGAGCGGCAGGCCGCGCTCGTGCAGGGCTTCCAGGATCGGGCGGGGGTCGGCCTCCGAGCGCATCGGCCAATAGGCCGAGACCGGGCCGGTGCTGCCTTTCCAGACAGGGAGGGCGAGCGCGTGCGCGGCGATCTCCGCATCCCATTCCAGCCGGTCGTCGAGATCGAGCGCATCGCGGCGGGCGAGCGCCTCGGCGCGGAGCATCGTCTTGCGCGGGGAGGGCGGAGCGTCGGTGTCGGGTGTGGTCATGAGGGTTGCGGAGCCACCTCGGCCGTGGAGTTTTGAATCCCGGGACACCTACAGAGTAGGTGGGCGCCGTGTGTCCGGTTCCAAGGGATCCGGACAGGGACAGCTCCCTGGGGAGTCGTATGGGCCCGGGGAATGCTGTCTCGCACGCACCAGGCAGCCCCGCTCCGCTTATTTAGGGAAGCCGCGGGCAAAGCGCCAGAGGTCTTTTTGTGATGGAGGCGACGCGCCCTGCGGACGCACCGGCCATGAAAACGTTCATATTTTGGCCGTGGTGAGCTGATGGTATAGAGACAGCGCGCGACATGTACGGAAACCGGTTTCAACGATGCTTCGTTCTCTCCTAGCCCGCCACCTCTCCCGTCCGGGACTGGCTGCTCTGGCGCTCTCCGCTGCGCTCGCCGGCGGCGTTGTGCCGGCCACGGCGCAGGATGCGGCCGATCTGCTGGTCCGCACGACGCGGCTGGAGAACCAGCTGCGCCAGATGTCCGGCCAGATCGAGCAGCTCCAGTTCGAGAATCGGCGGCTCTCCGAGCAGCTCCGCAAGTTCCAGGAGGATGTCGATTTCCGCCTGAACGAGAAGGGCGGCGGTGGGCGCCCGAATACGGCCGCGCCCGGCCCGTCGGGCGCGCCGCCCTCCGGCGGGGCGCCGCAGCGGCAGCGGCGCAGCGATGCCTTCGACCCGACGACGCAGCATGGCGCGGCCGGCGCTCCGCAGCAGCTCGGCGGCGGCGGCGCGATCGCGGGCATCATCGAGGACGATTATGCCGCCGGCCCGGCCACGGGCCAGCCGCTCGATCTTCAGGGCGTCGGGCGTCCTGTGCCTCAGGGCGGGCTGCCGCAGGACAGGCCACGCGGCGCGAGCGTCGCCGCCGCCAGCGGCCCGCAGAGCGCCAAGGAGGCTTATGATCTCGCCTTCGCTTCGCTCCAGCGCAAGGAATACGAGCAGGCCGAGATGGGCTTCCGCCAGTTCCTGCAGAGCTATCCGCGCGATCGGCAGGCCGTGGACGCGACTTATTGGCTGGGCGAGAGCTATCTCCAGCGCCAGCGCTATCGCGAGGCGGCCGAGCAGTTCCTGAAGATCTCGCGGGAATCGCCGAAGGCCACCAAGGCGCCGGACAGCCTGCTCAAGCTCGGCATGTCCCTCAACGGGCTCGGCGCCAAGGAGCAGGCTTGCGCCACCTATGCCAAGGTCGGCGTCGATTATCCGTCCGCTTCCAATTCCGTGCGTCAGGGCGTCGCCCGCGAGCGTCGCCGCTCCGGCTGCGCTTGAGCGCGGCTCCGATCGCAACGCATTCCGCGCCGGTCTCGCTCGCCGAGGCCGGCGTCGCCTTTGAGGGGCTGTCGCACGAGACGGCCCTGCTCGTGGGAGTCTCCGGCGGGCCGGATTCGGTGGCGCTTCTGGCGCTTCTGGCCACCTGGGCGCAGGTGCCGGGGCGCCCGGCTCTCCACGCCGCGACGGTCGATCACGGCCTGCGCCTGGAATCGGCCGGAGAGGCTGCTGCGGTTGCGGCGCTCTGCGGGCAACTCGGCGTCGGCCATGCGACCCTGCGCTGGGAGGGGCTGAAACCGGCCAGTGGCGTGCAGGCGCAGGCGCGCCGCGCCCGCTATATGCTTCTGGCGAACGAGGCCCGGCGGCTCGGCGGCGCGACGCTGGTGACGGCCCATACGCTCGACGACCAGGCCGAGACGATGCTGATGCGGCTTGCCCATGGCTCGGGGCCGTCGGGGCTTGCCGGGATGCGGGGGCGGAGCGAGGTCAACGGGGTGCCCCTGGCCAGACCACTGCTCGGCATCCCGAAGGCAAGGCTCGTCGCGACGGCAGAAGCGCGCGGACTGCCTTTCATGTGCGATCCCAGCAATGGCGATACACGCTTCGAGCGGGTGCGTTGGCGCCAGGCGACACCGGTTCTGTCGGAAATGGGGCTGACGGCGGAGCGGCTCGCGCGGTTGGCGGAGCGGATGGCGCGACTGGACGAGGCTGCGGCGCGACAGGCCCAGGACGTGCTGGCGAGGATCGCCTTGCCGGCCGAGGGCGCGGGAGGGGGCCTGCGCCTGCGCTATGTCGCGTTGGTCCCGGAACCGGAGGAGATCGCGCTGCGCGTTCTGGCCCTGGCGCTCGACGCGGTCGCTCCGGGTGGCGATGGTCACGGCCGGCTGGAGCGGCTTGAAACCTGTGGGGCGGCGCTGATGCAGGCGGCGCGCGCCGGCTTGGCTCTGCGCCGAACCCTGTCCGGCTGCGTTCTGTCGCTTGGCTGCGACGGCGTCCTGTCGGTGCAAGCGGAGGGGCCCCGCAGACGCGGCGTTCACCCTTCGGCGTCATAGTGCCGCCACGACATTGCTTTCCCTTGGCAAGGGCGTGTGCGACACCTAAATTGATAGTCGGGAAACTCTAGGCCTCATCCGGTTGGTCCGGCAGGCCCGATCGGACTGGGAATGAATCCGAATTTTCGAAATTTTGCCCTCTGGGTGGTGATCTTCCTGCTGGTCCTGGCGCTGGTGACCCTGTTCCAGAGCCCAAGCCAACGCACCAGCACCAACGAGATTCAGTACAGCCAGCTGGTCAACGAGGCGCAGGCCGGGCGGATCGCCAGCCTCGTCGCTGCCGGACCGGAATGGACCGGCAGCTTCTCCGACGGACGCAGCTTCGTCACCTATCCGCCCTATGCCGATCCGCAGTTCCTGCGGAGCCTGGCGGAGAAGGGTGTGCAGGTCTCGGGCAAGCCGCCTTCAGAGGGCACGCCGTGGTTCATGGCGCTGCTGGTCAATTCGCTGCCCTTCGTGATCTTCATCGGTCTGTGGATCTTCATGTCCCGGCAGATGCAGAACGGTGCCGGCCGGGCGATGGGCTTCGGCAAGTCGAAGGCCAAGCTCCTGACCGAGGCGCATGGCCGCGTCACCTTCGAGGATGTCGCGGGCATCGACGAGGCCAAGGAAGACCTGCAGGAGATCGTCGAATTCCTGCGCGATCCCCAGAAGTTCCAGCGGCTGGGCGGGCGCATCCCGCGCGGCGTGCTGCTTGTCGGCCCTCCCGGCACGGGTAAGACCCTGACGGCGCGCGCCGTCGCGGGCGAGGCCAATGTGCCGTTCTTCACCATCTCGGGTTCGGACTTCGTCGAGATGTTCGTCGGCGTCGGCGCGAGCCGTGTCCGCGACATGTTCGAGCAGGCCAAGAAGAATGCGCCCTGCATCATCTTCATCGACGAGATCGACGCGGTCGGCCGTCATCGCGGCGCCGGTCTCGGCGGCGGCAATGACGAGCGCGAGCAGACGCTGAACCAGCTCCTCGTGGAGATGGACGGCTTCGAGCCGAACGAAGGCGTCATCATCATCGCCGCGACCAACCGTCCCGACGTGCTCGACCCCGCGCTGCTGCGTCCGGGCCGCTTCGACCGTCAGATCGTCGTGCCGAACCCCGACGTCGCCGGCCGCGAGAAGATCCTGCGCGTCCATGTCCGCAAGGTGCCGATGGCGCCGGATGTCGACCTCAAGGTGCTTGCCCGCGGTACGCCCGGCTTCTCGGGCGCGGACCTGATGAACCTCGTCAACGAGGCGGCGCTGCTGGCGGCGCGGCGCGGCAAGCGCATGGTCACCCATGCCGAATTCGAGGACGCCAAGGACAAGGTCATGATGGGCGCCGAGCGCAAATCCATGGCGATGTCCGAGGAGGAGAAGAAGCTGACCGCCTATCACGAGGCCGGTCACGCCATCGTCGGCCTCTATGTTCCCGCCGGCATTCCGGTCCACAAGGCAACGATCATCCCGCGCGGCCGCGCGCTCGGCATGGTCAAGTTCCTGCCGGAGGGCGACCGCTACTCGATGAAGTTCAAGGAGTTCACCTCGCAGCTCGCGGTCGCCATGGGCGGGCGCGTGGCGGAAGAGATCACCTTCGGCCGCGAGAACGTCACCTCCGGCGCCACCGGCGACATCCAGCAGGCGACCAAGATGGCCAAGGCCATGGTCACGCAGATGGGCTATTCGTCGGAACTCGGCATGGTCGCTTATGGCGACAACCAGGAAGAGGTCTTTCTGGGCATGTCGATGGGCCGCAGCCAGTCGGTCTCCGAGGCCACGGCGCAGAAGATCGACGCCGAGGTCAAGCGCCTCGTCGACGAGGGCTATGCCGACGCCAAGAAGATCCTCACCGAGCACAACGAGGAGTTCGTCGCTGTGGCCGAGGCGCTACTCGAGTTCGAGACGCTGACCGGCGAGGAAATCCGCGACCTGATCGCCGGCAAGCGCCCGGTGCGCGATGCCGACGACACTCCGCATGCGCCCCGCGGTTCGGCCGTGCCGAGCGCCGGCAAGGGCCGCAAGCGCGGCGAGCCGGATGCCGGCCTGGAGCCGCAGCCGCAGGGCTGAGGCAGTTCGAATGGACTATGAAAGGGCGGCCGTGAGGTCGCCCTTTTCTGTTGGGCCTTCATGCTTCTCCACCCGCGCCGTCATCCCGGACAAGCGGCGGAGCCGCGCCGATCCGGGATCCATGCCAGAACGCTTCCGATCAGGGTTCCGGCATGGATCCCGGGCCTCCCTTCGGTCGCCCGGGATGACATCGCCCCTATTGGGCGTCGCGGTCGCTGCTGCTCCTTTTCACGCTCCGTCACAATTTGTGAGAAGGCGGAAAGGTTTTTTGGCTATAGAACGCGCAAAACTAGGCACGAGCCGCCGCTGGGAACCGAAACACGATGACGCGCAAATATTTCGGAACGGACGGCATTCGCGGGCGGGCGAACGGCGTCATCACGCCGGACCTCGCCCTGAAGGTCGGCCAGGCCACCGGCCTCGCCTTCCGCCGCGGCGAGCACCGCCACCGGGTGGTGATCGGCAAGGATACCCGCCTCTCCGGCTACATGATCGAATACGCGATGGTCGCGGGCTTCACCTCGGTCGGCATGGACGTGATGCTGCTCGGCCCGATGCCGACGCCGGCGGTCGCGATGCTGACGCGCTCGATGCGCGCCGATCTCGGCGTGATGATCTCCGCCTCGCACAACGCCTACGAGGATAACGGCATCAAGCTGTTCGGGCCGGACGGTTACAAGCTCAACGACGAGGTCGAGCGCGAGATCGAGGGGCTGATCGACGGCGATCTGACCTCCCGCCTGTCGGGCTCGCCGAAGCTCGGCCGGGCCAAGCGCATCGACAGCGCCGACGCGCGCTATGTCGAGTTCGCCAAGCGCACCATGCCGCGCAACATGAGCCTGGAAGGCCTGCGCATCGTGCTCGATTGCGCCAATGGCGCCGCCTACAAGGTGGCGCCCCAGGCTTTCTGGGAACTCGGCGCAGAGGTCATCGTCATTGGCGACGAGCCCGATGGCTTCAACATCAACCGCGATGTCGGCTCGACCCATCCGGCGACGCTGGTCGCGAAGGTCAGGGAGTTGCGTGCCGATGTCGGCATCGCGCTCGACGGCGACGCCGACCGCGTGCTGGTGGTCGACGAGCACGGGCATGTCGTCGACGGCGATCAGCTGATGGCGGTGATCGCGCGCTCCTGGCTGGAGGACGGCCGGCTCTCGGCGCCGGGCATCGTCGCGACGATCATGTCCAATCTCGGCCTGGAACGCTATCTCGCGGGGCTCGGCCTCACGCTGGCGCGGACCGCGGTCGGTGATCGCTATGTGCTGGAGCACATGCGCAACCACGGCTTCAACCTGGGCGGCGAGCAGTCCGGCCACATCATCCTCTCGGATTTCGGCACGACCGGCGACGGCCTTGTCGCGGCGCTGCAATTGCTCGCCGTGGTCAAGCGCATGGACAAGCCGGTCTCCGAAGTCTGCCACTGCTTCGAGCCGCTGCCGCAGATCCTCAAGAACGTCCGCTACAAGAAGGGGCGCCCGCTTGAGGAGAAGCAGGTGGTCAGCGCGATCGAGGCGGCCAAGCAGCTTCTCGGCGAGAGCGGCCGCCTGGTGATCCGCCCCTCCGGCACCGAGCCGGTGATCCGCGTCATGGCCGAGGGCGACGACCGCGACCTGGTCGAGCGCGTGGTCGACGATGTCGTCGAGGCGG
Organism: Allobosea sp. FG18; assembly: GCF_057809495.1. Taxonomy (NCBI): domain Bacteria; kingdom Pseudomonadati; phylum Pseudomonadota; class Alphaproteobacteria; order Hyphomicrobiales; family Alloboseaceae; genus Allobosea; species Allobosea sp. FG18. Next base: position 221,218 of record NZ_JBMDKB010000002.1, read on the forward strand.
TGACGAAGGCCGCAGCCTGATATCGGGCGGCATGCTCGGGCTTGAGCACTGAGCATCTCCTTATGGTGGGGGCGCAGGGACCGCGACGCTCCCCCTCTCCCCTTGCGGGAGAGGGCCGGGGTGAGGGGTCGTGCCGTCCCGAAACGTTGGCGTTCCTGAATGCCGAGCGGAAAGCTCGCGAGACCCCTCATCCGTCTCGGCTTCGCCGATCCACCTTCTCCCGCAAGGGGAGAAGGGAGGCCTGAACCTCACACCACCGAGGTGAGGCCGCCATCGACCATCAGCAGGTGGCCGTTGACGTAGTCCGAGGCCGCCGAGGACAGGAAGATCGCGGCGCCGGCCAACTCTTTCGTCTCGCCCCAGCGCCCGGCCGGCGTGCGGCTGCAGACCCAGCTCGAGAAGGCCTCGTCGGCGATCAGGGCGGCGTTGATCTCGGTTGCGAAATAGCCGGGACCGATGGCGTTGGCCTGGATGTTGTGCTTGCCGAGCTCGGCGGCGAGGCCCCGCGTCATCATCTTCACCGCGCCCTTTGAGGCAGTGTAGGGGATGATGGTGGCGCGGCCGAGCTCGCTCATCACCGAGCCGATGCTGATGATCTTGCCGCGCTTGCGCGGCACCATGCGCTTGGTCACGGCCTGGGTGACGTAGAATACCGAATGCAGGTTGGTGTTGATCACCTCATGCCAGCCCTCGACCGGGAACTCGGTGATCGGCACGCGCTTCTGCATGCCGGCATTGTTGATCAGGATATCGATCGGGCCGATCTCGGCTTCGATCATGGCGACGCCGGCCTCGACCGCCTCGTGATCGGTGACGTCGAAAGGGGCGATGGAGGCTTTGCGGCCGGCGGCAGCAAGGGCCTGCTGTGCGCGCTCCAGCTTCGCCTTGTCGCGGCCGTTCAGGACGACATGGGCGCCGGCATCCGACAGCCCCTCGGCCAGCGCGAGGCCGATGCCCTGGCCCGAGCCGGTGACGAGCGCGATCTTGCCGGCGAGACTGAACAGCGACAGCGACATGGCTTATCCTCGCAAAATGCCGGATGCGGCGATTTCGGTTTGCGCCCGGGGCGCCGCTTTGGGTAAGCAGGTTTCAATCGATTAGACAATGGCGCCGCGCACTGTCGCGCGGCGAATTCGGGAGCGTGCCATGCGTGCCGTCGTCATTCATGCCGAGAAAGATCTGCGGGTCGAACCGACGAGCGCGCCGGAGCTCGGGCCGCGCGACGTGCGCGTTCGGATCGAGGCCGGCGGCATCTGCGGCTCGGACCTACACTACTACCTGCATGGCGGCTTCGGCACGATCCGTGTGCGCGAGCCGATGATCCTCGGCCATGAGATCGCCGGCCGGGTCGAGGCGATCGGCGGCGAGGTCTCGCGGGTGAAGCCGGGCGACCGCGTCGCGGTCAATCCGAGCCGGGCCTGCGGCCATTGCCGCTATTGCCAGATGGGGCTGCAGCAGCACTGCACCGACATGCTGTTCTACGGCTCGGCGATGCGCTTTCCCCATGTGCAGGGCGGCTTCCGCGACGTGCTCGTGGTCGAGGAGCGGCAGGCCGTGAAGGTGGCGCCGCGCGTCACCGCGGCGGAGGCGGCCTTCGCCGAGCCGCTCTCTGTCTGCCTCCATGCCGTCAAGCGCGCCGGGCCGCTGCTCGGCAAGCGCGTGCTGGTGACGGGCGCGGGGCCGATCGGCGCGCTCACCATCCTGGCTGCCAAGGCGGCGGGCGCTTCCGAGATCGTCGCGACGGACGTGGTCGACGGGCCGCTGCCGGTGGCGCGCAAGATGGGCGCGACGGCAACGGTGAATGTCGCGGCCGAGCCGGAGCGACTCAAGGCCGAGTACGGAGCGGAGAAGGGCGCCTTCGACGTGATGTTCGAGGCTTCCGGCAACCAGCATGCGCTGACGGGTGCCTTCGACGTGGTCCGGCCAGGCGGTGTCATCGTCCAGATCGGCGTCGGCGGTCAGTTCACGCTGCCGATGAATGTCGTCGTCGCCAAGGAGTTCGACCTGCGCGGCTCCTTCCGCTTCCATGAGGAATTCGACTGGGCGGTGGCGATGATCGGCTCTGGCAATATCGATCTCTCGCCGCTGCTGACGGCGTCGATCCCGGTCGATCGGGCGGTGGAGGCCTTCGAGCTGGCCGCCGACAAGTCGAAGGCGATCAAGGTCCAGCTCGACTTCGCCTGAGGCGCGTCATCCCGTGCGCATTGTGGCGCGAAGTGCCGCGATGCAGACACGGGACCGTGTCACCAGTAGGTTGCTCTTTCTGATGGCGGTCCCGTGTCTGCGCAGCGGCATTTGCATGCCGCAGCGCGCACGGGATGACCGGTTTCAGCCTGCGTTGCGCCGGCGGAGCGGGAGTTCCTCCGGCGGGCTGACGAAGAAGCCGTTGCGGCCGTTGCGCTTGGCGACATAGAGCGCCTCGTCGGCGCGTCGCGTGGCTTCGGTCAGCGTGTCGAGAGGCTCCAGCAGGGTCGCGCCTATGCTGGTGCTGACGACGACGGACACACCGTTTCCGAGGATGACCGGGCTCTTCGCGGCGGCCGCTACGATGGCTGCCGCGATGGCCGCCAATCCGTCGCGGTCGACATTGTCCAGGAGCAGGATGAACTCGTCGCCGCCCCAGCGGGCGCAGATGTCGCGGTCACGCAGGAGCGCCGTCATGCGCCGGGCGAGTTCGGCGATCACCTCGTCGCCGCTCTGATGGCCATGGCTGTCGTTGAGCGGCTTGAGATTGTCGAGATCGACCAGCATCAGGCCCGTCTGATGGCCGGTTCGCCCCGCACGGCTTCGGCTTTTCGTAAAGGCGCGTTCGAAGCCGCGGCGGTTGAAGACGCCGGTCAGCGGGTCGGCATGGGCGAGCCGTTCGAGCTGTTCGGTGCGCTCGCGCACGGCCTCTTCGAGGCGGGACGTATTCTCCTCGACGCTGCGCGCCATCGCGCCGAAGGCCTGCGACAGCCGGCCGATCTCGTCGCGGCCAGCATCGATCGCGACGGAGCGGAACTCGCGGGCGCGGACATGACTTGCGGCGTGTTCGACGCGGGACAGCCGGTCGAGCACCGCGCGCTTGAACAGCAGGGTCAGCAGGGCCGCCGCTGCCAGCAGGACAGCGCCGAACAGCAGGCCGAGCGGCAGGAACAGGCTTCGGTCGATGATGCGGTCGATATCCATCACCGTGACGTTGAACCACCCAAGCCGGTCGAGATAGCCGACGCCGACGAGCACACCCTTGCCGTCGACCGTCATGAAGCGCGATTGCACGAGATCGTCGCCGGCCCCGACACGGGCGATCATCTCTCCGAGCAGGCTACGGTCCGGGTCATTGTCGATGATCTGGTAGATCGTCTTCTTCGACGAAATGTCCTTGGTCAGGCTGTGGAAGTCGACGAGGCTCGCGTCGCGGTGGGCCTGCACGGCGCCGCTGCGGTCGACGAACATGCTCTGGACGCCGGTCTGCGGGATATCGACGACCTCGCGGATGAATTGCGTCAGGTCGAGCCCGGTGCCGATGATGCCCAGCACGCGGCCGTCCTTGCGGATGATGCAGTTGATCCAGACCTTGGTGACGCGGAGATTGTCGTCGTTGTCGACATTCAGGTGGCAGCCGGAGCCGAGCGCCGCGGTCTTGTAATACCAACCGTCGCGCGGATTGGTGACTGACAGCGTATAGCGCTTGCGCTCGCGCTCGTAGTTGTTGTCCTTGTCGTTGAAGTAGTAATTCCCTGATCCCGCGAGGACGGTGAAATAACTGCGGTCCCGGAAGGACTGGCGGTAATGCTCCAGCTCGGCCAGACCGCGTTCGGCCTTCTCGGGATCATTCTCGGCTTCGGCCCAGTCGACGATCGCAGGCGCGCGTGCGACGGTCTCTGCCAGCGAGACCTCGCGCATCAGGGCTTCAAGGCCGCGATAGCGATCGAACAGGATCTGCTTCTCGGCGACGAGCGTGCCGAGCTTCACCACGGTCGCATCCACGATCCACAGGAAGGCGGCGCCAGCCGGAAGCGCGATCGCCATGAGTATGGCGAGCGTCCAGCCCATGACCCGGGCCTTCAGGCTATGCGTGCGGGGCAGACCGGGCTCGGCCTGGCTCATCGGATCGGCTTCCTTGCGGGATGGCGCAAGGTATAGAGTGATCCGTTGCGTAAGCTTTAAGAAACGCCGTCATCCCGTGCGCGTTGCGGCGCGAAGTGCCGCTGCGCAGACATGGGATCGTCTCCCGGAAAAGGCGCCTTCTCGTCACGCGGTCCCGTGTCTGCGCCGCAGCGTTTCACGCTGCAGCGCGCACGGGATGACGCCTTTCAGAACAATGACGACCTTCAGAACAACCCCTCAACCCGCCCATGCGTATCGATATGGATGCGCTCGGCGGCGGGTTCGCGCGGCAGACCCGGCATGGTCATGATGTCCCCGCAGATCGCCACGACGAAGCCGGCGCCGGCGGAGAGCCGCAGTTCGCGCAAAGGCACCGTGTGGCCCGAGGGCGCGCCGCGCAGGGTTGGGTCGGCCGAGAAGGAATACTGGGTCTTGGCGACGCAGACCGGCAGGTTGCCGAAGCCGGCCTCCTCCAGCTCGGTGAAGCGGGCCTGGAGCCTCGCGCCAACCGTGACGCCGCCAGCGCCGTAAATTTCGTGCGCGATCGTCTCCAGCTTCTGTCGGAGCGGCATCGCATCGGGGTAGAGCGGAGCGAAATCGGCCTCGCCCTCGTCGGCGAGGCCGGCGACCTTGCGGGCGAGTTCCTCGGCGCCGGCGCCGCCTTCCGCCCAATGCCGGCAGATCACCGCCTCGACGCCGAGATGGTTGCGGCAATAGTTGCGGATCAGCTCGTGCTCCGCGGCGGTGTCCGTCGTGAAATGGTTGATCGCGACGATCGGAGGTACGCCGAACTTCCTGAGATTGCTGACATGGCGGGTGAGGTTGGAGAGGCCGGCTTCCAGCGCCTTCAGGTCCTCGCGGCCAAGCGCGTCCTTGGCGAGGCCGCCATGCATCTTGAGGGCGCGCACGGTCGCGACGACGACGGCGGCGGCAGGCTTCAGGCCCGCCTTGCGGCACTTGATGTCGAAGAATTTCTCGGCGCCGAGATCGGCGCCGAAGCCGGCCTCGGTGACGACGTAATCGGCGAGCTTCAGCGCGGCCTTCGTTGCGATCACCGAATTGCAGCCATGGGCGATATTGGCGAAGGGGCCGCCGTGGACGAAGGCGGGCGTGCCTTCCAGCGTCTGCACGAGGTTCGGCATCAGCGCGTCCTTGAGCAGCACACTCATCGCGCCGGTCGCCTTGATGTCGGCTGCGGTGACGAGGCGCTTGTCGCGGGTGCGGCCGATGACGATGCGGCCGAGGCGGGCCTCCAGGTCGGCGGCGTCACGCGCGAGGCAGAAGATCGCCATGATCTCGGAGGCGACGGTGATGTCGAAGCCGTCCTCGCGCGGAAAGCCGTTGCTGGCGCCGCCGAGCGAGGAGACGATGGAGCGCAGCGCCCGGTCGTTCATGTCGAGCACCCGCCGCCAGGCGATGTGGCGGGTGTCGAGGCCGAGCGCATTGCCCCAGTAGACATGGTTGTCGATCATCGCCGCCAGCAGGTTATGCGCGCTGGTGATGGCGTGGAAATCGCCGGTGAAATGCAGGTTGATCTGCTCCATCGGCACGACCTGGGCATAGCCGCCGCCGGCCGCGCCGCCCTTCATGCCGAAGCTCGGTCCGAGCGAGGGCTCGCGCAGCGCAATCATCGCGCGCTTGCCGATGCGGGAGAGCCCGTCGCCGAGCCCGACCGTCGTCGTGGTCTTGCCTTCGCCGGCCGGGGTCGGGCTGATCGCGGTGACGAGGATCAGCTTGCCGTCCGGTTTCGCTTCGAAGCCGGGGATCGCATGGGTGTCGATCTTGGCGATGTACTTGCCGTAGGGATTCAGGGCCTCGGAGGGGATGCCCGCCTTCTCGGCGATCGTGGCGATGGGCTGCAGCGTGGCTACGCGCGCGATCTCGATATCGGTCGGCATTCGTCCCCTCGGAGGCTATTCCTGCCCGCGTCTTCCGACCGCGGAGCCGCGCGGACACTGGCCCGAAAACCCCGCCGCCGCCAGCGCTTTCACAGGCGGGGCGGGCATGATGCACAGGCGGCGCGGGGCTGTGGTCAGCCGGCGAGATGCGCGTTCTGCGGGAACAGGAACTTCCGGGCTTCGGCATCGAAATCCGCCTTGAAGGCGAACTGGTCCTTCAGCGCGACGGCCCGCTGAGCGGCGGGGCGGGCCGAGATCTCGTCGAGATGGCGCTTCACATGCGGGAACATCTCCGGCCAGCTCTCGCCGATGGCGAAGGAGAGCCGCGTCGCCCAGCCCCAGATCGACATGTCGACCAGCGTATAGCGATCGCCGAGCATGTAGCGCTGGTCGGCGAGGAGGTCGTTGACGATGCCCCAGTGCCGCTCGGCCTCGCGGGCATAGCGGTTGATGGCATAGGGCAACTTCTCCGGCGCGAAGCGGCTGAAATGCACGGCCTGGCCGCAATAGGGGCCGATGCCGGTGGCGACGAACATCAGCCAGGACAGCATCTCGCCGCGCGCCTTCGGCGTGTCCTCCGGCAAGAACTGGCCGGTCTTCTCGGCGAGATAGAGCAGGATCGCGTTGGAATCGAAGACGGTGACGTCGCCATCGGTGAGGGCCGGCGTCTTGGCATTGGGGTTGATGGCGAGGAATTCCGGCTTGAACTGGTCGCCCTTGCGGGTGTCGACCGGCACCATCTCGTAGGGCAGGCCCGCTTCCTCGAGGAATAGCGCGATCTTCGCCGGGTTCGGCGAGGGGTGGTAATAGAGCTTGATCATCAGGGTCTCCGCGCGGCGCTTCAGGCCTGCCTCAGTCCGGCGACATAGGAGACGAGATCGGTCAGCGCGGCAATGGTCGCATCGGCCTGGAAGCCGAGCTGTTCCGGCTGCATCCGGAGCGCCTTGAACATCAAAGCCGGGTCGATCGTCGCGGCAGCGGCAAGCTCGCTGCGCAGCCTGCCGGCGGGCACGCGCTCGATGCGGGCGACATGGAAGCCATGTGCCTTGGCGCCGGCGATGTCGAAGCCGTTGGAGGAGACGAAGAGGATCTCGTCGCGGGCGAGGCCGAGCCACTTCTCGACATGCGCGTAGCCGCGCGGATCGGGCTTATAGACGCCGATTTCGTCGACGCTGATCACGGTCTCCAGGAGGTCGGTGATCCCGGCATGGGCGACGAGCCGCTTCAGCATGTCCGGGCTGCCATTCGAGAAGATGGCGAGGCGATGAGAGGCGAGGCCTTCAAGCGCGGCGCGGGCTTCAGGATAGAGCAACAGCGTGTCATAGGCGGCTGCGATCCGGGCGACGAGCTCGGGCGAGGAGGCGAGGCCGAGCGTCTTGAGCGTGAATTCCAGGGAGTCGCGGGTGACGGTCCAGAAATCCTCGTAGCGATCCATCAGGGCGCGCAGCCAAGTGTATTCGAGCTGCTTCAGGCGCCAGATCTGGGTGATCGTCGCACCATGGCCGGGAAAGGCGGCGTCGGTGACGGCGGCGACCGACTGGACATCGAAGAGCGTGCCATAAGCATCGAAAACCAGCGCCTTGATCGACATGCGTCTTCTCCGTGGTGGCCCGCAGCCTTCTTAACACTCGCATCGTCGGCGTGGCGCGTGGTATCCGCACAAGCAGTTTTCACAAATGCCGACAGGTCAAGCCAATGCCGCCTCGCCCCGTGATGCTGATGATCCTCGACGGCTGGGGCTGGCGCGAGGAAAGCGAGAACAACGCCGTCAGGCTGGCGAACACTCCGAATTTCGACCGGCTCTGGGCAGCGAACCCGCATGCCTTCCTGCATACCTCCGGGCTCGATGTCGGCCTCCCGCCGGGGCAGATGGGCAATTCCGAGGTGGGCCATCTCAATCTCGGCGCCGGGCGCGTGGTGATGCAGGACCTGCCGCGCATCAACCAGGCGATCGCGGACGGTTCGATCGCAGGGGCGCTTGAGGTGACAGGTCTCGTTGCCGGTTTGAAGGCGAGCGGCGGCGCCTGCCATCTGCTCGGCCTCGTTTCGCCGGGCGGCGTCCATGCCCATCAGGACCATGCGGTCGCGCTCGCCCGTATCCTGACCGCGCAGGGCGTGCAGGTGCATGTCCATGTCTTCACCGACGGGCGCGATACGCCGCCGCAATCGGCTGCCGAGTATGTGAAGGCCTTCGCGGCCGCGCTGCCGGCGGGCGCGACCATCGCCAGCGTTTCCGGGCGCTACTACGCGATGGACCGCGACAATCGCTGGGAGCGGGTCGAGAAGGCCTGGCGCGCGATGGTGCTGGGGGAGGGCGAGCGCTTCCCGGATGCACAGGCCGCAATCGCCTCAGCTTACGCCCAGAACGTCACCGACGAGTTCATCCTGCCGGCGGCGATCGGCGCCTATGCGGGGATGAAGGATGGCGACGGGCTGCTCAGCTTCAATTTCCGCTCTGACCGCATCCGTGAAATTCTGGCGGCGGTGCTGGAGCCGGATTTCGCCGGTTTCGCCCGGCCGCGCCGGCCTGTGCTGGTCAAGGCGGTCAGCATGACCTCCTACAGCGCCGAGCTCGACAAGGTGATGCCGATGCTGTTCGCAGCCCAGACGCTGGCCAATGGGCTGGGCGAGACGGTGGCCAAGGCCGGGCGGACGCAGATCCGAATGGCCGAGACCGAGAAATATCCGCACGTCACCTATTTCTTCAACGGCGGCGAGGAGACGCCCTATCCGGGCGAGGACCGAGTGATGGCGCCGTCGCCCAAGGTCGCGACCTATGACCTGCAGCCGGAGATGTCGGCGCCGGAGCTGACGGCCAAGGCCGTCGAGGCGATCGATTCAGGCCGCTACGATCTCGTCGTGCTGAATTTCGCCAATCCCGACATGGTCGGCCATACTGGCGTGCTGGCCGCGGCGATCAAGGCGGTCGAGACGGTGGATGCGGGCCTCGGCGCCATCGCCGACGCGATCGGGCGACAGGGCGGGGCGCTGCTGGTCACGGCAGACCATGGCAATGCCGAGCTGATGGTCGATCCGGTCACGGGCAAGCCGCATACCGCCCACACCACCAATCCGGTGCCGCTCATGCTGGTCGGCGGGCAGGGCAAGGGCCTCGCCGATGGGCGTCTCGCCGATATCGCGCCGACGCTGCTCGCGCTGATGGAGTTGGCGCAGCCGGCCGAGATGACCGGCCAGTCGCTGCTGCGCTGACAAAAGCAAAACGGCGCGGGGAGATCCCGCGCCGTTTCGTATCCTCGTCTGATGTTTCGGATCAGTACTTGCGTACCACCGGCGGCGGAGCGTAGGCGACCGGCTCCGGCGTGCCGCAGCAGTTCGGGTCGCCGAAGTTCCAGCGCATGCCGATGCGGAAATCGTGGCTCTCGATGTCCTTGGCCTTGAGCGGCGCCTGGATCTGGCCGGTGAAGGCGTTGACCAGGCGGCCCGACTGGGCGTCGCCGAGGTTCAGGTAGCGATAGCCGACTTCGAGGGTGAGGTTCTTGTTCACCTCGTAGCCGACGCCGGCCATCAGGGCCCAGGCGAGATCGGTCTTGCTGCCGCTATTGGCATAGCCGAGCGTCGCGCCATTGAAGTTGCCGGTGAGGGCCCCCTGATCGGTCAGCCCGCTGATGCGGTTCTGCGAGAAGCCGATGCCGGCGCCGATATAGGGCGTCAGGCAGTTCCAGGTGCCGAGGTCGAAATAGCCGTTGAACAGCGTGACCAGCGAGGTCAGGTTGCCCTTGTAGGTGCTGGTCTGGTTGCCGTTGTTGAACGGGTTGAAGACGATGTCGCTTACCCCGATCTGGCCGGCGCCACGATATTCGCCGGTGACATCGAAGCGCAGCCAGTTGTTGAAGCGGTAGCCGATACCGACGCCACCGAAGAAGGCGGCGTTGTCGGTCTTGCCGAAGAAGCTGCCGCCGAACTGGGCAACGTCGTCCTGCTGGTACTTGCCGACGCTCTGGACGCCGACGCCGATGTCGCCGCGCAGATAGATGCCGCTCGAGATCGTGCCCTTGAGGCCGAGCGGCTCCGGAGGCGGGGGAGGCGGTGCGTAAGCGAGATCCGCGGCCTGCGCTGCGGCGGAGACGCCGAGGGCCAGGCCGCCCGCCAGCGCGAGAGTTTTCAGGCTGCCCATGGCAGTGTCCTTCGCGTTTGCGCGGCGCAGAGAACGCAGCCCGCGCGTGTTACCAACGGGAAGGACCATGGCAGCGATTTCTTAAATGACACTTAACCCTAAAAGCTAACCTTACCGGGGACTGAACGACGACTGGCGCCGGGTCTCTCCGATGCCTGCGTCACGACCATGCTGAAGCGAAGGAACCTCCCGCACGCCGGCGACGTATCCGCCGCCGGTCGATGGCCGGTCCCGCAGTCGCTGCGCTACGCCGTCAGGCGCTCCGCGTGCCAAGCGATGTGCTGGGCCATGAAGGTCGAGATGAAGTTGTAGGAGTGGTCGTAGCCGTCGCGCATTGTCAGCTGGAGCGGGATGCCGGCGGCGGCGCAGGCGATGTCGAGAAGCTGCGGGCGCAGGCCCTCTTCGAGGAAGCCGTCGGCCGCGCCCTGGTCGACCAGCAGGTCGCGGACGCGGTGACCATCGGCGATCAGCAGGGTCGAGTCATAGGCGCGCCATTTGGTCTCGTCCGGGCCCAGATATTTCTCGAAGGCCGGGCGTGACCAGCCGGCGGTCGAGGGCTGGGCGATCGGCGCGAAGGCGGAAACGGAGCGGTAGCGGTCGGGATTCTTCAGGGCGAGCGTGATCGCGCCATGGCCGCCCATGGAATGGCCGAAGATGCCCTGCTGGTTCATGTCGACCGGGAAATGCCGGCTGATCAGCTCCGGCAATTCGTCGCGAATATAGGTCTCCATGCGGTAGTTCTTCGCATAGGGGGCCTCGGTCGCGTCGAGATAGAAGCCGGCGCCTCCGCCGAACTGCCAGTTCTCCGGCTCGTCGGGCACGCCTTCGCCGCGCGGGCTCGTATCCGGGCAGATGATAGCGATGCCGTTGGCGGCGGCGGCGGCGCGATACTCGCCCTTGTCCATGACGTTCTGGTGCGTGCAGGTCAGGCCCGAGAGATACCAGAGCAGCGGAACCGGCCCGTCCTCGATCTGGTGCGGCAGGTAGATCGCGAAGGTCATCGGGCAGGCGCAAGCCGCGCTGTCATGCCGGTAGACACGCTGCGAGCCGCCGAAGGCCTTCGAGGAGGAGAGCAGTTCCATGGGGCGATCCTTTCTTGCGGCGCACGCTTGTCATTCCGGGGCTTCGCGAAGCGAAGAACCCGGAACCCACGACCGGGCGAGCCCTTGCCCGGTCGGCTTGTTCAAGCGTTTCACCCTGTCGTGGGTTCCGGGTTCGGCCTTCGTCCGCCCCGGAATGACAAAGGTGGTGCCTCATTCATGAGGCGGGAAAGCGGCGCCTCAGTAAACCACGACCGAGCGGATCGACTTGCCCTCGTGCATCAGGTCGAAGCCGGTATTGATCTCGTCGAGCGAGAGCTTGTGGGTGATCAGGTCGTCGATGTTGATCTTGCCCTCCATGTACCAGTCGACGATCTTCGGCACGTCGGTGCGACCGCGCGCGCCGCCGAAGGCGGTGCCCTTCCAGACGCGGCCGGTGACGAGCTGGAACGGTCGGGTCGCGATCTCCTTGCCGGCCTCGGCGACGCCGATGATGATCGACTCGCCCCAGCCGCGATGGCAGCATTCCAGCGCCTGGCGCATCACATTGGTGTTGCCGGTCGCGTCGAAGGAGAAATCGGCGCCGCCGCCGGTCAGGTCGACGATCGCCTGCACGACCTTGTCGTTGCCGATCTCGGCCGGGTTGATGAAATCGGTCATGCCGAACTTCTCGGCCATGGCGCGCTTGGCCGGGTTGATGTCGACGCCGATGATCTTGTCGGCGCCGACCATGCGGGCACCCTGGATGACGTTGAGGCCGATGCCGCCAAGGCCGAAGACCACGACATTCGCGCCCGGCCAGACCTTGGCCGTGTAGATGACAGCGCCGATGCCGGTGGTCACCCCGCAGCCGATATAGCAGATCTTGTCGAAGGGGGCGTCCTCGCGAACCTTGGCGAGCGCGATCTCGGGCAGGACGGTGAAGTTCGCGAAGGTCGAGCAGCCCATGTAGTGGAAGACCTCGCCGCCGTCGCAGGAGAAGCGCGAGGTGCCGTCCGGCATCACGCCCTGGCCCTGGGTGGCGCGGATCGAGGTGCAGAGATTGGTCCGGCGCGACAGGCAGGACTTACAGCTGCGGCATTCGGGCGTGTAGAGCGGGATGACGTGGTCGCCGGGCTTCAGCGAGGTCACGCCGGCGCCGACCTCGCGCACGATGCCGGCGCCCTCATGGCCGAGGATCGCGGGGAATTTGCCCTCCGAATCCAGGCCCGAGAGCGTGTAGGCGTCGGTGTGGCAGATGCCGGTCGCCATGACCTCGACAAGAACCTCCCCGGCCTTGGGGCCGCCGATCTCGATGGTCTCGATGGTGAGGGGCTTGCCGGCTTCCCAGGCGACGGCGGCGCGGGTCTTCATCGGGTGGTTCCTTCCTTGCGGATGTTCATTTCAGATAGGGGCGGATGACCCGCATGATCGCGGCGATCTCGTCGTCGTCCTCGGCCTGCGCTGCCTCGGCCGGGCGGACCATAGTCTCGCGCAGATGGCTTTCCAGAACCTCGGCCATCAGCCCGGTCGCGGCGCCGCGCAGGGCCGCTAGCTGCTGGAGCAGGGCGCCGCATTCCTCGCCACGTTCGACGGCGGCGATCAGGGCGTCGGTCTGTCCCCTGATGCGGCGCAGCCGCGTGACGGCGCGCTTCTTCTCTTCGGGTGTGTGAGGCATCGGCGCAGAGGCTCCGGTTGCCGCGACGCTATGGTACTGAGGGGGAGTATGTCAACGCGCAAGGCGCGCCGAAACAAAAAGGGCGGCAGCTTTACAGCCGCCGCCCTTCCATCGATGCGCCGTCAGAAGAGGTTCAGAAGCTGTAGCCGAGCTTCACCTTGACGAGATGCTGGCTGAAATTGGTGAGGTCGAGATTGCCGGGCTCGCCCTTGGCCTTGCCAGAGACCTGGATGTTGTAGGCAGCGGAGAGGGCAAGCTGCTTCGTCGCCTGCCAGAAGATGCCGGGGCCGGCGAAGGTGGCGTAGCCCGCCTCCTTGCCGAAGCCGAGCTCGTTATGGGCGCGCATGTGGCGCACCTCCCCGCTGAGATAGAGGCCGTCCCTGACCTGCCAGGCGAGCGAGCCGGCGAGAGTGAAGGTCGAGGAGCGCTGATAGGGCGAGGGGCCGGTCCAGGTCAGGTCCTGCGAGATGTTGAGCCCGGCATAGAGCGTGTTCGGGATCAGCGTCTTGTCGGTGAAGATGCGGAGGCCGGTATTGTAGGTGGTGAAGCGGCCGGCGCCGTCCGGATCGGTGCGGTTCAGGCTGGGATCGATGACCAGAGTCAGACCGAGCCCGTGCATGTCGCGCCCCAGCAGCTTGTACTTCATCTCGACGCCGGCGCCGAAGGCGCGCGAATCGGTGCTGACGCCGCCTGCCGAGGTGCTGGTGATGTTGCCGAGCACATAGGGGCCGATCTCGAAGCAGGGGAACAGGCCGTAGGAGCCCTGCAGGGTCAGGCCGTGGCTGTTGGAGCTGCCGGTGCGCGTGCCGAAGGCGCCGCCATAGGTCAGGCTGGTTCCGAAGGCGCCGGTATCGGCTACATCGGAGCCGGTGGTGAAGCCGAAGGCGTCGGTGGGGATGCCCTCGCTTTCCGTGCAGGCGGAGACGACGAGGGGCGGCGCAACGGGCGCGCCCTTGCGGGAGGACAGGTCGGCGGCGATGGCCGGAGCCGAGAGGGCTGCGGCGGTCACGGCGAGAGCGATGGCTTTCGAAAACATAGGTGTGCTCCGGGGAGGTCTCGGGTTGATACGCTAATGCAAATCAATTGCAATAAGCATTTCAACCTCGAGCGGACCATGTCGCGAGCCCGATCCTGCCGCGATAAAAGAGCCATAGTGGTTTCCGCAATCCGTCCCCGATGTTGTTGCGCCGCAACGGTCAGGGTTTCGGCAGGTTGGACAGCCTTTCCAGGGCGCGCGGGGCGATCCCGGTCAGCGCGGCAATCGGCTTCCAGACGGCGGCATGCACCTCCTCGACCTGTGCGATGAGCGGCAGGGCCGGATCGGCGAGGAAGAGATATTGCAGGTCGTGATGGATATGGGCCGGCTCGCCACGGGATGGCTTGCCGGGCACGTCATGGCTGTCGATGGTGAAGGGCAGGTCGCCGCCTTGATGCCAGGGATGGAGGCTAAGACCCTGCACGCCGGTTTCCTCGATCGCCTCGCGCGCCGCCGAGAGATGGAACTGGTCGGCTTCCTCCCAATGGCCGCCGGGCTGGAGCCAGCGCCCGATCACGACATGGTCGATCAGCAGCACCTGCGCATGGTCGGGCGAGAGCACGAAGGCGCTGGTGGTGAGATGGCCGGGGAAGGTGTCGCGCCGGTCGAGCGCATGACCCTCGGCCATCTGCCAGCGCAGCAGGGCGAGATGCTCGTGCGAGCCGGCGATTTCGGCGCGGTAGCGCTCGACGGCGTGGGTGAGAGCGTTGCGGAAATCCATGGGGTCAGCGCGGTCCAAGCGGCAGACGGTAGGATTCGAAATGTCCATTCTTCGGGCCGTCATAGCCGACGAGGACGGCGAGGCCCTTGGGGTCCTGCGCCAGGACGGTCAGGGATTCCGCCTTGTCGCTGCCGCGCCCCGGGAGATCGCCGAGCGTCGTGGCGGCATCGGGCCTCGCAGGGTCGATCAGCATCAGCGAATAGGGCAGGGCCTGTTCTTGCGACGGCCCGAGCAGAGCGAGGAGGCGGCCGTCGGGCAGGGGTGCGAGGTCGCGGATGCCGCGATTATTGCCGGCCGGCAATTCGAAGACCCGTGGCGCTTCCGTCGCCGGCGCGTGGCCCGGCGCGAATAGGGCCTTGAGCGAGGCGCCGACGAGGAAGCCGCGATTGCCGAGCGAGGGTGCGCGCAGGCCAGCCCAGAGCGTGTCGCCGATGACCGCGATGCCTTCGATGTTCAGGCCGTTGTCGTCCATCAGGCCCCGGCCGAAGAAGGGGGCGGCTGGACCGGCGGCGCGCAGCATGTCGCTCAGGCGATAGGTCAATTCAACCTTGCCGGTGGCGGTGCCTTCGGCATCGACCTTGATCCGGGCGAGGTGGAAGGCGGAGAGGCGGAACTCGCCCTTCTTGCGCGAGCAGCCATGTGAGCCCGAGACGTAGAAGGCGCTATCGGCATAGGCGACGGCCTCGCCGTCGAGCTCGGCGAAGCGGCCGGGCATCTTGCAAATGCCCTGCGGTGCCTGGCCGAGCGTATCGGATGAGGCCTCACTCCCGATGACGGTCAAGGCCGCATCCGGGGTGATCCGGTTTTCGGCGATGCGGGCGAATTGCGCGAAGGAGCCCTCGTCATTGATCAGCAGGCAGCGCTGTGTGCCGTTCGCGGCTGGCATGCAGGCGAGGCCGCTGACATCGCGCGCCGGCTTGCCCGCCTTCTTCGCGGAGAAATCCCCGAGCGTCCTGAAGCGCTGTTCCGGTGCGAGCGTCGTCGCCTCCGCTAAGGAGGCACCCAGCAGGCTGGTTGCGATGAGCGTGGCGAGGAGGCGGTACCGCATCGGGCGAATCCGGAAGGAGGGGCGCGGATTGAGCGCGCCCGGCTAGTCGATGTCAAAGCGCGGCAGCGCAATCCCTATGGAATCTTGATGATAGCGCCCCTTGCCTCGTCTCGAACCCCTATGGCGCCGTCCCTAGCTTGTCCCCGCGGTCCTCGGAGACCGTTCGGGAAACAGGATGATGTTCAGTATCCCTCGCAAATCCTTCGGCGGCCCGCTCCAGTTCCTGGTCGGGCGCGACGCGGAAGGCCATTGGCTGGCCGTCGAGACGCACGGCCGGGGCGGCGGCATGTTCTGCGATCGCGGCGCCGCGCTGCGCTATGCCGTCTTCGAGACCGGGCACCGGGCGCGTGCGGTCCGGGTGACCGCCAAGACGCTCTCGCTGCTCTGAGGCCAGGCCATGAACCATTGGCTTCACGGCATGTTCACCGCGCTGGTCACGCCCTTCGACGAGGACGCGATCGACTATGGCGCGTTGGAACGCCTCATTCTCTGGCAGATCGCGCAGGGCGCGGACGGCATCGTGGTCGGCACAGCGACGGGCGAGAGCCCGACGCTGAGCGGCGCGGAGCGGGAGGCGCTCTGCGCCGCCGCCCGCCGTATCGCCGGCCGGCATTATCCGGTGATCGCCGCCGTCGGCAGCTATTCGACGGCCGGGACGGTCTCCGAGATCATTGCGGCCGAGAAGGCCGGCGCCTCGGCCCTGCTGCTGCGCATGCCCTATTACAATCGTCCGACGCAGGCCGGCCTCGCCGCCCATGCCCTGGCGGCGGCGCAGGCGACAAGCCTCGAGATCATCCTCGACAACGACCCCGATCGCTGCGGCGTCGAGATCGCGCTGGAGACGCTGCAGATGCTGGAAGGGGCGCCGAACATCGTCGGCATCCTGGAGCGGCGGGGCGATCTCGTCCGCTGCGACCGGATCGCTCGCATGCGCGACCGCCGTTTCATGCGCCTGACTGGCGCGGCTGAAACGATTCCCGCCTATCTGCTGGCCGGCGGCTGCGGGGCGATGACCAGCGTCGGCAATCTCGCGCCGCATTGGCTGGCGCGGCTGGACAGCGCGGCGCGGTCCGAATTCTACGGGCAGGCGCAGATCCTGCAGCGGCGGCTTGTTCCGTTGCTCGACCTGCTGGCGCGCGAGCCCGATCCCGTCCTGATCAAGCTCGCGCTGTCGATGCTGCATCCGGAGGTCGGCGCGGCCTGTCGCGCGCCGCTCGCGCCGCCGCGCCCGGAATGCGTGCCGCTGCTTTGCGACGCCATCGAGGACCTGCCGCATCCGCTGGTCGGCATGGCGACGCGCAGCGGCGTGACGATCACGGCCCGCCCCGCCTGAACCCGCAGCGTATCCCTTCAACCGGATGGAGGTTTCAATGACCACGATCGGCGCTCATCGCCGCCGCCGGGAAGCGATCTACCGATCCGTCCCCCGGACATCGGCGGGCGGCTGGAAGGCCGACCTGCTGCATCTGTTCGGGTCGGTCGTTCTGCTCGCCATTATCATCGGCGCGCGCGTCTGGTGGCATCAGACTTGATCAACGCGAACAAAAAGGGGCGCCGCGGTGCCGCGGCGCCCTTTGGGTATTGATGCGAGCCGAACCGAACTCAGCTCAGCTTGGCGTAGGCCGGCACGGTGAGGAAGTCCTCGAAGTTCGGCGCCAGCGACAGCGTCTCGAACAGAGCGATCGCCTCCAGGAAGCGGCCCTTGGCATAGTTCTCTGCGCCGAGCTCGCCCTTCACGCGCTCCATCTCTTCCGACAGGCAGCGCTTGAACAGGGCGGCATCGGCCTTGATCCCGCCTTCGAGAGCGACGCCGTACTGGCAGAACTGCCAGATCTGGGCGCGGCTGATCTCGGCGGTCGCGGCATCCTCCATCATGTTGTAGATCGGCACCGCGCCGCGGCCGCGCAGCCAGGCCTCGATATACTGGACGCCGACGCGGATGTTCTCGCGGAAGCCTTCCTCGGTGCGCGTGCCCTGATGGACTTCCAGCAGGTCCTTGGCGCCGATCGAGACGTCGTCGCGCTTCTTGCCGAGCTGGTTGGCCTGCGGCATCAGCCGGTCGAAGACCTCCATCGCGACCGGGACGAGGTCCGGGTGCGCGACCCAGGTGCCGTCATGGCCGTCGCCGGCCTCGCGCTCCTTGTCGGCCTTGACCTTGGCGAAGGCGGCGGCATTGGCCTCCGGGTTGTTCTTGACCGGGATCTGCGCCGCCATGCCGCCCATCGCGAAGGCGCCGCGCTTGTGGCAGGTCTTGATCAGCAGCAGCGAATAGGCGCGCAGGAAGGCCTTGGACATCACGACCTGCGAGCGGTCGGGCAGGACATAAGCCTTGTTGCGGGCGAGCTTCTTGATGAAGGAGAAGATGTAGTCCCAGCGGCCGCAGTTCAGGCCGGCCATGTGCTCGCGCAGTTCGTAGAGGATCTCGTCCATCTCGAAGGCGGCGGGCAGGGTTTCGATCAGGACGGTGGCCTTGATCGTGCCGTTCTTGAGGCCGAGCGCCGACTGGGCGGCGACGAAGGCGTCGTTCCAGAGCCGTGCTTCGAGATGGCTCTCCAGCTTCGGCAGGTAGAAATAGGGGCCTGAGCCGGCGGCCAGCGCCGCCTTGGCGTTATGGAAGACATAAAGGCCGAAATCGACCAGGGAGCCCGAGGCTTCCTCGCCGTCGATCTCGATATGGCGCTCGGCCAAGTGCCAGCCGCGCGGACGGATGATCAGGACGGCGGGCTTGTCCTTCAGCTTGTAGTCCTTGCCGTTCGTCGGATCGGTGAAGTCGATCTTGTTGGCCCAGCGGTCGCGGAGGTTGATCTGGCCCTCGATCATGTTGGCCCAGACCGGCGAGGAGGCGTCCTCGAAATCGGCCATGAAGACCTTGGCGCCGGAATTCAGCGCGTTGACGATCATCTTGCGATCGACCGGGCCGGTGATCTCGACGCGGCGATCCAGCAGGTCGGCGGGGATTGGCGCGACGGTCCAGTCGCCCTCGCGGATGTGCTTGGTCTCGGCCAGGAAGTCCGGCGTCTCGCCGGCATCGAAACGCTTCTGGCGCTCGGCCCGCAGCGCGAGCAGGCGCTTGCGCGTCTCGTTGAAGCGGCGATGCAGGTCGGCGACGAAGGCGAGAGCTTCCGTGGTGAGGATCTGCTCGAAGCCGGGCTGCAAGGCACCCTTGACGGTAACGCCGGCTGGCAGGGCGAGAGTGGGGGTGTCCGACATGGATGGTCCTCCGATCAGGTTAGGGCCATCATTCCGCGAAAGCACGCTTTGCAAAATCAGGAAAAAATGACGATCACTTATTCTCCAGCGGCAATAATTTCATTTCCGGGCAAGAGTCTGAAAATACAATCTTTGATTGTATTTTCATCGATGATGAACGCAAAATCACGTAACGGCAGCGCGTTTCGATTCAAAATGTGCAGATAGGCCCGACTTCAGCAAATCGGTTTCAGCAATTCGTAAGCTCCGGCCGCCAACGCTTTCAGGGTCGAATGCGGCAATTTGGCCCTGGACGAGGCACATGATGAAGATCGGCTCTCTGCCTGAGATGATCGGGCGCTTCCACCGGGATGAGCGCGGCAACTTCCTGATGCTGTTCGGGCTCGTGCTCGTTCCGCTGATGGGAGTCGTGGGCGTCGCGATCGATTACTCGCGCGCCAGCAATGCCCGGCAAGCGCTCAGTTCGGCGATCGATTCCGCGGCGCTGATGGCGGCACGTGACGCCCAGAAGCTGACCGATGGTCAGATCCGGACCCGCGCCAACGCCTGGATCCGCGATAATCTGCCTCCGGACGTGAAGAGCCAGCTCGGCAACACCACGGTGACGATCGACCGCACGGCACGGACGATCAAGATCGATGCGGACGCCAATGTGCCCACGACGATCTCCAGCGTGC
Organism: Allobosea sp. FG18; assembly: GCF_057809495.1. Lineage (NCBI taxonomy): Bacteria > Pseudomonadati > Pseudomonadota > Alphaproteobacteria > Hyphomicrobiales > Alloboseaceae > Allobosea > Allobosea sp. FG18. The sequence continues at coordinate 240,729 of NZ_JBMDKB010000002.1, forward strand.
TCGGCATGAGCAATATCCCCGTGAGCACCAACAGCCACTCGACCTGGGGAACCAACAAGATCGAACTCGCGCTCGTGCTCGACAACACGGGTTCGATGTCCTCTTCCGGCAAGATGACGGCGCTGAAGCAGGCCTCCAAGGATCTGATCAATATCATGAAGGACGCTGCGATCGACGCCGAGCAGATCAAGATCTCGATCGTTCCGTTCAATACGCAGGTCAAGATCGACCGTAGTTTTAAAGATGAGTCATGGCTTAGTTATACGCCGACACGCAATGTTACGCGTACAAAATATAGTTGGGGTAATTATAGATATAGAGTAACTGGTACAAATATTACTGTGTATGATACAAGCAATCTCACTTGTGATTCGAGTGGATCGTGCAAGTATAAGACTTTTACTAAATCTATTTGGTCGACTGCCAATCAAGGCTGCATCTCCGATCGCGATCAGGATTATGATGTCAAGGATGGGGGGGCGTATGTGACAAGCGCTCAGCAATATCGAGCATTCTGGTGCAGCCAGACCTCGCTGGCGCAGATCATGCCGCTGACCAGCGATTGGGATGCACTGAACGCGCATGTCGACACGATGACCCCGGCCGGCAACACGAACGTCACGATCGGCGCCGCCTGGGGCTGGGCGACGCTGACGCCGGAGACTCCGTTCACGACCGCCAAGCCCAAGACCGAGCCTCAGCTCAAGAAGCACATGATTCTGCTGACGGACGGCGACAACACCGAGAACTGGTTCACGGCGACCGGCAGCGACATCGATGACCGCACGAAGAAGGCATGCACGAACATCAAGGCGGACGGGATCAATCTCTACACGATTCGCGTTATCAACGGTGATGCGGACCTGCTGAGGAACTGCGCGACCAAGCCGGAGATGTATTACGACGTGCAGAACGCCGCGCAGCTCAGCCCGATCTTCAAGGCGATCGCCGCCGAGATCAGCGCGGTGCGCCTGACGCAGTAACCCCACCCCCGCCGAGTGCGGCGTAGCGCGCCACGAAGCGCGCCTGCGCCGCCTCGGTGTCGAGCGGATCGAGCCAGGCCAGGACTTCGGCCGGCAGCGCCTGGGGCCGGCCGAAGAATTTCAGGGCCTCCTCGCGCTCGAAGCCGGCGAGGCGTGTCGCTTCGAAGAAGGCGGCGATGGTGTCAGCCTCCTTGATCTTCTTCTTCAAAGCCGCAGGCGTTGCTGGCGGCAGGCCGAAGCGCAGATGGATTGCCGTGAGCAGGCGCAGTTCCACGCTCTTGTAGGCGTCGCCCATCACCACCTTGAACGGCGAGATCATGTCGCCGATGACGTATTCGGGCGCGTCGTGCAGCAGCGCCATCAGGCGCCAGCCCTGGCTCCAGTCCGGATTGAGATGGGCGGCGATCGCCTCGACGAGCAGGGAATGCTGCGCGACCGAGAAGGAATGGGCGCCGCGTGTCTGCCCGTTCCAGCGGGCGACGCGGGCAAGGCCATGGGCGATGTCTTCAATCTCGATGTCGAGCGGCGAAGGATCGAGCAGGTCGAGCCGGCGGCCCGAGAGCATGCGCTGCCAGGCGCGCGGCGGGGCGGGCTTGCGGGCCATCAGGCGGCGGGACGGGAATCGCGGGCGAGCGCGGCGCATTCGCTCCAGCGGAAGCAGCCGGTCAGGTGGTCGTTGACCAGCCCGCAGGCCTCCATGAAGGCATAGACGATGGTCGGGCCGCAGAAGGTGAAGCCGGCCTTCTTCAGCTCCTTCGAGACGGTTTCCGACAGCTTGGTCTGGGTCGGGACCTCGCCTTGGGCGCGATAGCTGTTCTGCAGCACGCGGCCGTCGAGATGCTTCCAGAGGAAATCGGCGAAGGGCTCGCGCTCGCTGATCCTGAGATAGGCCTGCGCGCTCCTGATCGTGCCCTCGATCTTGCCGCGATGGCGGATGATGCCGGGGTCGGCGAGCAGGCGCTGCACATCGGTCTCGGTGAAGCGGGCGACCGCCTCCGGTTCGAAATCGGCGAAGCCGGCGCGGAAGGCGTCGCGCTTCCTCAGGATCGTGATCCAGGACAGGCCAGCCTGGAAGCCGTCGAGGATCAGTTTCTCCCAAAGCGCGCGGGAATCATATTCCGGCACGCCCCATTCGGTGTCGTGATAGGTGAGATAGAGCGGCTCGGTGCCGGGCCAGCGGCAACGGAACTTGCCGTCCGCGCCCTGGATGGCGATGCGTTCCTCGCTGACGGTGACAGCGTCGCTCATAGCGCAACTCCTGCGGTGGCTCCGAAGCCAGCTTCGCCGGGGAAGGGGAAGCGGATGAAGCCCGGCTTCTCCGCGAGATGGAAGGCGAGCCCGCCGCCGAGCGGCGCTTGCCCTGCGGCGAGGGCATCGGCGAGCCGGTCGAGCCGGAGCATCGCGAGCGCCCGGCCGTTCGCGGATGAGCCGATGGTGCCGAGCGGCTTGCCACCTGCGATAGCCTCGGCGCCGGTCTCGGTCGCGATGCCCTCATCGAAGATGACCGGCACGACGCGGGTACGGGCGGTGCCGCGATGCTGCATGCGGGAGACGACCTCCTGCCCGATATAGCAGCCCTTCTTGAAGGAGACGCCGCCGAGCTGGTCGAGCAAGGCTTCGTGCGGGAAGGTGTCGCCATAGGCGAAGTCGCGCCCGCCCGCGGGGATGCCGAGCGCGATGCGGCGGGCGTGGTAGGTTTCCGGCTCGGCCGTGACGAGGGTTTCGACGCCGTCGGCATCGGTGATGGCGCGCTGTCCGAGCGCCGGCAGGCGCGGATCGTCATAGACGAAGCCGGCATCCTCCGGGAGCGGGGTGCCATCCGCCGATGCGATGACCGCGCTCGTCTCGGTGAGGTCTTCGAGCGCCACCTTGGCGCGCAGCTTGTAGAGCTTCAGGCGTTTCATCAGGTCGGCGGTCTGGAGCAGGGGCGTGTCGAGCAGGAAGCCGCCGCCATCCACCGGCGCCAGCGCGAGGATGAAGAAATCGCAGATCATCTTGCCTTGCGGCGTCAGCAGCGCGCCGTAGCCGGCCTGTCCGGGCAGGACCGGATCGAGATCGTTGGTCACGAGGTTCTGCAGGAAGTCGCGCGCGTCGTTGCCGCTGACGCGGATGACGCCGCGATCGATCAATCTTGTGGCGGGCATGGGCAGCCGTTCCAGTTCTGATGTCGGGCCGAGGCTCGTCAGCCGAATGGGGATGATGGCGCCACCCGAAAACTGTTTGGGCTTCCGGCGTGGCGCGTTGCCCGATAGGTAGGCTGCATCCAGTCTTTGCTCAACCTTCCGGAGACAGCCATGCCCCAGACCTACGACGTGATCCTCAAGGGCGGCACGGTGGTGAACCAGGATGGCCGCGTCGCGCGCGATGTCGGCGTCACCGGCGGCAAGATCATGGCGCTGGGCGATCTCTCGCGAGCTTCGGCCGGCGAGACCGTCGATTGCACCGGCCTGCATATCCTGCCCGGCGTGATCGACTCACAGGTCCATTTCCGCGAACCCGGCCTCGACCACAAGGAGGACCTGGAGAGCGGCTCGCGCTCGGCGGCGCTCGGCGGCGTGACCTGCGTCTTCGAGATGCCGAACACGATTCCGCAGACGACGACGCCGGAGGCGCTGGCCGACAAGGTCCGTCGCGGGCGCCATCGCATGCATTGCGACTTCGCCTTCTGGGTCGGCGGCACCCATGAAAACGCCAATGACGTGCCGGAGCTGGAACGGCTCCCCGGAGCTGCCGGCATCAAGGTGTTCATGGGTTCCTCGACCGGCGATCTGCTGGTCGAAGATGACCAGGGCGTCGCCGAGATTCTGAAGCGCACGCGCCGGCGCGCCGCCTTCCATTCCGAAGACGAGATGATGCTGCGCGAGCGCATGCCCCTGCGCGTCGAGGGCGATCCGTCGAGCCATCCGGTCTGGCGCTCGCCGGAGGTGGCGCTGACCTGCACGAAGCGGCTGGTGCGGATCGCGCGCGAGACCGGCGCACGCGTCCATATCCTGCACATCTCGACCGGCGAGGAGATGGTCTTCCTGAAGGACCACAAGGATGTCGCGACCGTCGAGGTGCTGCCGAACCATCTGACGCTGGTTGCGCCGGATTGCTACGAGCGGCTCGGCACCTATGCCCAGATGAATCCGCCGATCCGCGACGACAGCCATCGCCAGCGCATCTGGTGGGGCGTGGAGCAAGGCATCGTCGACGTGCTCGGCTCCGACCACGCGCCGCATACCCATGAGGAGAAGCACCATCCCTATCCGGCGAGCCATTCCGGCATGCCGGGCGTGCAGACGCTGGTGCCGATCATGCTCGACCATGTGAATGCCGGCAGGCTGACGCTGGAGCGTTTCGTCGATCTCAGCAGCGCCGGGCCGCAGCGCATCTTCGGGCTCGAAGGCAAGGGCCGGATCGCGGTCGGCTACGATGCGGACTTCACGGTCGTCGACCTCAAGCGCCGCGAGACGATCACCAAGGAGTGGAGCGCCTCGAAATGCGGCTGGACGCCCTATGACGGCGTCACCGTCACCGGCTGGCCGGTCGGCACCTTCGTGCGCGGCCTCAAGGTGATGTGGGAGGGCGAATTGACGACCCCCTCGCAGGGCGAGCCGGCGCGCTTCCTGGAGGCGCTGCCGCGCAGCGCCTGAACCGGATCGGCGCTGCCCGCGTTCAGCTCTGGACGAGCGCGCGGGCGGCTCCGCAAAAAAACGAAAAAAGATTCCCGGCGTTGTCGATTCCGTCCGCGCCCGTTCGACGTGCAGTCAGAGAACGGGTTTCGGCGGCTTTCGCCGGAGCCGCCCGGTTCTCCCAAACCCAAGGAGAAGACCGATGCGCGTGATGGTTCTGGTCAAGGCCAGCAAGGACAGTGAAGCCGGTGTGATGCCGGACCCGGACGTCTTCGCGAAGATGGGTGTCTATAACGAAGAGCTGATCAAGGCCGGCATCCTGCTGGCTGCGGAAGGCCTGCACCCGACATCGAAGGGAATCCGCATGCGCTTCTCGGGCAACGAGCGGGCGATCACCGACGGCCCCTTCGCCGAAACCAAGGAGCTGCTGGCCGGCTTCTGGCTCTGGCAGGTGAAGTCCTTCGACGAGGCGGTCGAATGGCTGAAGCGCGCGCCCTTCGACGGCAACACCGAGATCGAGCTCAGGCCTGTCTTCGAGATGGAGGAATTCGGCGATCTGGTGACGCCGGAGCGGCGCGAACGGAAGGAAAACCTCCGCGCTGAATTCGAGAAGCGCGCCGGCTGAGCTGGCCCGACATTCCAAACCCAACAAAACCGACGGTGCAGGCTGAGCCCCCGTCCTTCAAAGGAGAAGACCGATGCGTTTCATGGTGATGGTCAAGGCAACCCAGGACAGCGAAGCCGGCGCGCCGCCGACCCAGGAGCTGCTCGAGGCGATGATGGCCTATAACGAGGAGCTGGTAAAAGCCGGCATCATGAAGGGCGGCGATGGTCTGCAGCCCAGCTCGAAGGGCGCGCGCGTCCAGTTCGACGGTGCCAAGCGCGCTGTCGTCGACGGGCCTTTCGCCGAGACCAAGGAACTCGTCGCCGGCTACTGGCTGTGGGAATGCGCTTCGCTCGACGAGGCGATCGCCTGGGTCAAGCGCTGCCCCAACCCGATGCCCGGCCCGTCCGAGATCGAGATCCGGCCGCTGTTCGAGCTGGCCGATTTCGGCGAAATCGTCACGCCGGAGACCTCGGCGCAATGGGACCGCCTGAAGGCCGAGGTCGGCGGTCAGGACTGAGTGACAGGGCGGTCTGCCGATCCCTGACGGCTTGGTTCCGTCAGAATCCGGCAAACCCAGAGCCGGAGTGCAGCTCGGGCTCTCTTGCCAGCCGATGGGCTGATGGTGTGTATCGCTTCCTATGTCGGGCAGCGATGCACACCGCACCATCGAGACGGTCTGGCGCATGGAAGCGCCCCGGCTGATCGCCGGGCTCACGCGCCTGATCCGCGATGTCGGCCGGGCCGAGGAACTGGCTCAGGACGCGCTCGTCGCGGCGCTGAAGCAATGGCCCGAAGAGGGCGTTCCGCGCAATCCGGCGGCCTGGCTGATGCAGGTCGCCAAGCATCGCGCTGCCGATGCCGCCCGCCATGAGATCATGGCCCGGCGCAAGCAGGACGAGATCGGCCGCGACATCGACAGCGAAGGGCCGGCGATGCCGGATATCGACGAGGCGCTCGACGATGAGGTCGGTGACGACCTGCTGCGCCTGATCTTCACCGCCTGCCATCCCGTGTTGCCCAAGGAGGCGCGGATCGCGCTGACGCTGCGCCTGCTCGGCGGCCTGACGACCGACGAGATCGCGCGCGCCTTCCTGGTGCCGGAGCCGACGATGGCGCAGCGCATCGTGCGCGCCAAGAAGACGCTAAGCGACGCGAAGGTGCCCTATGAGGTGCCGGCCGGCGCCGAGCTCGGCGCACGCCTCGCCTCGGTGCTGGAGGTCGTCTACCTGATCTTCAACGAGGGGTATTCAGCCACGGCCGGCGAGGACTGGGTCAGGCCGGGCCTGTGCGAGGAGGCGCTGCGGCTTGGGCGCATCCTGGCGGCGCGGGCGCCTGACGAGCCCGAGGTCCACGGCCTCGTCGCGCTGATGGAATTGCAGGCCTCGCGGCTCCGGGCGCGCGTCGGTGCCGATGGCGAGCCGATCCTGTTGCTCGACCAGAACCGCGCGCGCTGGGACCATCTGCTGATCGGGCGTGGCCTTGCGGCGCTGGAACAGGCGCAGCGGCTCGCCGGCGTGGCGCCCGGGCCCTATCTGCTGCAGGCGGCGCTGGCCGCCTGTCACGCTCGCGCCCGCACGGCCGACGAGACCGACTGGAAGCGGATCGTCGCGCTCTACACCGTGCTCGGGCAGGTGACGCCGTCGCCGGTCGTCGAACTCAATCGTGCGGTGGCGATCAGCATGGCGGAGGGGCCGGAAGCGGGGCTTGCTCTGGTCGAGGCGCTTGCCGGCGAGCCGGCGCTGAAGCGCTACCATCTGCTGCCGGGGGTCCGTGGCGACCTGCTCGCCAAGCTCGGCCGCCATCGGGAGGCGGCGGAGGCTTTCGAAAACGCGGTCACCCTCACGCAGAACGCGCGGGAGCGGGCGCTGATGCAGGAGCGGGCGGCGAAGGAGCGCGCGGCGGGCTAGAGCTTGAACGCATCGAATGCGCGCTCCCCATTGTCATTCCGGGGCGCGCCGCAGGCGCGAACCCGGAACCCACGACTGGGTGGGACTTCTGGTGTTCGGTTGCAGGCCGCTCACCCGGTCGTGGGTTCCGGGTTCTTCGCTATCGCGAAGCCCCGGAATGACAAGGGGGCGGTATAAAAACGCGCTTTCGTCGGGGCTGATCGCGCGCCTTAGCTCAGGCTGCCGTCTCGGCTTCCTTGCCCTCCAGTGGGGAGAGGCCCCTTCCGACATCGGCATAGGAGAAGCCCTTGGCCCTGACCTGCTCGGCGCGGTAGACGTTGCGGAGGTCGACGAGGACGGGCGCGGCCATGGTCGCCTTGACCCGGTCGAGATCGAGCGCCCGGAAGATGTTCCACTCGGTCACGATCACCGCGGCGTCGGCGCCCGCGACGCATTCATAGGCGTCGCCGCAATAGGTCACGCCGGCCGGCAGCACGGCCTTCGCCTGCTCCATCCCCTCCGGGTCATAGGCGCGGATCGTGGCGCCGCCATCCATGAGCGCCGTGATCACCGAGATCGAGGGCGCGTCGCGCATGTCGTCGGTGTTCGGCTTGAAGGTCAGGCCGAGCACGGCGATCGTCTTGCCCCGGACCGAGCCGCCGCAGGCCGCGATCACCTTGCGCCCCATCGCCCGCTTGCGCTGGTCGTTCACCGCCGCGACCGTCTCGACGATGCGCGAAGGCGTGCCGTAATCCTGCGCCGTCTTGATCAGCGCGAGCGTGTCCTTCGGGAAGCAGGAGCCGCCATAGCCCGGCCCAGCATGCAGGAACTTGCCGCCGATGCGGTTGTCGAGCCCCATGCCGCGCGCGACGTCCTGGACATTGGCGCCGACCTGCTCGCAGAGATCGGCGATCTCGTTGATGAAGGTGATCTTCGTCGCCAGGAAGGCGTTGGCCGCGTATTTGGTCAATTCCGCCGTGCGCCGGCCGGTGTTGAGGATCGGCGCGTTGTTGAGATAGAGCGGCCGGTAGATATCGGCCATCACGGTCCGCGCCCGCTCGTCATCGGTGCCGACGACGATGCGGTCCGGCCGCTTGAAATCCTCGATCGCCGCGCCCTCGCGCAGGAACTCGGGGTTGGAGACCACGGCGAACTCGGCATCGGGCCTGAGCTCGCGGATGATGCGCTCGACCTCGTCGCCGGTGCCGACCGGAACCGTCGACTTGGTCACGATTACGGTATAGCCGCGGATCGCCCCGGCGATCTCGCGGGTCGCGGCATAGACATAGGACAGGTCGGCGAAGCCGTCGCCGCGGCGCGAGGGCGTGCCGACCGCGATGAAGACCGCATCGGCCTCCGCAACCGGCCCGGCCAGATCGGTAGTGAAGGACAGACGCCCCGCCGCCGCGTTGCTGCGCACCAGCTCCGACAGGCCGGGCTCGAAGATCGGGATCTCGCCGCGCTGCAGCGCAGCGACCTTGCTCTCGACCTTGTCGACGCAGACCACCTCGTGCCCGAAATCCGCAAAGCAGGCGCCCGAGACAAGCCCGACATAGCCAGAGCCTACCATCACGATCTTCATCGGTAACTCCTGTCGCGCGAGACGATAGCGCAGGGGCGCGTACTAGCCCGCCTTTGCGACATGCGCGAGAAAAAAGCGGTTCCGCAAGGGTAGTGACGATGCGACGTCGGGAATCCCCGGCTGCGGCGTGCCGCGAACCTGTCGCATTCCGTTGCAACTCTGTTCATGCGGGCGTCTATAAGAGATGTCGCATCCTGACGTGCCTAGAACGAGAGCCTACATGAGCGATTTCGTGAGTCCCCTGGCCGGCAAGCGGCTCGAGCCCGGCCAACTCGTCGACGTAGCGGCCCTCACGAAAGCCTATTACGAGCAGCCCGATCCCTCACAGCGTTCGCAGCAAGTCGCCTTCGGCACCTCCGGCCATCGCGGTTCGGCGCTGCTGCGCTCTTTCAACGAGGCGCATATCCTCGCCATCGCCCAGGCGATCTGCCTCTATCGCCGCGAGCAGGGGATCGACGGGCCGCTCTTCCTCGGCATCGATAGCCATGCGCTTTCACGCAATGCCTTCGAGACGGTGCTGGAGGTCTTCGCCGCGAATGGCGTCGCGACGATCATCGACGAGAAGCTCGGCTTCACGCCGACTCCGGTGATCTCGCATGCCATCATCACGCATAACCGGGGCCGGACCGCCGGGCTCGCCGACGGCGTCGTGATCTCGCCCTCGCACAACCCGCCGGCCGATGGCGGCCTGAAATACAATCCCCCGCATGGCGGACCGGCCGATACCGACGCAACCGGCTGGATCGAGAAGCGCGCCAACGCCTTCCTCGTCGAGAAGCTCGCCGGCATCCTGCGCATGCCCTACGACAAGGCGCTGAAGAGCGAGCATGTCCACCGGCACGACTACATCACCGGCTATGTCTCCGACCTCGCCAGCGTCGTGGACATGGAGGCGATCCGGCAGGTCGGTGTCGTGATCGGCATCGATCCGCTCGGCGGGGCGGGGCTCGACTACTACCAGCCGATCATCGACCGCTACGGGCTGAACGCGAGGATCGTCAGCAAGGAGGTCGATCCGACCTTCGGCTTCATGACGGCCGACTGGGACGGCAAGATCAGGATGGATTGCTCCTCGCCCTATGCGATGGCGAGCCTGATCGGCATGCGCGACCGCTTCGACATCGCCTTCGCCAACGATACCGATGCCGACCGGCACGGCATCGTGACGCGCAGCAGCGGGCTGATGAATCCGAACCATTACCTCGCGGCGGCGAGCGCCTATCTCTTCGCCAACCGGCCGGGCTGGCGGGCGGATGCGGCGATCGGCAAGACGGCGGTGTCGAGCGCGATCATCGACCGCGTCGCGGCCAAGCTCGGGAGGCGCCTCGTCGAGGTTCCCGTCGGCTTCAAATGGTTCGTCGACGGGCTGATCTCGGGCAGCTTCGGCTTTGCCGGCGAGGAGAGCGCCGGCGCCTCCTTCCTGCGCATGGACGGCTCGGCCTGGACCACCGACAAGGACGGCATCATCCTCGGCCTGCTCGCCGCCGAGATCACGGCGAAGACCGGCAGCGACCCCGGCGTACTCTACAGCAAGCTGACCGCGGAGCTGGGCGAGCCCCACTATGCGCGCGTCGATGCGCCGGCGAGCGCGAGCCAGAAGGCCGTTCTCAAGAGCCTGTCGGCCGAGCAGATCGCGACGAAAGAACTCGCGGGCCAGCCGATCACGGCGATCCTGAGCAACGCCCCGGGCAATGGCGCCGCGATCGGCGGCGTCAAGGTGACCGCGGCAGACGGCTGGTTCGCGGCGCGTCCGTCGGGCACCGAGGAGGTCTACAAGATCTATGCGGAGAGCTTCCGGGACGAGGCGCATCTCGCCGCGATCCAGGAGGATGCGCGCCGCATCGTCGGGCAGGCCTTCGCGGCAGCCGGGGCGTCCTGAATGCTAGCGGGCCGGGGCGGGGACGACCGCTGCCGGCCCGTCGCACCGGTGCGCGTGACGGGTGTGCCGCCTATCCCCAAGTCTCAAGGAAGCTCTAGTTGTCGATGGCCGGAGCGCGCTCGACCAGCTCGAGAAAGATGGCGGCGCAAGCCAGCCAGATGATCATCGACCAGAACAGCATAACCCCTCCCAAAGTTTTGCCTTGCTCCAGCATAGCTGAGGATTCGAGCGCGGCAAGCGCGCCGATTTTGTATAATATTCAATATGTTAATTGAATCTTTGGCGTTAATTTCGAGTGTTCCTGGCGCTCGGCGGCGCTGGACTGATTCGCGTTCCCATCCTTCGGATCGGCTCGCAAGCCGAGCCGAAGGCGGAGAGCGGCCTGGTGGCACCGCCATCGAGTAAAGCCCGCTGGTTGCGGGCGTGCCGTACCCTGTGGATTCAGCAGCGCGCCGCTTGGGCGGCATGGGTGTCGTCAGGCCTCGATGGCGCAGCCGAGCCGCGTCAGCGTGGCGTCGATCCAGCTGCGATCGTCCCGGCCTTCCAGGATCGCCTGCATCTTCTTCTCCTCCATCGCGTGCTTCTTGTGCGCGGCGGCATAGATCGCCTCGGCCTGATCGAAGGGCACGCAGAGAATGCCGTCATCGTCGCCGATGACGAGGTCGCCGGGCTCGATCACCATGCCCTCGATCGCGATCGGGACGTTGATCTCGCCGGGACCGTCCTTGTAGGGGCCGCGATGGCTGATGCCGGCGGCATAGATCGGCAGATCGTTCTCACGAATCCAGGCGCAATCGCGCACGGCGCCATAGAGCACGATGCCGGCGATGCCGCGCGTGCGGGCATGGGCGATCATCAATTCGCCGATCAGCGCATTGGTGAGGTCGCCGCCGCCGTCGACGACGACGACGTCGCCGGGCGCGGCGAGATCGAGCGCCTTGTGGATCATCAGGTTGTCGCCCGGCCGCGTCTTCACCGTGAGCGCGGGACCCGCCATCACGCCGCCGCGATGCAGCGGCCGCAGCGAGGCCCCGCCCGCCGTCATGCGCGACATGGAATCGCTGACATTGGCGACCGGGACCGTGCGGAAGCGCTGGACGAGCTCGGCCTCGACCTGGCGGCGGCGCTTGAGGATGCGAAATCCGATCATGGGACGTCCTTGGTTGTCATGGCTGGCTGGCGCGGCGAACCGGACGGTGCAGCGGCAGGGAGATGAGGGTTTTGCGAGGGGCGGGTCGTGCCGGTGCGCTCAGGTCGCGCCGGCCTCCTCCTGGTCGACGCGGGCCTTGCCGCGGCGGATGGCGGGCAGGGCCATGCTGACGAGCAGCAGCAGCGAGAGGGTGAGGAAGGTCAGGCTGATCGGGCTCTTCACGAAGATCGAGAGATCGCCTTCCGACAGGAGCAGAGCCCGGCGGATGTTCTCTTCCATCATCGGGCCGAGCACATAGCCCAGCACCAGCGGCGCAGGCGGGCATTTCAGCTTGGCCAAGACATAGCCGAGCACGCCGATCGCGGCGCAGAGATAGACGTCGATCGCGCTGTTGTTCAGGCTGTAATTGCCGAGCGCGCAGAACATCACGATCGATGGGAACAGCCAGCGATAGGGAATGCTGAGCAGCCGCACCCAGAGGCCGACGAGCGGCAGGTTCAGTGCGACGAGCAGGGCATTGCCGATGAACATGCTGGCGATGACGCCCCAGAACAGCTCGGGATTGCGCGTCATCACGGAGGGGCCGGGCTGGACGCCGTTCATGATGAGCGCGCCGAGGATCAGCGCCATGGTGGCGCTGCCGGGGATGCCCAGCGTCAGGGTCGGGATGAAGGCGGTCTGCGCTGCCGCGTTGTTGGCGGCTTCCGGCGCGGCGACGCCCTCGATCGCACCTTGGCCGAAGCGGGACGGGTCCTTCGCCAGCTTCTTCTCCAGCATGTAGGAGGAGAAGGAGGAGATCGACGGGCCGGTCCCGGGCAGGATGCCGAAGAAGGCGCCGATGGCGGTGCCGCGCAAGGTCGGCAGGAACGAGGCCTTCAGGTCGCTCCAGCTCGGCATCAGACCGCCGACGTTTTTCGTGAAGACTTCGCGCGCCTCCTTCTGCTCCAGGTTGAGGACGACCTCGGAGATCGCGAACATGCCGACGGCGAGCACGGTGAAGCCGATGCCGTCGGCAAGCTCGGGCAGGCCGAAAGTGTAGCGCTCGATGCCGGAGTTCACGTCGGTGCCGACGAGGCCGATCAACAGGCCGACCACGACCATGGCGAGCGCCTTGACCATGTCGCCATGGCTCAGCACCGAGGCCGCGATCAGGCCGAGCACCATCAGGGCGAAATAGTCCTCCGCGCCGAAGCGCAGCGCCCAGCTCGCCAGCGGCACGCCGAGCGCGACGATCAAGAGCGTGCCGATGCAGCCGGCGACGAAGGAGGAGAGGGCGGCGATCGCGAGCGCGGCGCCGGCCCGGCCACGGCGCGCCATCTGGTAGCCGTCGAGGCAGGTGACGGCCGACGAGGTCTCGCCCGGCAGGTTGACCAGGATCGCCGTGGTCGAGCCGCCATATTGCGCGCCGTAATAGATGCCGGAGAGCATGATGACGGCCGAGACCGGCGGCAGGCCGAAGGTGATCGGCAGCAGCATCGAGATCGTCACCAGCGGGCCGACGCCCGGCAGCACGCCGATCAGGGTGCCGAGCAGCACGCCGAGGAAGCAATAGGCCAGGTTTTGCAGCGACAGGGCGACGCCGAAGCCGAGCACGAAGTGATCGATGATCTCCATGGCTCAGAAATTCCAGGCGAACAGACTGTAGGGCAGCTTCAGCCCCCAGACGAAGACGGCGGCGGCGAAGACGGCCATCACGGCCGTAAGGACGAGCACTTCCAGCGCCTTGAACTCATGGCCGGCACGGGCCGAGACGAAGAACAGGGCGGCGAGCGCCGGCACGAGGCCGACACGTTCGAGCAGGAACCCGAAAAGCAGGAGCGAGGCGCTCAGCAGGAGGAGCGGCAGCCAGGCCCAACCACCTTCGACCGGCATGCAGGTGCGCAGCCCCTTGATGAAGGTGACGATGCCGAAGCCGATCAGGACGAGGCTGAGGATGCGCGGGAAATAGCCCGGCCCCATGTCGATCGTGGTGCCGAATTTGTAGCCGAGCGCGATCGCGAAGCCGAGCGCGCCGAGCCCCATGAACAGCAGGCCGGCAAGCGCGTCCTGATTCTTGAAGATGCTGGTTTTCATGGCCGATATCCGACGTGATGCCGGGCGGCGCAACTTGGGCGCCGCCGGGACACAGGCTTTCAGGATGGGCATGGGTCGTGCCGGGAGGCCGCCGCCTTCAAGCGCGGTCTCCCGGCCAGCGTCATCGGCTCAGTCGGCGACTTTCACGTCGGCCGCCTTTATGACCGCTGTCCATTTCGGCATGTCGGACTTGATCAGCGCGCCGAACTCCTCGCTGCTGCCGCCGAGCGCCTCGGCGCCGGCCGAGCGCAGCTTGGCCTTGGTGTCGGGCTGCTGCAGCACCTTGTCGAGCTCGGTATTGATGCGCGCGACGATCGGCGCCGGGACGCCTGCCGGCGCGGCAAGGCCCCACCAGGTCACGGCTTCCGAGTTCTTAAGGCCCTTCTCCTCGAAAGTCGGGACATCCGGCAGGTCGGCATCGCGCTTGGTCGCGAAGACCGCGATCGGGCGCAGCACGCCTTCCTTGATCTGCACCATCGCCGAGGGGACCGAGGAGATGTAGATTTCGACGCGCCCGCCGAGCAGGTCCGGCAGCGCCTGGGCCGCGCCCTTGTAGGGGACGTGACGGAATTTCACGCCCGCGATCTGCTGGATGAGCTCGCCGGCCAGATGCGAGCTGGTCCCGACGCCGGGGGAGGCGAAGGTCAGCTTGCCGTCCTTGGCCTTCGCCGCGGCGATCAGGTCCTCGACCGTCTTGATCGGCGAATCCTTGGCGACGACGAGGACCTGCGGCGCGGAGGCGACGAGGCCGATCGGCGCAAAGTCCTTGATCGGGTCGTAATTGGCCTTGCCGAGGATCGGGTTGATGACGAGGTTGGCGTTCTGCGCGAGGACGATGGTGTAGCCATCCGGTGCCGACTTCCCGGCGAGGCTCAGGCCAACGCTGCCGCCGCTGCCCGGCTTGTTGTCCGCGACCAGCGTCCAGCCCGTGCTTTCGCCGAGCTTCTGGGCGATGACGCGCGCGACGACGTCGGTGCCGCCGCCTGGCGGGAACGGAATGACGAGCCGGATCGGCTTCTCCGGATATTGCTGGGCCGAGGCCGTCGTCGCGAGCGCCGTCAGGGCCAGCGCTGCGAGCGCCTTGTAGACAACCTTCATGGTGTTTCCTCCCGTTTGCTTGTTTGTCGTCCGGTATCTGGTCCGGATCTTCAGGCTGCGAGTTCGGTCAACCTCGCGAGGCTGGCCGCATCCGGCTCTTCTCCATCGAGCACGGCGATGACGTGCCGGGCGGCGATCTCGGCCATGGTCTTGGCCGATCCCGCGGTCACGCCGGCGATATGCGGGGTGGCGATGAGGTTGGGCAGGGCCCAGAGCGGGCTGTCGGGAGCCGGCGGCTCGACCGCGAAACTGTCGAGGGCGGCGCCGGCGATCCGGCCTTCCAGCAGCGCGGCGGCCAGTGCCGCCTCGTTGATCAGGGCGCCGCGCGCCGTGTTCACGACGAGGGAATTCGGCTTCATCAGGCCGAAGCGGCGCGCATCCAGCAGATCGCGCGTGGCGTTGGTGAGTGGGCAATGCAGGCTGACGATGTCGGCTTCCGCAATGAGGCTGTCGAGATCGCGTTCGCAATCCCCACCGAACTGCGTGATCGCCGCGCGGGCATGGGGGTCGTGCAGAAGAACGGTCATGCCGAGCCCCTGCGCCATCCGCGCGACATGCTGGCCGATCGAGCCGAAGCCGACGAGGCCGATGACGGTGCCGATGATGTCGCGCCCGATGAAGCTCGGCTTCGGCCAGGTGCCGGCCTTCACGGCTGCGTCGAGGCGCGGGATGTCCTTCAGCAGCGTCAGGGCCAGCGCGATGGTGTGTTCGGCGACGGCGCGCGAGTTCGAGCCCATGGCGCGGATGACGGGGATGTCGCGCGCGGCGGCCGCCTGCAGGTCGATATTGTCGACGCCGACGCCGTGCTTGGCGATGACCTTCAGACGGGGGGAGGCGGCGATGATCGCCTCGTCGACGCGGCCCTGGCGGACGATTAGGGCATCGACCTGCAACTCGGCTGCACGCTGCGCCACCTGCTCGCTCGGCGCGTAGGCCGGCGAGAAGAAGACGTCGACGTCATGCGCGTTGAGAAGCTCGATGGCGTTCTCGGCCAAACGGTCATGCGTGACGAGCACGCGCCTGCCGCGAGTGCGGGCACTGGTATCGGTCATCTCTGCGTTTCCTCACGGCTGCCTCGCATCCCGCTTCGCAGCGGTTGGGCGCCTTTCGGGGAACACTATTGACCAAGGCGGCGAGGCTCGTATGCTGAAATAATGACATATATCAATGATCTTTTGTCATGAAACATCCGATCGACGGCATCGAGGCCTTCATCCAGATCGCGGAGCTCGGAAGCTTCAACAAGGCGGCCGAGAAGCTGCATGTCACGCAGACCGGCCTGACGCGGCGCATCCAGCGGCTCGAAGCCCATGTCGGGTTGAAGCTGATCGACCGAACGACGCGCACCGTCGCGCTGACCAGCATCGGCCGCGAGTTCCTGCCGGAAGCCCAGCGCATGGTCGACGCCGTCGACCGTTCGTTCGAGCGGCTGAAGACGATGTCGCGCTTCTCGACTGGCGACATCACGATCGCCTCGGTCCCCTCGCTGATGTATGGGCGCCTGCCGCGCATCCTGCGGAGCTATGCCACGCGCCATCCGAACAACCGCGTCGAGATACTCGACCGGACCAGCACGCTGGTGATCGAGGCGGTGCGGCGGCGCCAGGCCGAGTTCGGCCTGCATGTCCAGCCGCCGAACCAGCAGGACCTGCACAACGAGATTCTGGTCCGCGATCCCTTCGTCGTCTATTGCCGCAACGACCATCCGCTGGCGGGGCGCGAGACCATCGCCTGGGCCGACCTCGCCGGCCAGGACCTGATCACGCTCGGCGGCAGCAGCGGCAACCGGCTGCTGATGGAGGCGCAGCTCTCGCGCTCCGGCATCGAGGTGAAGACCAAGTTCGTGGTCGAGTATTTCTCCAGCGCGATCGGGCTGGCCTCGGAAGGGCTGGGCATTGCGATCCTGGTTGAGTCGCTCGTCGAGAATCTGCGCCCCGATCTCGCGCAGATTCCGCTGGTGGAGCCGGTTGTCGATCGGCCGGTCTCGCTGATCCGGCGGCGTGGGGAGACGCTGACCCCGGCCGCCCAGGCGCTCTACAACCTGATAGTGCGCGATCTCGGGCCGCTTTAGGTGGCGCAGATGGCTCTGCGTCACCGATCCGGGCGAGGACAGGGCGGCCCAAAAACGGGTCAGGCGGCGTTCTGCCGGTGCCAGTCTTCCAGATAGGCCAGCACGGTCTTGAGATCGGAGACGTCGACATAGCGTCGGCCGAGATCGCGCAGGTTGTCGCGATGAGGCTGCTCCTCGATGTCGCCGACGCAATCCTCGGGCACGATGGTGCGGTAGCGGTAGCTGAAACTGTCGATCGAGGTGGCGCGGATGCAGCCCGAGGTGTTGCAGCCGGTGACGATCACCGTGTCGACGCGCTCCTTGTTGAAATAATCGCTGACGCCGGTGTTGAAGAAGATCGAGGGTGCCTTCTTGCAGATCGTCAGGTCGTAATCAGGATCGTAGATGCGCGGGTCGAAGGCGGAGCTGGGATGGTCGTGGCGGAAGGTGTCCCGCACCGCGGTGATCTTCCAGTAGGGCATCTCGCGCTCGCTCATATAGGCGGTGTTGCAATTGGCGACCGGCACATTGTAGCGGCGCGCGACCTCCAGCAGCCTGGCGGTGTTCTCCACCGCGCGCATGACGAGCGGTGCTCCCCCGAGCGGATACCGGGCGTCAGTGAAGCCGGTCTGGAAGTCGACGACGACGATGCCCGGCTTCATGCCGAAGCCAACCGGAATCTCGCCGTAGCTCCTGTTCTTGTAGTCGTCATCCGCCATGGTTTTCTCCCTCCGTGCGCGCATTCGCGTCGTGATCCGGGCACGGTATGCTCTTGAAAAAATCAGGCAAGATTGTTTTTATTTCATCGAAACCCTGGCCGCCGTGAGCCAACAGGGTGTGGAGTGGACAGATGGGTGCAGAGGTGAAGACGGCATCGCGCTCCGAGCGCCAGCAGCAGGCGCGGAGCCTCGCGACCTATGAGCGCCTGATCGGAGCGACGCTCGATGTCATCCACGATGTCGGCTACCACGCGGCGACGACGCAGGAGATCGCCGAGCGTGCGCAGGTGTCGCGCGGGGCGCTGCTCTATCATTTCCCGGCCCGCGCGGACATCATCCTGGCGGCGATGGAGCGATTGCTCGACGACGGTACCGCCGACATCCGCGCCGTCGCCTGGCGCGTCCAGAAGGGCGAGCTTTCCCTCGAAGGCTTCGTCGGTTTCCTCTGGGAGCTGTTTTCCGGGCGCTTCTTCTACCTGTCGCTGGAGATGATCACCGAGGCGCGCAACGATGCCGAGCTGCGCGAGCGGATGATCCCGGTCGTGAAGCGGTTCCACGAGGCGCTCGATGCAACCTGGGTGGAGTTCTGCAACCCGGAGAAGCGCACGGCCCGCGAGGCGCGCATCATCCTCAACCTGACGGTCTGCCTGGTGCGCGGCATGGGCGTGCAGACCGTGCTGCGCCAGGACCCCGGCTATTTCACCGACATGATCGAGGCCTGGAAGGCGCTGCTGCCGCAGATCGTCGAGGGCGGAGCCGGGGACGCGATGTTCGGCGGTCCCCGGTTTCGAGCGCAGGACGATGCGGCCGGGCAGGGGGGCTGAGACGCTTTCGTGCCGGCCGGTCTTGTGGGGGATGTGCTGCGATCAGCCGCCGAGTGCTTCCCGGTGCGCCTTGGCGAGGTCGGCCATGCTGTTGAAGCGGAAATCGTATCGCGGCATGTCGCCCGGGTGCATGGTCGCGCCGAAGCCGTCCTTGTCGTGGCGGCGATAAATCCAGCAGGAGGCCAGGCCGTGCCGGTTCGCCGGACCATGGTCATGGAACATGCTCTCGGCGGTGTGCAGGACCTCGCCCTTTCGGATGCCCAGCGTCTCCAGGTTGCGGAGCATGTAGTCGAAATTGCGCTCCGACGGCTTGTAGGAGCCGATATCCTCGGCCGTATAGATCGCGTCGAAGGCAACCTTGAGCTTCGCATTGCTGGCGGCGAAGCTCTCGTTGTCGACATTCGACAGGATCACCAGCTTGTAATGGCGCTTGAGATACTGGAGCGCTTCGGCGGAATCGGGGAAGGCCGGCCAGTTCTTGACCGAGTGCCCGTAGGCCTCGCACTCCTCCCAGGAAACGGACAGGCCCCATTCCTCGGCGAGGCGCTTGTAGACGATCGGCAGCAGGTCCCGATAGATTTTCGCCGGTGTCTGCAATTGCTGCGACGATTCATGGCGCGCATGCGCTTCCAGAACCTGATCGCGCGTCGGCGGCGTGGCGAGCCGGCTGGTGAGCGGCTTCAGCCCCTCGAACATGCCGGTTTCCCAGTCGATCAGCGTGCCGTAGCAGTCGAAGGTGAGGGCTTTGAAATCGGTGAGTTTCATCGGTCCTGTCCTATTTCCTGGAGAGGCTAGGCTACCTATTCACTTAATCCTATAGGTATCGGACACTTAAGTGTCCGGCCGGCTCGTCGGCTGAGAGCGATCGGGGACGACCGGCGATGGATGTGGATTTCCGGCTGGCTTTCGAGAATGCCCCGGTCGGGCTGGTCATCGGCCGCAGTCGTGCCCTCCTGGCCTGCAACCACGCCTTCGCCAGGATGTTTCGCGGATCGATGGACGGTTTGGTCGGCCAATCGTTCGAGCGGCTCTATCCGACGCAGTCCGATTACGAGGAGACCGGGAAGCGGGTCGGCACGCGCCTGGCGGCCGAGCGCAGCTACACCGACGACCGCGTGATGCGACGTCTCGACGGCGACCTGTTCTGGGTCAGGGTCAGCGGGTTCACCTATACGCCCGACGACGCCCATGAACACACGCTCTGGGTGTTCTCCGAGCTCGGAAAGGCAGAATCCGACGGCCAGTCGCTGCGGACGTCGCTGACCCCGCGCGAACGGGACGTGGCCGCGCTGCTGATCGACGGCAGGACGGGCAAGGAGATTGCAAAGGCGCTGAACATCAGCCCGCGCACCGTCGATATCTATCGTGCGCGGCTGCTTCGGAAATACAACGTCAACAGCACCAAGCGGCTGGTGGAGCTTCTGCTGAACGGCTGATGGCCCGGCATCGCTAACGCAGCAGGAAGCCGTGCCGCAGCGGGTCGTCGCGGTCGATGGTCCAGGTGGCCTGACCGCAGATATGCGCGCTGCCCGAGACTTCCGGGATGATGGCGTCGATCTTTCCGAGCCTGGTCTCCCGCAGGACGCGGCCCGTCATGATCGAGCCGACGATGGACTCGTTGACCAGAAGCTCGTCCGGCTTGAGCAGCCCCTTGGCATGGAGCAGCGCGGTGCGCCCGGCCGTGCCGGAGCCAGTCGGCGAGCGGTCGAGCTGCCGGTCGGCGAAGATGCAGCAATTGGCCTGCGTCGCCTTGGGATCGAGCGGATCACCATCGATGATCGTGCCGTAGATATGGTTCAGCTCCGGGATTTCCGGATGCATGACCGGGAAGGCCTTGTTGGCGGCGATCTTCACCTCGGCGCCGAAGCGGATCAGCGCCTCGGCATTCTCCCGTCGGATCGCGAGGCCGAAGGGGCGGCCGTCCGTGTAGAAATAGAAGGCGCCGCCAAAGGCGATATCGCCGGTGACGCGCCCATAGGTCGGCGTCTCTACGGTGACGTCGCGATGAACGAGATAGGAGGGCACGTTGACGAAGCGCACGCTGGCGGCGCGCCTGCCGTCCCAGGTGACGAAAGCCTCGATGAAGCCGCAGGGTGCATCGATGCCGACGCGCGTCTCAGGCTCCGTGCGCTTGACCCAACCCAATTCGACGGCAGCCGTCGCGAGCGCGATGACGCCATGGCCGCAATGATCGCTGTAACCCTCGTTATGCACGAAGATCACGCCGAAATCGGCCTCGGGCGAGACGGGCTCGGTCAGATAGCCCGCATACATGTCGGCGTGGCCGCGCGGCTCGAAGATCAGCGCCTGCCGGATCTCGTCGATATGGGTCTTCACCCAATCGCGCCGCTGCACGATCGTCTTGCCGGGCAGGCGCGGCAAACCGCTGGTCACGATCCGGAACGGCTCGCCGCCGGTATGGACTTCGACTGTCTGGATGACGCGATCGGCCTGCATAATTCCCCCTGATGCTGTGTTTCGGCACAGCCTTGAGCAGGTTCAGACGCCATCCGCAAGGGAGGCGCCTGAACGCGCATTCTTCGGCTCAGCCGATGGTCATCAGGCTGGCATTGCCGCCGGCCGCCGTGGTGTTGATCGAGGTCGAGACCTCCTCGAGCAGCCAGTTCAGGCAATAGGCGTCGGGATCGCGCTTTAGTTCTTCCGTGCTCGCCGCCTGCACCAGCACGAGTGGGCCGGAGAGCTGGGCGATGCGGCGGTTCACCTCACTGATCCGCTTGGTGTCGCCCTCGACCAGCGCACCCGAGAACGGGCCATCGGCCTCCCAGTCCGAGGTCCAGCTGACGCGGGCTTCGACAGCCGCCGGCAGACCCGACAGCGCGCTCTTCAGCCCGGAAGCCGCGTCGATGACGAGCTGGTTACCGGTTGCCAGCGCCGCCGCGACCTGCTGGTAGAGGCCAGCTTCGGTCTGCGGCACGAGCAGGATGCGGCCGCGCGGATGCAGCGCATAGAGATTGCGCTCGCCGACCGGGCCGGCCAGCTCGACATGGAGTCCGAGCGCCGAATGGCCGCCGATCTCGCGGGCGGTGTTCGCCTCAGTGTTCAGCCCCTTGCCCGAGAGCCAGGCGGCATATTCGAGTAGCGCCGGATCAGTATGGATCGAGCTGTGCTGCGGCGGAATCGGCGCCTTGCGCACGAGACGGCCGATATAGAGCGGCCCGCCGGCCTTCGGCCCGGTGCCGGAAAGCCCGCGCCCGCCGAAGGGCTGCACGCCAACCACCGCGCCGATGATGTTGCGATTCACGTAGAGATTGCCCGCCTTGATGCGGCTGGTGACATGGGCGATCGTCTCGTCGAGCCGCGTATGCAGGCCGAAGGTCAGGCCGTAGCCGGAGCCGTTGACCTCGTCGATCAGCTTGTCGAGATCGTCGCGCTGATAGCGGATGACGTGGAGCACGGGGCCGAAAACCTCGCGCTTCAGGTCGGTCAGGCTCTTCAATTCGACGATGGTGGGCGGCACGAAGGTGCCCTTCGCGGCAGCCTCCGGCAGCGGGAGCTGCTCGACCTTGCGGCCGAGGCCGCGCATGCGCGCGACATGATCGTCGATCTCGGCTTTAGCGCCCCCGCTGATCACCGGGCCGATATCGACGCTGAGCTTGTCGGTGCGGCCGATGGTCAGCTCCTTCAGCGCGCCCTGCAGCATGTGCAGCGTCCGGTCGGCGATATCCTGCTGCAGGCAGAGAACGCGGAGCGCCGAGCAGCGCTGTCCGGCGCTGTCGAAGGCCGAGGCGATGACGTCGGCGACGACCTGCTCGGCCAGCGCCGAGGAATCGACGATCATGCCGTTCTGGCCACCGGTCTCGGCGATCAGCGGGATCGGCTTGCCTTCCGCCGAAAGGCGCTCGGCCAATTGCGCCTGGATGCCGCGCGCGACCTCGGTCGAGCCGGTGAACATCACGCCGGCCGTTTCGGCCGCGCCCACCAGCGCGGCGCCGAGGCGGCCGCTGCCGGGAGTGAACTGCAGTGCGCCGCGCGGCACGCCGGCCTCGTGCAGGATCTTCACGCTCTCATGCGCGATGATCGGCGTGACACCGGCGGGCTTGGCCATCACCGCATTGCCGGCGACGAGCGCCGCCGCAACCTGGCCGGTGAAGATCGCCAGCGGGAAGTTCCACGGGCTGATGCAGACGATGGGCCCGAGCGGCGCATGGCCCGGTCCGAGCGTCTTGCGCGCCTGGTCGGCATAGTAACGCAGGAAGTCGATGGCCTCGCGCACTTCGCTGATCGCATTGGCGGCGGACTTGCCGGCCTCGCGCATGGCGATGCCCATCAGCGTCTCGATGCGCGCCTGCATGATGTCGGCGGCACGATCTAGGCAGGCGGCGCGCTCGGCCGGCGACACTGCGGCCCAGGCCTTGCCGCCCTCGGCGGCGAGACGGGCGATCTTGGCGGCGTCCTCGACCGCAAGCTCGGTGACCTGCCCGACGACATCGGAATGATCGGCCGGGTTCAGGATCGGGCGCGTGGTGCCGGCGGTGGAGTTGTCGGCGAGCAGCGGCACGGCGTGCCAGCTCTGCCCGACCGTCGCCGCGAGATTGCCGGCAAGCTCGGCCAGCGCGGCCTCATTGGAGAGGTCGATACCCCCAGAATTGGCGCGGTCGGCACCGTAGAGGTCGGCCGGCAGCGCGATCTGGTCATGCAGCATGCCGATGACCGGCATCGCCTCGACGACATCGACGGGGTCGGCGACGAGCGAGTCGATCGTCACCTTCGGGTCGGAGATGCGATTGACGAAGGAGGAGTTCGCGCCGTTCTCGAGCAGGCGGCGCACGAGATAGGCGAGCAGCGTCTCATGCGTGCCGACCGGCGCATAGATGCGGCAGGGCCGGTCGAGATTGTCCTTGCCGACGACTTCGTCATAGAGCGGCTCGCCCATGCCGTGCAGGCACTGGAATTCGTACTTCCCGACCGCGAAGTCGTTGCCGGCGAGATGATAGATCGTCGCCAGCGTCTGGGCGTTATGCGTGGCGAATTGCGGGAAGATCGCGTCGGGCGCGGCCAGCAGCTTGCGAGCGCAGGCGACATAGGCGACGTCGGTATGGACCTTGCGGGTATAGACCGGGAAATCGGCGAGCCCGTCGACCTGGGCGCGCTTGATCTCGGCATCCCAATAGGCGCCCTTGACCAGGCGCACCATCATGCGCCGGCCGGAACGGCGGGCGAGATCGATGATCCAGTCGAGCACGAAGGGGCAGCGCTTGCCATAGGCCTGCACCACGAAGCCGAGCCCGTTCCAGCCTTGCAGCGCGCCATCGAAGCTCAGCGCCTCCAGCAGGTCGAGCGAGAGCTCCAGCCGGTCCGCCTCCTCGGCATCGATATTGAGGCCGATATCGTAGCTCTTGGCGATCAGTGCGAGCTCGCGCACGAGCGGCAGCAACTCGCCCATGACGCGGCCGGCCTGGGCGCGGCTATAGCGCGGGTGCAGCGCCGAGAGCTTGATCGAGATGCCCGGGCCTTCATAGACGCCGCGCCCGTTCGCGGCCCTGCCGATGGCATGGATCGCGTTCTCGTAGTCGCGATAATAGCGCGCGGCATCGGCGGCGGTCGTCGCGGCCTCGCCGAGCATGTCGTAGGAATAGCGGAAGCCGCGCGCCTCCAGTGGGCGGGCGCGCTTCAGCGCCTCGTCGATCGTCTCGCCGGTGACGAACTGCTCGCCCATCATCCGCATCGCCATGTCGACGCCGCGCCGGATCACCGGCTCGCCGGCCCGCGCGATGAGGCGGGTCAAGGCAGCGGCGAGGCTGCGGTCATTGACCGTGGAGGTCAGCTTGCCGGTGACAACGAGGCCCCAGGTCGCGGCATTGACGAAGAGCGACTTGCCGCCGCCGACATGGGACTTCCAGTCGCCATCGGCGATCTTGTCGCGGATCAGCGCATCGCGCGTCGCCGTGTCCGGAATGCGCAGCAGCGCCTCGGCGAGACACATCAGTGCGACGCCTTCCTGGCTGGAGAGTGAGTATTCCTGAACGAGACCCTCGACGCCGGTGCCCTTGTGCTTGGCCCGCAGCGCCTCGATCAGCTTGCGCCCCGTGCGGGCGATCTCCTGCTTGCCCGCCGGCGTGAGCTTCGCCGCGGCCAGCAAGGGCGGCAGGCATTCCGTTTCGGGGCGACGATAGGCGGCGGTGATCGCCTGGCGCAGTGCCGACTGCTCGCGGATCGGCGGGGCGAAGCCCGTGAAAGGCGCCGGGCTGGTGGCGGTGTTGGCGGCGGCAGCGGTGGCTTGGCTCATGGCGGGTCCCGGCGGGTTCGAGCGCGACGGGCCGAGGGCGATACCCTCTCCCGTTCTTTGCGCGGGAGCTTATCACGAGCACGATTCTCGCGTGGTCCAATTTTCGCTATCATGCAGTCCGTTCGGACTTCAGATCTGGAGATTGAAAGTGAAGAAGCCTAAGGAAACGCCTGTTGAAGGCGATCTGGACGCGTTCGATCGCAAGATCCTCGACGTTCTCAGGGAGGACGGCCGGATTTCGATCGCCGAGCTCGGCGCGCGGATCGGCCTGTCGAAGACACCCTGCCAGATCCGGTTCCGCCGGCTGGTCGATGATGGCTATATCGAGGGCTTCCGGGCAACGCTCAATCCGGCGAAGCTCAAGCTGGATCACATCGCCTTCGCCGAGGTGAAGCTGTCCGACACCACGGAAAAGGCACTCTCGAAATTCAACGAGGAGGTCAAGAAGATCAGGGAGGTCGAGGAGTGCCACATGATTGCGGGGCGCTTCGACTACCTCCTGAAGATCCGCACGCCGGATATCAGGCGCTATCGGGCCGTGCTGGGCGAGAAGATCTCGAACCTGCCCCATGTCGCGAACACCTCGACCAATGTCGCCATGGAGACGGTCAAGGAAACCTGGTGAGGCGCGGAGGGTTCCGGCGCCGGCACTTTCAAAAGGCTTGCTTCATTTTTCACGGACACATGCCGTCATTCCGGACAAGCCGCGAAGCGGCGCCGATCCGGAATCCATCATGAGGCGCGGCGCTCTACGATGGATCCTGGGTCAAGCCCGGGATGACGGGGTGTTTCCGCATGAAATCAATAAGCTCTAAGCCTCCAGCCCGGCCTTGCGGCTTTCCAGCGCCGAGATGACGCGGAAGCCGATCGAGCGGAAGGGCTCGGGCGCGATCCAGCTCGCCTCGCCCATGATCGTCTCGACCTCCCTGGCGTTGCCGACGCCGCGGATCAGGTCTGCGAGCCTGCGACCGAGCATGGTGCCCTTGGCGAGGCCGCTGCCATTGCAGCCGCCGGAGGCATAGAGCCCATCCTCGAGTTTGCCCCACCAGGGCGCGCCATTCATCGTGAAGGCGGTCGTTCCGCCCCAGACATATTCGAAATCGACATGCCGCAGCTCCGGCCAGCGGCGCTGGAAGCGGTCGCGCAACGCGCGCACGGCGGTCGCCTGCGGGATCTCCTGATCATGGGCATAGAGCGAGCGGACCATGAGCCGGTCGCGGCCGATGCGGCGCAGGGTCGTGCCGAGCCGGTGCGAGGGCAGCAGGCCCCAGGCCGGGGACTGGCCGAGATGTCCGATATCGGTCTCCTTCACCGCCTCGGTGACGGCGGCATAGGTGAAGATCGTCGCCATGCGCGATTTCAGGTAGCCGAGCCGGGGAATGAAGCCGTTATTGGCCAGCACGACCGTCCGGCAGCGGACGCTGCCGCCTTCGGTGGCGAGCCGCCAATCGGAGCCCTCCCGGCGCATCTCGCGGACCGGGCTCTGCTCGTAGAGCGTGATGTTCGCGGGGAGCGCATCGACGAGGCCACGGATCAAGGCCGCCGGCTGGAGCAGCCAGGTGTCGTGCATGTGCAGGCCGTAGCGATAATAGTCCGCGCCGATGCGCTCGCGGATGCCCGCCCGGTCAAGGACCGTGTGCTGGAGGTTGTTGGCCCGGGCGACCTCGGCGACCTTGCGCAGGGTGGCTTCACCCTCCTCGGTCGCGGCGGCGCGGATCGAGCCGACCTTCTGCATGTCGCAGGCGATGTCGTTGTCGCGGATGATGCCTTGCAGCCATTCGAAGGCTTCGGTGAACAAACGGCTCTGGTTGCGGGCCTTGTCCGCCATTTCCATGGAAGCGGTGCGCGGCAGCACGTCGGGGGTGGTGAAGCCCGAATTGCGGGCTGAGGAGCCTTCGCCGACCGTCGTCGCCTCGATCAGGGCGAGGCGCGCCTGCGGATCGAGCTCGTGCAGGCACCGGGCCGCCGCGACGCCGGTATAGCCGGCGCCGACGACGGCATAGTCGACGGTGATGTCGTCGTTCAGCGCGGCGCGGGGCGTGCGTGCGGGCAGCATCGCGGTCCAGCCGCAGAGATTGGCGTATTTCGGATAGGTCAGCTTGGACATGGCTTTGTCTGGGATGGAGGGAGGCCGCGCCCCCTGGGGCGCGGCCGAAGGGTGGTTCAGTCGACGAAATGCGTCTGTTCGGTCACGAGCGGGCCGAGCGACATCGAGCCCTTGAGGTCGAAACCCCATTTGAGCTTCTCGCGGCGGGCCCAGACCTGCCCGGTCTCGGTGATCGGGATGACGCAGACATTGGTGATGATCAGCTTCTGCGCCTCCTGCCACAGCGCGATCTGCTTCTTGGCGTCGGTCTCGCCGCGGGCTGCCTCGATCTGCTTGTCGGCGACGTCGCAATGGCTGAAATTGGTCACTTGGCCGGGCTGCCCGATGGCGCTCTTCGAGTGGTAGAACTGCGTCAGGTAATTGTCCGCGATCGGGAAGCGCGCGGCGCCGTACATGACGAGCGGGCTCAGGTCCTTGCGGATCATCTGGTGCCAGGTGGCATGCTCGACCGGCTGAAGATTGAGCGTGATGCCGCCTTCCGCGACCTGGCCCTGGATGATCTGCGCGGTCGATTCCAGGCTCGGCAACTGGCTGGCGAGCATGGTGACGGTCAGGCCGTTGGGGAAGCCGGCTTCGGCCAGCAGCTTCTTGGCCTTGGCCGGGTCCGGCGGCAGGACGCCGGCATTCTCGTCGAAGCCGAGATTGTTGGCGGGGATCGCCGACTTGCCCGCACGGGTGAAGCGCGGGCCGCGATACTGGGCGATCTTGGCCGCATCGATTGAATGGGCGAGGGCCTGCCGGACCTTGATGTTGTCGAAGGGCGGCTTGGTCACGTTGACGCTGAGGGTCGTCAGCTCGGCCGGGTCGAAGCTGTCGACGACCACGCCGGGATTGGCGAGCGTGCGCTGCAGCCAGCGCTGGTCGGCAAGGCCGGTCGCGGCATCGACCTCGCCAGCGACGAAGGCGAGGTCTCGCGCTGCATTATTGGTGAGGAAGCGATAGGTGATCTTGGTGAGCTTGGGCTTGCCGCGGAAATAGGCGTCGTTCGCCTTGAAGGTCACGGCCTGGCCGGGTGTGATCGCATCGAGTGCGAACGGGCCAAAACCGACCGGGTTGCGCCGGAAATTCTCGCCGCGCTCCTCGAAGGCCTTCTTCGAGATGATGAAGCCGCCGGCATAGTTGGTGAGCAGGCCGAGCAGGCTCGGCACGCGGCTCGACAGCGTGATGCGGACCGTCTGCGGATCGACCGCCTCGACCTTCTGGAAGGCGGCATAGTCGCTGGCGAAGGCCGAGCGCTTCGCGTCGCGCGCCTTGTCGAGGCTGAACACCACGTCGTCGGCCGTGACGTCGCCATAGCCGTGCTGCCATTTCACGCCGGGGCGCAGCTTGAAGGTCCAGACCAGGCGGTCGTCGCTCGCCTGCCAGCTCTCGGCGAGATCGGCCTCGATCGTGGCCGGGTCGGTCGAGCCGGGCGCGAAGCGCACGAGCCCGCCGAAGATCCAGGCCGAGAGGATGCGGTCGGAGGTGCTGCTGGCGTAATGCGGGTCTAGCGTGCCGACATCGACGGCGGCGGCGCCCAAGGTCAGTTCGGTCTTCGCGGCGAAGGCCGGCAGCGATGCCAGCAGGCCGAAGCCGAGAACGCCGGCGAGAAGTCCGGCTTTGGTCGAAGCGGTGCTTTTCATTGTTAGCCTTCCCCTGTTGAAACCAGTCGCAGCCGCGCCGGCTGTGTCCCGAGCGCGGCGAAAAGAGGCCGGAAGCCATCGCTCGTCAGCCCGCCGAGCGCGGCCAGGATCGTGTCCTGCCAGTCGGGCGCGACGCTTGCCGCGCCGATGCGCCGGAATTTCTCGGTGACCTGCGCGCGGTTCATCGGATTGGCGACGTCGCCGAGCGGGTAGGGCACCGTCAGGCTGCGCGCTCCCTCGCCCTGGTCGATGATGACGCGGCAGGGCGTGCTCTTCGGGAAGGCGGTCGCGAAATCCTCATGCGCGGACAACTCGATCCGGCCGGCGAGTTCGAGCACCTGCGGATCGTGGAGATGGGCGGGGTCGACCGGCTGCAGGGCGGCGGCGCCATGGATCGCAGCCAACGCGCAGCTGAAATAATAGCTGTATTGCCCGCCTTCGAGCGTCTGCGGGGCGCGTTCATTGGCGAGGCCGAGCCCGCGTGGGAAGGTCTCGATGCGCAGCGACAGGATCGGCTTGCCCGGCTCGTCGCGCAGCGCCAGGATCGCATCGACCGCAGCATGCATGTAGCGGCAGCAGGCATAGGGCTTGAGATAGCAGTCCTGCAGCCACCAGCGCTCGCCTAGCCCGCCGGTCAGCACGCTGCGGGTGAAGCGGTCGTCACGGTCGAGCAGGTCACGCGGGCCGGTCGCGCCCGCACGCGCCCGATAGGCGCCGGTGAGGCCGGCGACGACGGCGGGCGGGATGACCTCCTTCACCGTGCTGCCCTGGTATAGCGAGGTGCCCATGGGATAGCTGATCGGGCCTTCGGCGCCGGCGATGGCCATGGCATGGGCGAGCGCCGGGGCATCGAGGCCGAGCAGGCGCCCGGCCGCGGCGGCGACGCCGTAATTGACCCAGCGGCCGCTGCTATAGGTCTCGATGGTCGGTGTCGGCCGCGAGGTCGCGACCCGGAGCGCGACATCGTAGCCCAATGCAATCGCGTCGAAGATGCGCGCGTCGGAGGCGTCGAGCGCCTGGCCGACGGCGAAGGCGGCCGGGATGATGCCCGCACCGGCATGGCCGGCTGCGCCGCGATGTCCGTCATCGATGTCGAGTGCGCTCGCCGCCGCGGCATTCGCCATGGCGGCGCCGGCGACGCTGAGCTTGGTGCCGGTGAGCCAGATACCGGCCGGGCCGGAGCCGTAGAGCTGTTCGGCGGCAATGCGGGCGGCGATAGCCAGCCGCGAATCCAGACCGGCGGCGGTCGCCCCGATCAGGTCGGCGACCAGGAGCGAGGCGCTTTCTCGCGCTTCTGCCGGCAGGGCGCCCTCGGGATGGTCGGCGACGAAGGCGGCGAGTTCCTCGATGGCGTGCATGGTTCGCGTTCCGGCTCCTGGATGACTAGCTGGCCCGGCGGATGAAATGGCCATCGGCCATCATCTCCCAGCTCTGCGGCGGCGGGCGGTAGCCGACGGGCTTCATCGGGCTGCGTGGCGGCGTGGCGTCGACGCGCTGGGGCGGGCGTCCGCCGCGCTGGTCGGGATGGGTGATCGGGATCGCGGAGAGGAGGCGCTGCGTATAGCCGTGACCGGGCCGGCCGATGACGTCGTCGCGCGCGCCGATCTCGACGATCTCGCCGAAATACATCACCGCGACGCGGTCGCAGATGCGCTCGACCGCCGCCATGTCGTGGCTGATGAAGAGATAGGAGACCTCGAATTCCTTCTGGAGGTCGATCATCAGGTCGATGATCTGCGCCTTGATCGCCACGTCGAGCGCCGAGACGGCCTCGTCGGCGATGATCAGCTTCGGCGACATCGCCAGTGCGCGGGCGATGCAGATGCGCTGGCGCTGGCCGCCGGAGAATTCATGCGGCAGGCTGGTAGCGCGGGCCGGGTCGAGCCCGACACGCTCCAAGAGCCATTCCATCCTGGAGCGCGCCTCCTTGCCGGAGGCGATGCCGTGGACCTGCATCGGCTCGATGATCGCCGAGCCGATGCTCTGGCGGGTGTCGAGCGATCCGAACGGGTCCTGGAAGATCATCTGCACGTCGCGGCGCAAGCTCGCGAGACTCTTCGGATCGGCATAGTCGATCCGGCGGCCGGCGACGGTGATCCCGCCGGAATGACGCGGCGCGAGATCGATGATCGCCTTGCCGATGGTCGACTTGCCCGAGCCGGATTCACCAACGAGGCCAAGCGTCTCTCCCTTGCCGATGGCGAAGGAGACCTGCTCGACCGCATGGACCTCGCCCTTGAGCCGGCCGAACAGACCGCCGCGCGAGGGGAAGCGGACCGAGAGATCGCGCACCTCCAGCACCGGCGCGTCGCCGCGGAAGGAGAGCGGCACGCCCTCGACGTTTTGCGCGGGAATGGTGCCGTCCGCGAGCTTGCCGACGAGGCTCGGCGCGGCTGCGATCAGGCTGCGGGTATAGGCGTCGCGCGGGTTGGAGAAGACCTCGTGGACCGTGCCCTGCTCGATGGCGCGGCCGCGGCGCATGACGAGGACATGGTCGGCGATTTCCGCGACCACGCCCATGTCATGGGTGATGAACAGGATCGCCGTGCCGGTCTCGCGCTGCAGTTCCTTGAGCAAGGCCAGCGTCTGCGCCTGCACGGTGACGTCGAGCGCGGTGGTCGGCTCGTCGGCGATGATCAGGGTCGGGTTGCAGGCCAGCGCCATCGCGATCATCACCCGCTGGCGCATCCCACCGGAAAAGGTGTGCGGGTAGTTGTCGATGCGTTCCTCAGGATCAGGAATGCGCACCTTGCGCAGCATCTCCAGCACCGCCTCGCGCAATTCCGCGCCCTTGAGGCCGCGATGGATGCGGATGGCCTCGCCGATCTGGTCGCCGATGCGTTGGACTGGGTTCAGCGAGGTCATCGGCTCCTGGAAGATCATGCTGACCTGGCCGCCGCGCACGCCGCGCATCTCGGTTTCACCGAGCGTCAGCAATTCACGGTCGCCGAGCTTGACCGAGCCGCTCGCCCGTCCGATCCGCTCGGGCAGCAGGCCCATGATGGCGAGCGAGGTCACGCTCTTGCCCGAACCGGATTCGCCGACCACCGCGAGCGTCTCACCGGCGGCGATCTCGAAGCCGAGATCATGCACGACGGTGGTGGGGCCGAAGGCGATCGTCAGGCCGCTGACCGACAGGACCGGCTTGCCGCTCGTGTTCTCGGCGCTTGCTTTCTTGCCGACCATCACGAGGCGTCCTTCAGGCGGGGATCGATCGCGTCGCGCAGGCCGTCGCCGATCAGGTTGAAGGCCAGCACCAGGATCAGGATCGCGAGGCTCGGGAAGAGCGCGAGGTGGAACGCGCTCAGGATGTTGTCGAAGCCCTCGCGCACCATGCCGCCCCAGGTCGGCGTCGGCGGGGCGAGACCGAGGCCGATGAAGGCGAGCGAGGCTTCGGTGCGCACCGCCGTCGCCATCCAGAGCGAGGTCATCACCATCACCTCCGGCAGGATCGCCGGCAGGATGTGGCGGAACAGGATGCGCCCGCCCGAGAAGCCCATGGCGCGGCAGGCCTGGACATATTCGCGGTCGCGCTGGGCGATGACGGCGGCGCGCGCGATCCGGGCGAAGGCGGGCGTCGCCGTGAAGGCGATGGCGATGACGATGTTGGTCATCGTCGCGCCCATTAGCGCGACCAGGGCGAGACCCAGGATCAGCGAGGGAAAGGCGAGGATGACGTCCATCACCTGCATCAGCAGGATGTCGGTGCGCCCGCCGCGATAGCCCGCTGTCATGCCGATCAGCGAGCCGATCAGCAGCGCCGTCAGGATCGCGAAGAGGCCGATGGTGAGGGAATAGCGTGCGCCGAAGAGCAGCCTCGACCAGATGTCGCGGCCGAACTGGTCGGCACCGAGCAGGTAGCCGCCGCCGGGTGGGGCGAGCTGGTCCATGATGCTCTGCTTCGCCGGCGGATGCGTCGCGAGATAGGGCGCGAAGATCGCGGCGAGCACCAGCAGCACGACGATGGCGACGCCGACCCAGGTCGTGAGGTTGAGCCGGGCCAGCACGCCGCGGAAGGCGCTCTGGCGGGTGGCGGGACGAACGGCTTCCGAGGCGATCTCGCTCATTTGTACTGCACCCTCGGATCGAGAAAGCCGTAGGTCAGGTCGGTCAGCAGGTTCACGACGACGACCATCAGCGTGTAGACCACGATCATCCCCTGCAGCAGCGTGTAGTCGCGCTGGCTGAGCGCGGTCAGGATCAGCTTGCCGAGGCCTGGGCGCGAGAACACGATCTCGGTCAGAACCGAATTGCCGATCAGGATGCCCAGATAGAGCCCGATGACGGTGGTGATCGGGATCAGGCAGTTGCCGAGGGCATGCGACCAGATCACGGCCGAGGCGGAGGCGCCCTTGGCCCGCGCCGTGCGGACGAAATCCTGGCTCAGCACTTCCAGCATCGCCGAGCGGGTCACGCGGGTGATGTAGGCCATCATGATCAGCGCCAACGCCAAGGTCGGCAGCGCCATCTGCCGCAGGCGCTCGGTCAGCGTGTCGGCGCCGCCGGCGCTGATCACCGGGAACCAGCGCAACTGGATGGCGAAGACCATCAGCAGGATGATCGCGGCGACGAAGGCCGGCAGGGAGAGACCCAGCAACGAGAGCAGGCGCAGCACGTAATCGGGCAGCCGGTTGCGCCGGACCGCGGCCCAGACGCCGGCGGGGATGCCGAGCGCGGCACCGAGGATCAGGGCCGCGATGGTCAGTTCCAGCGTATAGGGCAGGACCGCGAGGATCTCCTCCGTCACCGGCCGGCCCGAGATCATCGAGGTGCCGAGGTCGCCACGCAGGGCCTGGAGCAGGAAGTGCCCGTACTGGACGGGGAGCGACTGGTCGAGGCCGAGACGCTGGCGCAGCGCGATGACGCTGGCCGGGCTCGCCTGGTCGCCGAGGATCACCAGGACGGGATCGCCCGGCAGGATCCGGACGATCAGGAAGACCAGCGTCAGGACGCTGAACAATGTGACGACGGCGAAGCCCAGACGCCTCGCCAGGAATGACACCATCCGGTTCGCCCCCGCATTGTCCGACCAGCGATGGGGCTGGTGCGGCTGCTGTTGGCAGCCGGATGACGAGGCGCTCCTAGACGTCTCGACGATCCGGCAGCAGTCCCAGCGGAACGGAGAAGTCGGCTCTTGTCAACAAATTCCTCTATTCGATATGATATGCCATAATTTGTTCTGATAATCGGAATTATTGATGTGAAAAAGGCCCTCAGCTCCTCGTCGAATGCCGAGCGAGCGCTGGATATCGTCCTCGCGCTCGGCGAGGTCGGGCCGGAAGGATTGAGCCTGGCGGAGATCGCCGAGCGCATGGGCTGCGCGAAGTCGGTGGCGCATCGCAGCCTCGTCGCCCTCCTGCTGAAGGGGTTCGCCGAGCCGACGGGACGCTATGGCCATTACCGGCTTGGCTCGGCCGTCCCGATGCTGGCGCGGCGGCAGGAGCGGCTCGAGCCGCAGGTCGAGAAGGTTCGTCCCGGCATGACCGAGTTCGCGCGCCTGACCGGCTTCACCGTCTATCTGATCGTGCAATCCGGGGTCGACGCGGTCTGCGCCGAGATGATCAGCCGTTCGACGCGGCGCCAGTTCTCGATGGGCGTGGGCTATCGCGTGCCGATGGGCGTCGGCGCGGGCAGTCTCGCCCTGATGTCGCTGCTGTCGGATGCCGCGATCCAGCAGATCCTCGCGGCGAATGCCGAGCGCTATCTGAAGCACCCCTCCGGACGCCATGTCGACGGCGATGTCATCCTCGGGCAGGTCGTCGATGCGCAGCGCCGCGGCTACGCGCTCAACATGGGGTATTATTTTCCGGGGCAGGGCGGCATCGGGCTGCCCCGGCCGAGCCAGGCTCCGCACGACGTCAACATGGCCGTCTCATTCAACGCGCCGCTGGAAATGATGACGGACGAATGGGTCGAAGGCCAGATTCGGACCTTGCGGGAATGCCTGCCTTGAGCTGGTCGAAAGCCGCCTAGTTCAGCGCGACGACCAGGAAGGTCGAGAGGATCGTTGCCGACAGGGCGAAGGCGGAAAACAGGATGACCTGAAAGAGGCCGGTGCCGAAGACGGCGATCGCCGCCGCCGCTGCCACGACGGCAAGGAGGAGGATGGTCAGGATCGCCTTGTTGCGCGTCACTTCGGACAGGGTCATGGGATGTTCCCGCTTCGTCGCGAAGGGATGTAGCGGCCCGGCCGGGACTGTCTTTGCGGTGGAGCAAAGAGGAACAACCTAGCGGTCGCGCTCCCTGATCGGAGAGCCCGGACGGCAGCGGCCATCGCTGCACACGATGATGATCGTCTTGTGCGAGGAGCCGAGGCAATTGGCGCTGTAGGCGACGATGCCGCGCTGCTGCAGGACGGTCTCGATCCGCGGCTCGAGGCAGCCCAGGTCGAGCAGGACCTTTTGCAGATCGCCATCGGAGGCCAGGGCCGCGGTGCCGGCCGCCAGCCCCCCGAGGATAACCGGAATGGTGTGGGCGAGGCGGGCACGCCGGACGCGCCCGTCTCGTCCGGGTGGCGTCATTTGGCGGGCTGGAGCTTGGTGACGGTGAGCTGGCCGTTGACGCGGTCGACGTCGAACTTGACCTTGGTCCCAGCTTTGAGACCCTTGAGCATGGCCGGGTCGCCGGCGCGGAACACCATGGTCATGGCATCCATGTCGAGATTCTTGATCGGGCCGTGATTGATGGTGAGCTTGCCCTGGGCCTCGTCGATCTTGGTGACGGTGCCGTTGACGGACTGGGCGGCGGCCGGCAGCGCGGCAACGAGGAAGGCGAGGGTGGCGGCGGTCTTCAGCATGGCGGGTTCCTTTCGCTGAAATCGTTCACTTGACGATGATCTTGCCGGTCATGCCGGCTTCCCGATGGCCGGGGATGAGGCAGGAGAAGTCGAACTCGCCCGCCTTGGTGAAGGCCCAGACGATCTCGCCGGTCTTCTTCGGCGCGAGCCGCTTGGCGTTCGGATCGTCATGCTCCATGTCGGGGTTCTTCTGCATCTCGACGGCGTGCTTGAGGTTCTCCTCCAGCGTGGCCAGCACCAGCTCATGATCGAGTTCGCCGTTGTTGCGCAGCTGGAAGCGGATCTGCTCGCCGCGGCGGATCTCCAGCCGGTCCGGGATGAAGGCCATCTTGCCGTCGCGCTCGCTCATCACGACCTGGACGATGCGGGCCGGCTTCTTCGGATCGCCCGCCTTGCCATAGGCGGTCTCGTCGCCGTGGCCATGGCCGGCGCCGCCGGGACCCGCCAAGGCTGCGCCGACTGAGAGGATGACCGCAATCGCGGCGAGCTTGGATGCTGCTATGCCCATGAGGCTCTCCTGGCCGAAGTGGCGTGTCAGTGGTTGGAATGCGGTTTCTTGGTCGCGGGGCGGGGCTTGCCGTCCGGCCCTGGGCTCGGCTTGCGCGGGTCCTTGGCGCGCCATTCCGCGGCCTTGACGCCGCTGTCGGGCGAGATCGCGCGCGGCGCTTCGCCGAGCTTCGCGCCCTTGAGCTCGTAGGCGACGGTCCCCTCGGGATGCTTGAACCAGCCGGGGTCCTTGTAGTCGCCCTTCGCCAGGTCATCGCGGACTTTCACGACCGAGAACATGCCGCCCATCTCGACGGGGCCGAACTGGGCGAAGCCGGTCATCATCGGCAAGGTATTGTCGGGCAAGGGCATCTCCATCGATCCCATCTCGCCCATGCCGTTGGAGCCCATCGGCATGTAGCCTGGCGCGATCTTGGCGATGCGTTTCGCCAGATCCTTCTTGTCCACGCCGATATAGTTCTTCACCGAATGCCCCATCGCATTCATCGTGTGATGCGACTTGTGGCAGTGGATCGCCCAGTCGCCCGGCTCGTCGGCGACGAAATCGAAGGCGCGCATCTGGCCGACGGCGACATCGATCGAGACCTCGTCCCAGGCCGCCGCCGGATCGACCCAGCCGCCATCGGTGCAGGAGACCTTGAACTCGTAGCCGTGCATGTGGACAGGGTGGTTGGTCATGGTCAGGTTGCCGAAGCGGATCCGGACCTTGTCGTTCAGGCCGACGACGAAAGGATCGATGCCCGGGAACACGCGGCTGTTCCAGCACCACATGTTGAACTCGGTCATCTCCGCGACGCGCGGCACATAGGAGCCGGGCTCGATGTCGAAGGCATTGAGCAGGAAAACGAAATCGCGGTCGACGCGGCGGAAGGCCGGGTCCTTCGGATGGACGACGAAGAAGCCCATCATACCCATCGCCATCTGGACCATCTCGTCCGAATGCGGGTGGTACATGAAGGTGCCGGAGCGCCGGAGCACGAACTCGTAGACGAAGGTCTTGCCCGAGGGGATATGCGGCTGCGTCAGCCCGCCGACGCCGTCCATGCCGTTTGGCAGACGCTGGCCGTGCCAATGCACGGCCGTGCTCTCCGGCAGCTTGTTGGTGACGTAGATGCGAACCTTGTCGCCCTCGACCGCTTCGATCGTCGGCCCCGGCGACTGGCCGTTATAGCCCCAGAGATAGGCCTTCATGCCGGGTGCGAGTTCGCGCACCACCGGCTCGGCGACGAGATGGAATTCCTTCCAGTCGCCGTTCATCCGCCAGGGCAGCGACCAGCCGTTGAGGGTCGCGACCGGCTGGTAATCCGGCCCGGTGGTCGGCACGAGCGGCGCCTGCGTCGTAGCCTCCGTCATGGTCGGCGCTTCCGGCACCGCGGCGAAGGCGCTGCGGCCCGAGACCGCTGCAGCGCCGGCCAGTACCAGCCCGGACGAGCCGATGAAGCCTCTGCGGGAAAGAGATGTCATGTCCGTCAGCTCCTTCAGTGGCCAGCGCCGCCGGCATCGCCGCCGCCAGCCGCCGCCACGGTGGCCGAGCCGCCGCCCGCGCTGCCGCCGCCGATCAGTGCGTGCTTGAAATCGGTGTGGGCGATCCAGAAATCGCGGCGGGCATTGATCGCGGCGACGTTCGAGAGGATGCGGCTGCGCGCATCCGCGATCAGGTCCGTGACGTCGTT
This sequence comes from Allobosea sp. FG18, assembly GCF_057809495.1. Lineage (NCBI taxonomy): Bacteria > Pseudomonadati > Pseudomonadota > Alphaproteobacteria > Hyphomicrobiales > Alloboseaceae > Allobosea > Allobosea sp. FG18. The sequence goes on from NZ_JBMDKB010000002.1 coordinate 278,146, forward strand.
GAGCATGCCGCTGTATTGCAGCAGTGACTGCTCCTGGATGATCTTGCGCAGCGGCAGGACATTGGTCTGATACTGGCGCGTGATGTCGTAATTGGCGCGGTAGGCGGTGTAGGCCTCGCGGGCTTCCGAGCGGATATTCACCGCCTTCTCGGCCAGCTTGTTGGCGGCCTGCATGTAGGTCTGCTCGGCGAGCGCGACCTTGGACTGGCCGAAATCGTAGATCGGGATGTCGATCTCCAGCTCCAGCGTGCGGCTGCGGCTGGATTCGCGCTCGACATGGCCGTGGTCGTTGATGCTGCGGCTACGATCATAGGTGCGGCGGCCGAGCAGATCGACATCGTCGACGAAGCGCGTCGCCTGGGTAAGGCCCAGCGACTTGGCGAGCGTGTCGAGCTCTGCCCGCGCGATCCGGAGGTCGACGCGTTTGCGCAAGGCCTCGGCCTCGATCGCCTTGACCGATTGCAGGCGCGGCAAGGGCGGCAGGTTGCCGACCCGGAACTTCAGGTCGTCGCCCCAGAGCCCGAGCTGGCGGACGAGGCGCTCGCGCTCCTGGCGCTGCTGCTGGCGGGCCTGCGCGAGCTGCACGGTCAGTTCCGCCTCGAAAGCGAATTCGCGGGCCTGGTCGATCTTGTTGACGCCGCCGGATTCGCCCAGCCGCTTGAACAGTTCGGACGCCGCATCGGCGGAGCTTTTCGCCTCCTGATAGAACGCGACCTGCGCATTGGCGGCGGCCGCGCGATAGTACTGGCGGCGCGTGTCGGCTGCGAGCTTCAGCACGGTCTCGGCCGTCCGCATCTGTGCGGTCTGGAAGCGGTCGCGGGCGATCTCGGCCCGTGCCGGCAGGGTCGCGAGCGCCAGCAGGCTGCCGACGATCTGGCGCTCGATCTCGAGCTCGAAGCGGCCGGAGAGCTTGGAAATGCCGAAGCGCGGGTTGGGCGGGAGGCTCGCCGCGACCATCTGCGCTTCGGCCATGCCGAGCTCGTTGAAGGCAGCCTGCAAGCCGCGGTTGTTGAGCAGCGCGACCTGCACGGCGGCATCCGCCGTCAGCGGCTTGCGCAGGAGCTGGTCGACGCGTCCCTTGGCGGTGAGAGCCGCCTGATCATCGCCGATCTTGGTCACGTCCTTGCCGATATCGGCATAGGTCGCGCTCTGGATCGCGCTCATGCCGCCATCGGCGGAGAAGCCTGCGCAGCCGCCCAGCAATGCGGTGGCGCCGGCAAGCAGGGTCCAGCGCAGCAGGCGGCTAGCCTTCGGAACAGGAGATGAGGTCAAGGCCGATCCCTGGATGGTGGCGCCCGAGGACGCGGCGAGAGGATTGTTCGGCAGCGTCATGATTTCGGCCCGACCCGGCGGTTGAGATCGCGCCAGTCCCTGGGCTCGGCCGGGCGGAAGCTGGCGGCGCCGTCCGTCACGCTGCGATAGGCGAGCGCGGGAACGCGGACATTCGGATCGGCCGGCCGGGCCAGATGGTCTGGAACGGCGGCGACCGAGCAGGCACCGAGTGCCAGACCGATCGCCCCCAGGAACGGCAGCTTCACCAAGCTCACGACTCACGGCTCCCCTGTTGCGGTGAAGCAGGGGTAGCAACGCCGATCCGCGGGCGTCCGTTACAAATTGTTTCAAAGCGATGCGGGCAGCCGGGCCGCGCACGCGCTATGGTCGGTTCGCACAGAGGAGAGCCGGCGCTCGCACGGCATGGTGATGTCGGGAAACGCAGAACACGAGATGGATCAGGCGCCTGTCGTGCCGATCGCCGACGATCACGGCCATATCCTGGTGGTGGACGACGATCCGCAGATCAGGCTCCTCGTCGCGCGCTTCCTGCAGCGGCACGGTTACCAGGTGACCGGCGCGCCGGATGGCCGGGCCATGATGGAGGCGCTGGCGCATAGCGCTATCGACCTGATCGTGCTCGACCTGATGCTGCCCGGCCGTTCGGGCGTCGAATTGTGCCGCGACGTGCGCGCGACTTCCCATGTCCCGATCGTGATGCTGACGGCCCGCAGTGAGGAGAGCGACCGCATCACCGGCCTCGAAGGCGGGGCGGATGATTATGTGACCAAGCCGTTCAGTCCGCGCGAATTGCTGGCCCGCATCCGGGCCTTGCTGCGCCGGGCACGGGCGGGGCAGGGCGCGGCCGTCTCGCAGGCGAGCACGCTCGTCACCTTCGACGGCTGGCGCATGGACCTTCGACGCCGCGAACTGCAATCGCCGGCCGGAACATTGATCGATCTCTCGACCGGCGAGTTCGACCTGCTCGTCGCCTTCGTCGAACATGCCAACCGCGTGCTGTCGCGCGAGGCGCTGATGCAATTCGCCAAGGCCCGGATGAGCGACGATCCGTTCGACCGGACGATCGACGTTCAGATCAGCCGCCTGCGCCGCAAGCTCGATGCCGATGCCAGCGGCGGCCAGTTGATCAAGACGGTGCGTGGCGCGGGCTACATGTTCGCCTCCACGATTGGGCATGACGAAGGACTGACCGCTTGACGAGGCTGCCCGGACGTTTCTGGCCCGATACCGTGGCAAGTCGCGCGATCCTGATCCTGGTCGCGGCGTTGCTCGCTTTCCACGTGCTTGGCTACTGGGCTTTCCGCGTCGGCGTCGAAAACTTCGCCTCTGCCGGGCGCGACGGCGGCCTCGCCGAGCGCATCGTCTCGATCAAGCGCGCCATCGCCAGCATCCCGGATGGTGCGGAGCGGGACCGCGTCGCGCATGATTTGTCGAGCGCGAGCCTCGAAGTCCATTGGAGCAAGGTCAGCCTCGTCCTCGGCAATGTGCCGGCGACCGAGCGGACGCGCGAGATGGAAGCGCGGTTGAAGCAGTTCGCTCCCGATCTCGCGGCCGAGTCCTTCCGTGTCGGACTGGCCGATGACGGCGGGACCGTGACCGACCGGCACCTGATGCTGGTCTCGATCCGGCTCGAAGACGGGAGCTGGGTCAATTTCTCGTCGTCGACGCTTGGCGCCGCGCAGCATCTCGACTGGAACCTGACCGCGATCATGATCTGCTTCGCCGTCGGGATCGTCGTGGTCGCGCTGCTGCTGCTGCGCTGGGCGACCCGGCCGCTGCGCGACCTCGCTCTGGCGGCAGAGCGCTTCAGCCTCGATCAGGTGCCGCAGCTCCTGCCGGAAGACGGCCCGGCCGAGGTCCGCCGCGCCGCGCGCGCCTTCAACACCATGCGCGAGCGCATCCAGCGCCTCGTCGCCGAGCGCATGCAGGCGATGGCCGCGGTCTCGCACGACCTGCGCACGCCGATCACCCGGCTTCGTTTGCGCTCCGAGCTGCTCGACGACGACGCGACGCGGCGCCTGATCGATGCCGATCTCAGCGAGATGGAGGAGATGATCGATTCGACGCTGGAATATCTGCGCGCCGGCGTGTCGAGCGAGGCGGCCCGGCCGATCGACCTCGCCTCTGTCGTCGAGACCATCGTCGACGAGCATCTCGACCAGGGGCATGAGGTCAGCCTGTCGGGCCTGAATTCGGCCCCGATCCTGGGCCGCGTCCTGCCGCTGAAGCGGGCCTTCTCGAACGTCATCGGCAATGCGGTCAAATACGGCGCGGCGGCGGCGGTCCGCATCGCGGAGACCGGGGGGCAGGTCGTGGTCACGATCGAGGACGAGGGACCGGGCATCCCGCTGGCCGACATGGAGCGCGCCTTCCTGCCCTTCGTGCGGCTGGAAGAGTCACGCGGACGCGAGACCGGGGGCTCCGGGCTCGGCCTCACCATCGCCCGGGCCGTCGTCGGATCGCATGAGGGGAGCGTCGTGCTGGAGAACCGAGCGGAGGGCGGCCTTCGCGTCACGGTCTCCCTGCCGCGGCTCGGTCGCCCGGCGCCGGAAAGAAGTGTTGGCGGGGAGGGGTGATCCGATATTGGATCATGCCATTGGTCGATGACCTGGTACCGACACATCGCGAGACTTCTGATCGATGAAGATACGGCAGATCGAAATCTTCCGCGCCGTCATGGCCGGCGGCTCTACCACTGCCGGTGCCGTTACGCTCGGCCTGTCGCAATCGGCGGTCAGCCGGCAGCTCACGCAGCTTGAGGAGGAGCTGGGCTTCGAGCTGTTCGAGCGCAGCAACGGCCGCCTGCTGCCGCGGCCGGAGGCCTTCGCGCTGATGGACGAGGTCGGTGAACTGGCCTCGCTCGTCGCGCGGCTGAAACGCTATACCGAGGACCTGCGGGCCGGGACTGTCGGCCAGCGCTTCCTCAAGGTAGCCGTGCCGCATTCCTTCATCGCGACCGTGATGCCGGAGGTGATCGAGACCTATCTGGCGGAGCGCCATGACGCCTCGATCGAGCTGATCGGGGGGCATTACGATGCGATCGAGCAGATGGTGCTGGCGCGCGTCGCCGATCTCGGCTTCGTCAGCCTGCCGCCGCGCAACAAGGGCTTCGAGGCCCGCGAGATCGTGCACTCCGAGTCGGTCTGCATCATGCCCGCCGGACACCCGCTGGCCGACCGACCGAACCTGACGCCGCGCGACCTGTCGGGACATCACCTGATCATGCTCGGCCGCCAGCGGCCGGCGCGCCTCGCCTTCGAGCGTCAGTTGCGGCGGGCGGGCGTCTTCCCGATCGTGCGCATCGAGGTGCATTCGGTCGAGGCCACTTGCGGGCTCGTCGCCCGCGGGCTCGGCGTCGCCGTGGTGCCCGAGTTGATCGCCGGGCTCTACCGGCACCTGCCGATCGCGCAGCGTCCGTTCAGCCCCTGCATCCACGGTGCCTACGGCATCGTCACGCTGAAGGGGGCACCGTTGTCGCGCTCGGCGGAAGCCTTCACCGAGATCCTGAAGAGTCGGCTGGAGGCGCAGGGCAGCACATAGCCCGATGCGCTTTGCGCATAAGGTTGCGGGGGCTTCCGGCGCCGCTCATGGTCGGCGCGACAGGTGAACGGCGATCACGCCGCCCTGCCGTAGCCGGGAGCCATCGATGACCGTCTTCGTCATTCGACGATTGATGCAGAGCCTGCTGGTGCTGGCGGCGACCGCCGTCATCGTCTTCGTCGGGGTCTATGCCATCGGCGATCCCGCGGAGATGCTGATCGCGCCCGACGCCACCCCGGCCGAACGGGCCCAGGTCGAGGCCTCGCTCGGCCTCGACAAGCCGCTGCCGGTGCAGTTCCTCGCCTTTCTCGGCAATGCGCTCAAGGGCGATCTCGGTCGCTCCTTCGTCTTCAACCAGCCTTCGATCTCGCTGATCCTCGAGCGCCTGCCGGCGACGCTGGAGTTGGCGCTGGTCGCGATCCTGATCGCGCTCGTCATCGGCATCCCGCTCGGGCTGATCGCCGGTCTGAAGCCGCGCTCCGTCGTCGACGAGACGATCATGACCGGCTCGATCCTCGGCTTCAGCCTGCCGAATTTCTGGCAGGGCATGATGCTGGTGATGATCTTCTCGGTCTGGCTGGGCTGGCTGCCCTCCAGCGGGCGCGGGCCGACCGGGCAGATCCTCGGCATCGAGACCAGCTTCGCCTCCTGGGAGGGCATCCGCCACCTGATCCTGCCGGCGACCAACCTCGCCTTGTTCAAGCTCTCGCTGGTGATCCGGCTGACGCGGACCGGCGTGCGCGAGACCATGCCGCTCGACTTCGTCAAGTTCGCCCGCGCCAAGGGGCTGACCGAACGCCGGGTCGTACTCGTGCATGTGCTGAAGACGATCATGATCCCGCTCGTCACCGTGATCGGCATGGAGATCGGTTCGCTGATCGCCTTTGGCGTCGTCACCGAGACGATCTTCGCCTGGCCCGGTGTCGGCAAGCTCCTGATCGACTCGATCATGCGGCTCGACCGGCCGGTGGTGGTCGCCTACCTGCTCGTCGTCGTCAGCCTCTTCATCGTGCTCAATTTCGCGGTCGACGTGCTCTACTCGATCCTGGATCCGCGCATCCGGCTGGGGCGCAACTGATGGCTCTTGCGAAACCCGCCCTGTTCGCGGCCTTGCGCCCCGATGCCGACAGCCTGCTGGCGCGCTCGCTCGCCGGCATCCTGAAGAGCCCGAAGGCGACGATCGCCGCCGTCGTCTGCATCCTGCTGATCCTGACCGCCGTGTTCGGTCCGGCGCTGGCCCCGCAGGACCCCTACGACCTCTCGACGCTCGACATCATGGACTCGAAGCTGCCGCCCGGCGCGGAGAGCATGAGCGGTGCGACCTACTGGTTCGGCACCGACGTACAGGGCCGCGACATGCTCTCGGCCATGATCTACGGCCTCAGGACCTCGCTCTTCGTCGGCGTCCTCGCCGGTCTCGTCGCGCTCGTCGTTGGCACGGTGCTCGGCCTCTCGGCCGCCTATTTCGGCGGGCGCGTCGACACCGTGATCATGCGGCTGGTCGACCTGATGCTGGGCTTTCCGACCCTGCTCGTCGCGCTGATGCTGCTCGCCATCCTCGGGCAGGGCGTCGGCAAGGTGATCTTCGCGCTGGTGCTGGTGCAATGGGCGATGTTCGCCCGCGCCGTCCGCGCCGCGGCCCTGGTCGAGAAGGGCAAGGACTATATCGAGGCGGCCAAGATGCTGGGCCTGTCGCGGCCGCGCATGCTCTTCGGCCATCTCCTGCCGAACTGCCTTTCGCCGCTCATCGTCATCGGCACGCTCCAGGTCGCGAATGCGATCTCGGCCGAGGCGACGCTGTCCTTCCTCGGCATCGGCCTGCCGATCACCCAGCCCTCGCTCGGGCTGCTGATCGCCAACGGCTATCAGGTGCTGCTCTCCGGCCAGTACTGGATCAGCGTCTATCCCGGGCTCTTGCTGCTCACCCTCGTCTTCAGCATCAACATCGTCGGCGACCGGCTGCGCGAGGTGCTGAACCCCCGTCTCGCGGAGCGCTGAGCCATGACCCCGGTGCTCGTCGTCGAGAATCTCGAAACCCAGTTCGCCAGTTCGGCCGGCCTCGTCCGCGCCGTGGATGGCGTCTCCTTCAGCGTCGATCGTGGCGAAATCCTCGGACTTGTCGGCGAGTCCGGCTCGGGCAAGTCGATCACCGGCTTCTCGATCCTCGGGCTGATCGAGCCGCCCGGGCGGGTCGCGGGCGGGCGCATCCTGTTCCAGGGCGAGGATCTCGTCGGGCTCCCGACCGAGCGGCTCAGGCGCCTGCGCGGCAAGAAGATCGCGATGATCTTCCAGGACCCGATGATGACGCTCAACCCGGTGCTCTCGATCGAGACGCAGATGGTCGAGGCGGTGCTCGCCCATGACACGGTCTCGCGGGAGGAGGCGCGGGTGCGCTCCCGCGATGCGCTCGGCCTCGTCGGCATTCCCTCGCCCGAGGAACGCCTGAAGGCCTATCCGCACCAGTTCTCGGGCGGCATGCGCCAGCGCGTCGCCATCGCGATCGCGCTGCTGCACAAGCCCGACCTGATCATCGCCGACGAGCCGACGACCGCGCTCGACGTCACCATCCAGGGCCAGATCCTGTTCGAGGTGCGCCGGCTGGCGAGCGAATTCGGCATGGCGCTGATCTGGATCAGCCATGATCTCGGCGTCGTCGCCAGCCTCGCCGACCGGATCGCGGTGATGTATGCCGGCCGCATCGTCGAGACCGGCGCCACCGACGATGTGCTCGACCGGCCGGCCCATCCCTATACGCGCGGCCTGATGGAGGCGCTGCCGGCCAATGCGGCACGCGGCGAGCGGCTGCATCCGATCCCCGGCCTCTCGCCTTCGCCATTGGCCCGGCCCGCCGGATGCGCCTTCCGGACACGCTGCTTCGCTGCGAGCGAAGTCTGCCAGCAGGAACCCAAGCCGCAGGGCGTGAGCCACAGCTTCCGCTGCCACCACCCGCTCTTGCCCGGAGTCGCAGCATGACCGGAGCCCTGATCGAAGGACGCGGTCTCGTCCGGCGCTTTTCGCGCGGCCTCGACGCGGCGGAGAAGCTAGCCCGTGTCCTCGGCGCGAACATCTCCGAGGAAACCGTCCATGCCGTCGAAGGTGTCGACATCGCCATCCGGCAGGGCGAGGTTCTCGGCCTCGTCGGCGAATCCGGTTGCGGCAAGTCCACGCTCGGCCGCCTGCTGGCAGGGTTGCTGCCGCTGACCGAAGGCACCTTGCTCTGGCAGGGCAAGGACGTCGCCTCGCTCTCGCGCAGCGAGGCGCTGGAGATGCGGCTCGCCGTGCAGGTGATCTTTCAGGACCCGATGTCCTCGCTCAATCCGCGCAAGCGTGTGGTCGACCTCGTCGGCGAGGCACCGCGGGTGCATGGCCTCGTCCGGGCCGGCGAGGTCGACGATTATGTCGCCGAGTTGCTCGAGAAGGTCGGCCTCGATCCCTCCTATCGCAAGCGCTACCCGCATCAGTTCTCCGGCGGCCAGCGCCAGCGCATCGGCATCGCCCGGGCGCTCGCGGTCAAGCCGCGGCTGATCGTCTGCGACGAGTCGGTCTCGGCCCTCGACGTCTCGATCCAGGCCCAGGTCATCAACCTGTTCATGGATCTGCGCGAGGAGCTCGGCCTGACCTATCTCTTCATCAGCCACGATCTCAGCGTGGTGAAGCATATCAGCGACCGGGTCGCGATCATGTATCTCGGCCGCGTGGTCGAGACCGCGCCGGCCGATGCCTTCTTCGCCGCGCCGAACCATCCCTATACCACCGCCCTGCTACGCGAATTGCCCTCGGTGAAGGAGCGCCGGCGCGCCTTCACCCCGATCCGCGGCGAAATTCCCTCGCCGCTGCACCCGCCCTCCGGCTGCGCCTTCCATCCGCGCTGCCCGCGCATCTTCACGCCCTGCGCCCAGGCGCGGCCGCCTCTCGAACCGATCGCTGAGGGACATCTCAGCGCCTGCCATCTCAATGCCGCCGCCGTATCGCTCACGGCCGGCGGCAGCGCCTGAAGAGGAGACACCGCATGACCTCCAAGCTTCGCACGACCGCCAAGCCCCGCCTCACCGCGCTCCTGCCCTTGCTGGCCAGCGCCGCCTGGCTCGGCATCGCAGGCCTCGCCAACGCCGCCGACCTCGTCATCGGCACGGCGAGCGAGCCCTCGGCGATGGACCCGCTGTTCTCCCGCACCGGGCCGAACCAGAACATCGCCATGCAGATCTTCGACCGGCTGGTCGAGACCGACGCGCATCTGCGCATGCAGCCCAGCCTGGCCGAGAGCTGGGCGGTGGTCGACCCGACGACCTGGCGGATCAACCTGCGCAAGGATGCCCGCTTCCAGAGCGGCAAGCCGGTCACCGCCGATGATGTCGCCTTCTCGCTGGAGCGCGCCCGCAACGTTCCCAACAGCCCGGCGCCGTTCTCCAACAACGTCTCGGGCGTGATCTCGGCCAAGCCGGTCGACGCCACGACGCTGGAGGTGAAGACCGAGGCGCCGACGCCAGACCTGATGGAGCGGATCGGCTTCGTCTACATCCTCGAGCGCGCCTCCGCCGAGGGCAAGACGCTGCAGGACTACAACAAGGGCGACGGGCTCGTCGGCTCCGGCCCCTACAAGTTCAAGGAATGGGTGCCGGGCGACCGCGTCATCCTGACACGCAACGAGGGCTACTGGGGGCCGAAGCCAGCCTTCGAGACGGTGACGATCCGCTTCATCGCCAATGACGCGGCCCGCGTCGCGGCGCTGCGCTCGGGCGCGGTCGACCTGATCGACGGCGTGCCGCCGGCCGACCTGCCGGTGCTGGAGAAGACGGCGGGGATCAAGGTGCATGCGATCCCCTCGGCCCGGCTGATCTATCTCGCCCTCGACACCGCGCGCGAGGAAAGCCCCTTCGTCACCGACAAGGATGGCAAGCCGCTGAAGCCCAATCCGCTGCGGGACCTGCGGGTGCGGCAGGCGCTGGCCAAGCTGATCAACGTGCCGGCGATCGTCGAGCGACTGCTCAACGGAGCGGGCGTGCCGGCCGGCCAACTCGTGCCTGAGGGCGTCGCCGGTTTCGATCCCGCGCTCAAGCCGGTCGTCAATGACCTTGCCGGCGCCAAGGCCCTGCTGCAGCAGGCCGGGCTGAAGGACGGCTTCGGTATCACCATCCACTCCTCGAACGACCGTTTTGCCGGCGACAAGGACATCGCCCAGGCGATCGGCCAGATGTTTTCGCGCGGCGGCATCAAGGTGAACGGCGTGATGACGCAGCCCTATAACGTCTATGCCAGCGCCGCGAGCCGGCAGAGCTTCTCCGCCTTCATCTTCTCGCTGGGCACGACGACCCCGACCGCGGGGCCGGGCATGCGCAACCTGTTCATGACCGCGGATTCGAAGGCCGGCACCGGCGGCTTCAACCGGGCGCGCTATTCCAACCCGGCCTTCGACAAGGCGCTCGCCGAGGCGCTGACACAGTTCGACGAAAGCAAGCGGATCGCCGGCATCCAGGCCGCAGCCCGCACTGTCTTCGCCGACCTGCCGGTGATTCCGCTCTACTGGCAGAAGATCGCCTGGGCCTCGAAGGCCAACATCACCTTTGAGGCCAACATGGCCGAGGACACCACCGCGGCGCGGGCGGGGCTGGCGAAGTGAGCCCGCAATCGATGAAGGCCGTGAGCCCGGCCCCTGCCCCGGAAAGCGGCCATGACATCGTCACGCTGAAGGACGTCATGGTGACGATGCGCGACGGCGTTCGGCTGGCCACGGATGTCTATCTGCCGGCGCAAAATGGGCAGGCGCTTCCCGGTCCTTTCCCGGTCGTGATGGAGCGCACGCCCTATGGCAAGGCGGAGCGCTCGCGCTCCGAGATTGGCCGCGGCGAGGCCAAGCCGATGGCTCGCGCCGACGTCGCCGCGCATTTCGTCCACGCCGGCTACGCGGTGGTCTATCAGGATTGCCGCGGTCGCTATGGCTCGGAAGGCGAATTCGTCAAATACGTCTCCGATGCCGAGGATGGCTACGACACCTGCGCCTGGATCGTCGCGCAGCCCTGGTGCAACGGCCGGATCGGCACGATGGGCCTGTCCTATGCCGCCCATACCCAGGCGGCGCTGGCCTCGCTGACCCCCCCCGGTCTCGCCTGCATGATCCTCGATTCCGGCGGCTTCTCGAACGCCTTCTCGTGCGGTATCCGCCAAGGCGGCGCCTTTGAATTGAAGCAGGCGACCTGGGCCTATAACCGGGCGCAGGAAAGCCCGGATGCGCTCGCCGACCCCGTCGTCGCCGCCGGGCTCGCGGCGGAGGACCTGCATGCCTGGTTCCGCGTGATGCCGTGGAGCGAGGGGCGCTCGCCGGTGCGCTGGGTGCCGGAATACGAGACCTATCTGCTCGACCAATGGCGCGCCGGCACCTTCGGCCCGGAATGGAAACGGCCGGGCCTCTGGCTGGAGGGCTTCTACGACGCCGTGCCCGACATCCCGATCCTGCTGATGTCGAGCTGGTACGACGTCTATGTGAAGACGACCTTCGACAATTTCGCGGGGCTCGGTGCCTCCGGTCGTCGGCATCTCAACGTCATCATGGGGGCCGGCCTGCACGGCAACCGCCAGTCGACCTTCGCCGGCGACACGTCCTTCGGCGAGGCCGCGCCCTTCGACGGCAATGTCGGCACGAACTGGCTCGATTTCCGCAAGCGCTGGTTCGATCGCTGGCTCCGGGACGAGCCCAACGGACTGGAGGCCGACCCGACCTTACGCCTGTTTCTGATGGGCGGCGGCTCGGGCGAGAGGGATGCCGACGGGCGCCTCATCCAGGGCGGACGCTGGATCCAGACCTCGCACTGGCCGCTGCCGGATACCGACCAGCAGGACTGGTACATTCACGGCAATGGCCGGCTCTCGCGCGACGCGCCGGCTGTCGATGCCGCACCCCTGACCTATGATTTCGATCCGGCCGATCCCGTGCCGACCATCGGCGGCGCGCTGACCAGCGGCCAGCCGATCTTCGAGGGCGGCGGCTTCGACCAGCGCGAGGGGCCGCGCTTCTTCGGCTCGCGCGATGCCGGCATGCCCTTGATCGCCCGGCGCGACGTGCTCGCCTTCGAAAGCCTGCCGCTGGAGGAGGACATGGCGGTGATCGGGCCGATCACGGTCGAGCTCTGGGTCGCCTCCGACGCGCCCGACACGGATTTCACCGCCAAGCTGGTCGATATGCACCCGCCGTCCGCTGATTATCCGACCGGATTCGCGCTCAACCTGACCGACGGCATCTTCCGCTGCCGCTATCGCAAGTCCTGGGAAAAGCCGGAGCCGATCGAGCCGGAGGTCCCGTTCCGGATCACCATCGAACCTTTCGCGACGGCGGCGTTGTTCAAGGCCGGGCACCGGATCAGGCTCGACATCTCTTCGTCGAACTTTCCGAAATTCGACGTGAACCCCAATACGTTTGACCCGGAAGGGCAGGGGCGCCGGCGGCAGATCGCCCGCAACACGGTGTTCTGCGACGGCGCGCGCGCCTCCCGCATCGTCATTCCGGTCGTGCCGGTGGCTTCGCTGTCGAATCTGGCAGGCGTTGCAGGCTGATCGAGAGCCGCCTGCCGGCTGCATCTGAACGGCCCGGCGCTTCCTCGCGCCGCCGGGCCGCGTGTTTGGCTATGGCTCGTGGCTCAGGCCATGAATGTACGATAGGCGTCGGCCATGTCCTCGACGGCAGCGGCAAACAGCCTTTCACCGTGCTGCGGTGTCGATAACGACGGATCGGAGCCGATCCGGCCATCGGGGTAGCGCCTGCGATAGTCAAAGCAGTCGAAGAACGAGGTGCTGGCGGGCGCGACCTTGGGCGACATCTGGGCCTGCTTGATCGCTTCCGGGTGGTAGAACTGCGCGAGCGAAACCTCGGCCGCCGTCGCATGCGAGCCATTGACGCCGGGATAGAGCTCGTCCGCGATGGCGGTCGCGCGGGTTCCGCCCGACCACATCACCATTCGGCAGCGTATCGGGGAAGGCTTGCCGTTCGGCTGGAGTGACAGCGACGTGTAGACCTCATCGAACGCAGCCGTGACGGTCGCGATATTGCCGCCGTGTCCGTTGATGAAAAAGAAGCGCTCAAATCCATTGCGGGCCAGGGAGCGTACGATGTCGCCCACCATGGCGATCATCGTCGATGGGCGCAGCGTCACGGAGCCCGCGAAGCCCAGATGATGCTGCGACATGCCATAGGCGAGCGTCGGAGCGACCATCGCGCCAATCTTGTCGCCCACGCCCTTGGCGATGAACTCGGCGTCGAGATGATCCGTTCCGATCAGGCCGTTGGGGCCGTGCTGTTCTGTGGAGCCAACGGGGACGATAATGCCGCGCGATGTCTGCAAGTATTCTTCGACTTCGTGCCAGGTAGCGAGAGCCAGTTGCATGACCCAGTTTCTCCAACGCCGCGGAATGACTCCGCCGATCCGGGTTCAAAACTAGGAAGCGGGAAAGTCGAGGGTCAACCGCCTGCGCGTACCTGACGGCTATGCATTGGCCGAGGCGGCGGTCGTCGCGCTGCATCCCGCTGCGGTGGAAGACGATCGCTGTGATCTCTACGCGCTGCCGCAGCGGATCGGAGCCATGCAAGCGATCATGGCAAGGAGGCGCGCCGTGGATTCCGCGCGCTCGTTTCAGACATGATCGTTTGAGTAAGAGGTCGGCTCTCGGCCAACCCGTCGCCGCCCATGCCGGGGGAAATGGTAGCGGGAGAGGGACTTGAACCCCCGACACGCGGATTATGATTCCGCTGCTCTAACCAGCTGAGCTACCCCGCCACAGGGCCGAGGCCGGCAGAGCCGGCTCGTCTTCGAGGCGGGGTATAGGCGGCACGGCGGGGCGGCGTCAAGCCTTGGATTGCGCGTTATCGGCAGAAGCCTGCTTGCGCAGCCGGACGACCTTGAAATAGCCGCGCCCGACATGGACCGTCTCGTAGCGACCCGTCGCCTTCGCCCAGTCGGTCAGGCGGCTGACCTTGAAGTCGGAGCTCCAGCCGATCGCCTTCGACAAGGGAGCGACCGCGCTCCAGAACGGTGCCAGCAGGCCGCCATCGTCAACGAGGCGGCTGGAGATGATGATCTCGCCGCCGGGCTTCAGGACACGGTCCATCTCCGCCAGCGCCTGCTCCGGATTCGGAACGAGCGTGATGACGAACTGCGCCGTGACGGCGTCGAAGCGCTCATTGCCGAAGCCGAGCCGGCAGGCATCCATCACCATCAGCCCGCGGACATGGTCGAGCTTCTGGCTCTCGACCTTGCGGTGGGCGACCTTGAGCATGTCGAGCGAGAGGTCGGCGCCGAGCACGCGCGAGTCCGGCGTGAAATAGGGCAGGGTGAGCCCGGTGCCGACGCCGATCTCGAGGATATCAGGCCCGCAGGCGCAGGCCGCTTCCACCGCCTCGCGCTGCGGGCGGGCCAGCATGTGCTGGTAGATCCGGTCGTAGAATTTCGCCCAGGTCGCGTAGACGCGCTTCTGGCCGTCGAGATCGTAGGTCACCGGCATGGTCTGGAATCCGCGCGGAAGGGCTTGAGCCTGAACGGGTCAGGACAGGGCGAGGGCGGCCGGCGCGGACGCGGCCGGCAGGGCGAGCGGGCGCCGCAGGATGGTGCCGCCGCCGAGGACGCGGGCACCGGGGCCGGCATCGGCGTAGATCACGCAGGCCTGGCCGGGCGAAACGCCTTCCTCGTCGCTGGCGAGCTCGATGCGCAGGCCGTCCTCGTCGCGGAAGAGCCGGGCCTCGCGCGGCGCGCGGGTCGAGCGGACGCGCACGGCGACATCGAGCCCTTCCGGTGGCAGCACATCGAGCGGCATCTCGCCGAGCCAGTTGAGGTCGCGCAGGCGGATCTCGCGCACACTCAACGCCTCGCGCGGGCCGACGATGACGCGGGCGTCGTCGGCATCCAGGCGCAGCACATAGAGGGGTTCGCTTGAACTGATGCCGAGGCCCTTGCGCTGGCCGACGGTGTAATGGAGCACGCCGTCATGATGGCCGAGCACGCGGCCGTCGAGATGGACGATCTCGCCGGGGCGGGCCGCACCGGGTTTCAGCCGCTCGATGACATCGGCATAGCGGCCGTTCGGCACGAAGCAGATGTCCTGGCTGTCCGGCTTGTCGGCGATGGCGAGGCCGAGCTCGGCCGCCAGCGCGCGGGTCTGCGCCTTGTCGATATGGCCAAGCGGGAAGCGCAGCAGGTCGAGCTGCTCCTGCGTCGTGGCGTAGAGGAAATAGCTCTGGTCGCGGCTGGCATCCGCCGCGCGGAACAGGCCGCGATGGCCGTTGCCGAGATCGCGGCTGAGCACATAGTGGCCGGTGGCGAGGGCGTCGGCGCCGAGCTCCTTGGCGAGATCGAGCAGGTCGCGGAACTTCACGGTCCGGTTGCATTCGACGCAGGGGATCGGCGTCTCGCCCGCGAGATAGCTCTCGGCGAAGCGTTCGATCACGGCATCGCGGAAGCGGCTTTCGTAATCGAGCACGTAATGGGGAATGCCGATCGTCTCGGCGACGCGGCGGGCGTCGTGGATGTCCTGCCCGGCGCAGCAGGCCCCGGTGCGGTGGACGGCCGCGCCATGATCGTAGAGCTGGAGCGTGACGCCGACGACATCGTAGCCCTCGCGCTTGAGCAGGGCCGCGACCACCGAGGAATCGACGCCGCCGGACATCGCCGCGACGACGCGTGTCGCCGCGGGCGGCTTGGCGATGTCGAGGGAATTGCGGAAGGGCGCGGTCATTCTCGGCTGTGTCGTCGCTGGTTCGGTGCTCGAAAGGCGGCTTCGGCGCGTCTGCCGGCTCTATACCGGCTTTGCTCCGAGGCCGCCAGCAGGATCGGCAAATCCTGCCGGCCTGGGCGCGTGGAACCGGGCTCATATTGCCCGCTCTTAAGATGAGGTGGTGCTAAGGCCTTGATTCAGCAAGGGGTGTTTCTGGCTTGCAACTTGCTGGACAGGACCGGGCGCGTCGTTGCCCGCGTCACGGAACCGTTCATGTCGATCCAGTCTGCGTTCACCAGCCAGCCTCTTGCGGAAGCGCCGGTTGCCCGGTCGCGCGCCGGTCAAACCGAGCCGCGCGAGGGTGGCGAGGTCTTCGCGCTGCCCGAGGCGGGGCCGGATGCTGCCGGGCAGGCCAAGGCCGGTGCAACCGGGAAGATGGCTGCCTCGGGAGAGGCCGTAGCCGCCAAGGAAGCCGCTGCCGCCGTGCAGGCCGTCGACCCCGCCAAGGTGAGTGCGCAAGTGGACAAGTCTCTGGCGGCTGCCGAGCCGGTTGTGGCGTCGGCTCCGGCCAACAAGCCCGAGCCGCAGACGGCGAAGGTTGAGGCGAGCGGGATCGCGTTCCTGATCGCGATGGCCGCCGCCCAGACGGGCACCCAGACCGAGACTGTCGGAGAGGAGCCGGCGACGAAGCCGGGCGAAGTCGGCGAGGGCGCGGCGAAGAAGGACGGCAAGGCCGCCGTCGAAGGTGAAGGCGAGGCCGGGGTGGCGGCTGCGGTTCCGATGGCCGAAAGCCAGGCGGCCGCGCCGGTGCCTGTTCCGGTCATGACCCTGTCGCCGATGGTTCTGCCGCAGGGGCCGCTGCTTGCGGCCGATGCGGCTGCGGGTGATGTTGCGGAAGCGATGACGGCCGAGGGCGGAGGGAAGAAGGACGTCGTGAAGCCGGCCCTCGCAGCTGCAACCGTCGGGCTGCCGCTCGTCGCGATGGCGACGCCGGACGTCGCTCAGGCGGGGATCGCCGGAGCGATGGAAGGCAAGGCTGCGTCCGGCACCGTGCATGCCGCCGGAACGGCGGGCCGGGGCGCGCAGGAGTTTGCGGATATCCTCGCCAAGGCCGACCAACCGGCGGCAGCCGGCGCCGCTCCGGCTCCCGCCGAGGCCAAGGCGCTCGACGCCCTCCAGCAGCAGCCGGCGACGCCGTTCGATCTCTCGACCTTGCTGCAGCAGGCGCCCGGAAAGGCCGGGCATGAGCGCCTGATCCAGCCGTTCGATCCGAATGTGGCTTCCGGCGCGCCGGGGCAGGGCACGGCGAGCGGCCAGCCGACGCCGATCCATGTCGTGCCGATCGAGATCGGCCTGCGTGCGATGTCCGGCTCGCGGCAGTTCGATATCCGGCTCGATCCCGACGAACTCGGCCGCGTCGACGTCAGCCTGTCGATCTCCGACAAGGGCGAGGTCAGCGCCAGGCTGGTCGTCGACCGGGTCGAGACCCTGCATCTCCTGCAGCGCGATGCGCGCACGCTGGAGCGCGCCTTCGAGCAGGCTGGACTCAAGCCGTCCGATGGCGGCGTCGACATCACCTTGCGCGATCCGTCCGACCAGTCGGCCTTCCGCCAGAACCGCCAGCAGGACGAGGCGCCGCAGCGCTCGCGCCAGCCTGACGGCAGCGATCTGGCCGACGACGCCCCCCTTTCCATCGACCCCGCCCCACAGCGCCGTCTCATCCGGCTCGGCGGCGTCGATCTCAGCATCTGAACGAGGATCAGCACCATGGCGGTTTCGGGAACGAACGGCACATCGGGTACCAGCAACAGTGCCGTGACCGGCACCAAGAGCGGGATCGCCAATAATTTCGACCAGTTCCTGACGCTGCTGACGACGCAGCTCAAGAACCAGTCGCCGCTGGACCCGCTCGACACCAACCAGTTCACCCAGCAGCTCGTGCAGTTCGCGGGCGTCGAGCAGCAGCTCAGGACCAACGAAACGCTCGGCTCCCTGCTCAGCCTCAGCGCCGCCGGGACGGCGACGAACGCAGTCGGCTTCATCGGTTCCACGATCACCGCCGACGGCGCCACGGCACGGTTGACCGGCGGCAAGGCCGAGTGGAAGGTCAACATGCCCGCCGCGGGCTCGGCGACGATCACGATCAAGGATGCCAAGGGCAACGTCGTCCAAACGCAGACCAGGGCGCTGACCGCCGGCGACCAGACCTATAGCTGGGACGGCACCACGTCGACCGGCACGAAGGCGGCGGAGGGCGAGTACACCATCACGATCGACGCCAAGAGCGTGGCGGGGGATGTCATCACGGCGAAGACGCAGATCAGCGGCGTGGTCGACGGGGTCGATTTCACCTCGTCGATCCCGGTTCTCAAGATCGGCGGCATCAGCGTCCCGATCGACAAGGTGAAGAGCGTGGTCCGCAGCGATTGAGCGTGAGCGAATCAGTCGTGGACATCCGAGGCGATCGTTTTAGCCAATTCTTAAAGCCGCCCGCCTATGCTGCCCTCAGTAGCTCTGTTGAGTTGTGTGAGAGTACCATGACCGAGCCATTGCGACCGCGGGTGAAATACGTGATCGGACCGGACGGAAGTCCGCTGACGATCGCGGATCTCCCGCCAATGAATACCAGGCGCTGGGTCATCCGGCGGAAGGCCGAGGTGGTGGCCGCCGTGCGCGGCGGGCTGCTCAGCCTCGAAGAGGCGTGCCAGCGCTACACGCTGACCGTCGACGAGTTCCTGAGCTGGCAGATGTCGATCGATCAGCATGGCCTCGCCGGCCTGCGGACGACTCGGATTCAGCACTACCGCCAGTAAGAAGCAGAGATTTCGGTTTCTTTTCAAAGGCGTCGGCCCTGACAGGGCCGGCGCCTTTGGCGTTTGCGCTGCCAGAGCGGTTCCGCACTCCTTCGGAACGCCGAATCGCTCCAAATTCTTGTTTGGCGCATTTTCTTCACGCGAACCGGAGTCCACTTCGCTTGAAAATGCTCTAGCCCGCGAGAAAGATTAACGACCCGCCCCCAAAAATTAACCGACCGCTAACCATGCGCTGGGAAAAACTTGCCTAGTGGGTCGGAGCAGGTGCGCCGTCCCTGCGATTCTGTGGGACGGATGGCGGCGTGAACGGCCTGATCGAGCAGTTTGCCAAATTCGGAGCGGCGCGCCTGGCAGCCATGCTGGCCGTCACGCTGGTGCTCGTCGGCTTCTTCGGCTTCGTCATGCTCAGGATGTCGCAGCCGGCGATGAGCGTGCTGTTCTCGGACCTGGGTAGCCAGGACGTCAGCGCGATCCTCAAGGATCTCGATGCGCGCGGCATCAAGTACGAACTGCGCGGCGACGGGCAGACGGTGCTGGTGCCGAAGGCCGACGTGCCGCGCCTGCGCCTCGACCTCGCCAGCAAGGGCATCCCGGCCGGCGGCGGCGTCGGCTACGAGATCTTCGACAAGGGCGATGCCTTCTCCTCGACCAGCTTCGTCCAGAACATCAACCATCTGCGCGCGCTCGAAGGCGAGCTCTCCCGCACCATCCGCTCGATCGGGCGGGTGCAGGCGGCGCGCGTCCATCTCGTCATCCCGGAGCGGCGCCTGTTCGAGCGCGACCGCGAGCCGCCGCGCGCCTCGATCGTGCTCAAGCTCGCGGGCGATCTCGATGCCGCGCAGGTCCGGGCCGTGCGCCATCTCGTCGCCTCGGCTGTCGATGGCCTGAAGCCGGAGCGGGTGTCGATTGTCGACGAGCGCGGCCGGCTGCTGGCGGACGGCGCCCAGAGCGACCAGGGCCTGATCGGGCTCGGCATCGAGGAGCGGCAGACCGCGATCGAGAAGCGCCTCAAGTCGCAGGTCGAGGATATCGTCGCCAGCGTCGTCGGCTATGGCCGGGCGCGGGTGCAGGTCTCGGCCGCGCTCGACACCAACCGGGTCGAGAGCCGCTCCGAGAGCTACGATCCGGAAGGCCGGGTGCTGCGCTCCAGCCAGAACCGCACCGAGGCCTCGACCACGAGCGAGGGCGGCAATGGCACGGTGACCGTCGGCAACGAACTGCCGGGCGCGCAGCAGACGCAAGGCGCGCAGCAGAACCAGCGCGAGAACTCCCAGAAGAACGAGGAAGTCTCCAATTACGAGATCTCGCGCACCACCCGCACCGAGGTGCTGGAGGGCGGACGGGTCAAGAAGCTCTCCGTTGCTGTCCTCGTCGACGGCAATTACACGCGCAGCCCGGCCGGCGAAATGTCCTACCAGCCGCGCAACAACGACGAGCTGGAGCGCATCGGCGAGCTCGTGCGCACCGCCGTCGGCTTCGACCAGGGCCGCGGCGACAAGGTCGAGGTCGTCAACCTGCGCTTCGCCGAGGCGCCCCCGGCGCCGGCCGAGCTCACCGAGCAGTCGTTGATGCAAAAGCTCACCTCCTTCACGAAGGAGGATGTCATCCGCTTCGCCGAACTCGGCGTCATCTCGCTGCTCACGGTGATCGTGCTGATGACAGTGGTGCGTCCGCTGCTGAAGCAGGTTCTGGCCGCCGACAACAGCAATGTCCGGGCGATCCCCTCCTTCATGCGCAATGGTGGCGCCGCCCTGGCCGGCCCCCCCGGGTCGACCGGCGATCCGGCCGGCAGCGGGCGGGCGGTGACGGTCGGCCCAGACGGCGAACCGCTTTCCGTGGACGTGGACGCCGGGCCGTCCGAGCGGATGCTCGCCATCGCTCAGGTCAAGGGCCAGCTCAAGGCGCAGTCCGTGGAAAAGATCGGGGTCCTCGTCTCGCAAAATCCGTCCGATTCGGTCGCGGTGCTGCGGAGCTGGATCCACGAGAAGTCCGCTGCGTGACGGGGCGCTGAGACATGGCTGAGGCCCGATCCATCGCTACGCGAACCCCCGGTCTCCCGGACGCCATCGAGGGCGGCGGCTTCGGCGTGACCACCGTCGCCGAAATGACGGGTCCGCAGCGCGCCGCCGTCATCCTGCTCGTGCTCGGCGAGGAGCACGGACGCAAGATCTGGCAGGAATTCGACGACGACGAGATCCGCATCATCACCCGCGCCATGGCAGAGCTCGGCACGGTCGATGCCGACGAGGTCGAGCGCCTGATGCTCGATTTCGTCGGAAAGCTCTCCAGCGCCGGCGCGGTGACGGGGTCGTTCGACCGCACGATCTCGCTGCTCGAGAAGATCCTGCCGACGGATCAGGTCGCGCTGATCATGGAGGAAATCCGCGGGCCTGCCGGCCGCAACATGTGGCAGAAGCTCGGCAATATCGATGCTGTCGTGCTCGCGAACTTCCTCAAGAACGAATACCCGCAGACCATTGCGGTGATCCTGTCGAAGATCCGGGCGGAGCATGCCGCCAATGTGTTGCGCAACCTGCCGAACGATCTCTCGATCGAGGTCGTCGGCCGCATGCTGCGGCTGGAGTCGGTGCAGAAGGAAGCCCTCGACCATATCGAGAATACGCTGCGCACCGAGTTCGTCTCGACCCTGACCCAGACGCGCCGTCGCGATCCGCACGAAATGATGGCGGAGATCTTCAACGGCTTCGACCGGCAGACCGAGATCCGCTTCCTTTCTGCACTGGACGCCTCGAACCAGGACGCGGCGGAGCGCATCCGCGCCCTGATGTTCACCTTCGAGGACCTCGCCAAGCTCGATCCGGCCGGCCTGCAGACGCTGGTGAGCCAGGCCGACAAGAGCACGCTGGCGCGTGCGCTCAAGGGCGCCAGCCAGCCGATGCGCGACTTCTTCCTCGGGGCGATGTCGCAGCGCGCCGCCAAAAACATGCAGGACGACATGGCTAGCATGGGTCCCTTGCGCCTCAAGGAGGTCGACGAGGCCCAGACGACGCTCGTCCAGATGACCAAGGAGCTCGCCGAAAAGGGCGAGATCGTGCTGTCCAAGGGCAGCTCCGAAGACGAGTTGGTGTACTGAGATGACGTCCGCCAAGAAATTCCTGTTCGGGACGGATTTTCGCGAAGGCAGCCGCAAGGCCGCCGGCGAGGCCGAGCTCACCGCGGCCCGCGCAGAGGGCTTCCATGCCGGGCAGGAACAGGCGCATCGCGAAGCGCAGTCACAGCTCGTCGGCCTGACCGGCCAGCTCGCGCGTTCGGCCGAGCGGCTTTTCGCGCAGGAGGCTGCCCGCACCGCCGCGATCGAGGAACATGCGGCCCATGTTGCGATCGTGACGGCGAAGGCGCTGGCCGGGGCCGCGCTGGCCGAGAAGCCGCTGGCCTCCCTGGCGGGAGCCATCCGCGAGTGCCTGAACCATGCCCGCACGGCGCCGCATCTCGTGCTGCGCGTGCATGAGAGCGTGGTCGAGGCAGCCGAGGAGCTGGTCCGGAAGCTTGCGGCCGAACACGGCTTCTCCGGCAAGCTGATCGTGATCGGGCAATCCGACATCGCGCCGGGCGACGGGCGTATCGAATGGGCGGAGGGCGGCTTCGTCCTCGACAGCCAGCAACTCACGGCTCTGGTCGAGCAGGCGGTCGCCCGCGTGTTCGGCCATGGCCATGCAGAACCATGAAGGTCTGAGCCATGAGCCAGGAAAGCGATCTCAATCTGCCGCCGCTGAACCAGGCCGACCTGTCCTTCGATCAGGGCGAGATGTCGGTCGCCCGGTCGGGCCCGGTGCCGGTCAAGACGGCCGAGGATCTCGAACAGGTCTTCGACGTGCCGGTCACGGTGTCCGCCGTGCTCGGCTCCTCCAAGGTCGCGGTCGGCGACCTGCTCCAGATCGTGCCGGGCGCCGTGCTCGAGCTCGACCGGCGCGTCGGCGAGGCCATCGACATCTTCGTCAACGAGCGGCTCGTCGCGCGCGGGGAGGTCGTCGTCGTCGAGGACCGGCTCGGCGTGACCATGACCGAAATCATCAAGGCAGACCGGTGACGGCCCGCCCCATGACATCGACGAACAGAAGGACCTGAGCCATGCGCCTCATCATCGCCGGCGGTCTCAAGGGGCAGATCATCGCAGCCGCCAAGATCGCCATGTCGCATGGCGCGGCCGTCACCCATACCGAAAGCCTCGACCAGACGCTCGCCGTGCTGCGCGCCAAGGGTGCCGACCTGCTGATGGTCGATGTCGCCCAGCCGATCGCAGGGTATGTCGCGGCGCTGGAAGCCGAGCGCATCCGCACGCCGATCGTCGCCTGCGGTACCTCGACCGATACGCGCGCCGCCGTCGCGGCGATCCAGGCCGGCGCCCGGGAATATGTACCGCTGCCGCCCGATCCGGAATTGATCGCGGCGGTGCTGGAGGCGGTCGCCGCCGACCAGTCCAGCCTGATCTGGCGCGATCCGGCGATGGAGCGCGTCGTGCAGCTCGCCACGCAGATCGCGCGCTCGGAAGCGCCGGTGCTCGTCACCGGCGAGAGCGGCACCGGCAAGGAGGTGATCGCACGCCATCTCCACCAGAAGTCGGGCCGCAAGGACCGCCCGTTCGTCGCGGTGAACTGCGCGGCCATCCCCGACAACCTGCTCGAATCCGAACTGTTCGGCCATGAGAAGGGCGCCTTCACCGGTGCCATCGCGCGCCGCATCGGCAAGTTCGAAGAGGCCAATGGCGGCACGCTGCTGCTCGACGAAATCTCGGAGATGGATGTCCGCCTGCAGGCCAAGCTCCTGCGCGCGCTGCAGGAGCGCATGATCGACCGGGTCGGCGGCACGCAGCCGGTCAAGGTCGATATCCGGATCATCGCGACCTCGAACCGCAACCTGGCCGATGCCGTGCGCGAGGGCTCATTCCGCGAGGACCTGCTCTATCGCCTCAATGTCGTGCATCTGCGCCTGCCGGCGCTGCGCGAGCGGCCGGGCGACATCCTGGTGCTGGCCGAGCATTTCGCCAGGAAATATGCGGATCTGAACGGGCTGCCAGCGCGGCCGATCGCGACCGACGCACGCAAGTTGCTTTTGGCCAGCGCGTGGCGCGGCAATGTCCGCGAACTGGAAAACACGATGCACCGGGCGGTGCTGCTGGCGAGCGGGCCGGAGATCGCCGCTTCCGCCGTGCTCAGCCCGGAAGGCGAGGCGCTTTCACCGGCTCCGTCGCGCGATCCGGCCGCACGGGCGGCCCAGACGGCGGAGGCCATGACGCGTTCGCTGGTGGGCCACACGGTCGCCGATGTCGAGCGCGAACTCATCCTCGATACGCTCGATCACTGCCTCGGCAACCGGACGCATGCGGCCAAGATTCTGGGAATCTCGATCCGCACGCTGCGCAACAAGCTCAGCGAGTACACCTCGTCCGGCATTACCGTGGCCGAGCCGGGTCAGACGCGCATCAGCGCCGCCTGACCCGCGGATCCGTCAGTAGTAGCGCCGCCGATAATAATAGCGCGGGCGGGCGTAATAGCGCGGCCGGTAATAGTAGCGCGGGCGCGCATAATAGCGGGGGCGCGCGTAGTAGCGCGGCCGGCGGTAATAGTAATACTGGCTGAATTCGGCGTCGCTCTTGTCGAGCGCCTCCTTCATCTCGGCGGTCACGGCCTCGTCGCCCTTGGTGGGCTCTGCGTCCGGCACCGGTACCAGCTTGGGCTGGGCCGCTTCGGCGGCGGCGATGCCGCCCATGCCGGCTGCGGCAAAGCCGCCGACCAGTGTCATCAGGAATGAGCGTCTGTCCACGACGGCCTCCAGGCTGTTGTCACCACATCTCCCGCGGCATTCTTAGGCAAGGAATGCCAGCATGGAATAATGCATTTAAATGACGCTTTGTTCCATCGGGCCGGTTTTTGCGGGGCACGGTTGCGGATGCAGCCTCGTCACTCGACAGCGTTGAGTGGTCGCGCCATGCTTTCGAGCGGCTTGCGCGCGGCCGGACGTGCGAAGCGCACGGCGATGGCGACACAGCCGCCATGCGCATGGCGTCGGGAAGCAACGGTGCCCGGCCGAAAAGGTTCCGGTGGAGCATTCGGGGACAGGCTCCCGAGAGCCGGTTTAACCAATCATTCACCATACGCCCGGCAAGAATTGCCGAGCTGCGCCCTGCTTCGGGGCGCGCAGGCGTGGGGCGGTGCGGTCGATGACCGATATGACGGCAGGGCAGGGCAGAGGCTTTACCGTTCCCGATCGCGGGGCGCTCGGCAAACTGTTCAACCGTCCCGACCTCTTCCTCGCCATCGGCGTCATGGGCATCCTGGTGGTGCTCATCTTCCCGATGCCGGCGGTGCTGCTCGATCTCTTGCTGGCGCTGTCGATCATCGTCTCGGTGCTCGTGCTGATGACCGCGCTCTTCATCGAGGAGCCGCTGGAGTTTTCGGCCTTCCCGACGGTGTTGCTGATCGTCACCATGTTCCGGCTGGCGCTGAACCTCGCCTCGACGCGCCTGATCCTGGCCCATGGCCATGAGGGCACGGCGGCCGCCGGCCATGTCATCGAGGCCTTCGCCGGCTTCGTGATGAGCGGCAATTTCGTGATCGGCGTGATCGTCTTCACGATCCTGATCATCGTGAACTTCGTCGTCATCACCAAGGGCTCGGGCCGCATCGCCGAGGTCGCGGCTCGCTTCAGCCTCGACGCCATGCCCGGCAAGCAGATGGCGATCGACGCCGACCTGTCCGCCGGCCTGATCGATCAGGAGACCGCGAAGGTCCGCCGCAGGGCCCTGGAGGATGAGTCCTCCTTCTTCGGCTCGATGGACGGTGCTTCGAAATTCGTGCGCGGCGACGCCATCGCCGGCCTGCTGATCACCTTCATCAACGTGCTCGGCGGCATCGTCATCGGCGTGGCGCAGCAGAACCTCAGCTTCGGCCAGGCGGCGACGAACTACACGCTGCTCACCGTCGGCGACGGCCTCGTCAGCCAACTGCCGGCGCTGATCGTCTCGACCGCGGCCGGCCTGCTCGTCTCGAAGGCGGGCGTGCGCGGCGCGGCCGACAAGGCGCTCGGCAAGCAGCTCTCCGGTTATCCCAAGGCGCTCGGCATGTCGGCGGCGGTGATGTTGCTGATCGCGGTGCTGCCGGGCATCCCGATGCTGCCCTTCCTCGTGCTGGCAGCTGGCGCAGGCTTCATGGCCTACCGTTTCGGCAAGGCGGCCAAGGCCCGCGAGGCCGAGCAGGGCATGGCCGATCCGACGCAGCCCGGCGGTGCGGTCTCTGCGGATGGCACGCAGCGCGAGGAGACGCTCAACGACCTCCTCAAGATGGACGAACTCAAGATCGAGATCGGCTACGGGCTCCTGCCGCTGGTCAACGCGCCGAGCGGGCAGGACCGCCTGACCGATCAGGTCCGGGCGCTGCGCCGCCAGCTCGCGGCCGAGCTGGGCTTCGTCATGCCCGCCGTGCGCATCGTCGACAACGTCCAGCTCGAGGCGAACCACTACTTCATCAAGATCAAGGAGATCGATGCCGGGCAGGGTATCGTCTATGCTGGCCAGTACATGGCGATGGACCCGATGGGCGGTGCCGTGAACCTGCCGGGCCACAATGTGCTGGAGCCGACCTTCGGCCTGCCGGCGACCTGGATCGACGCGGCCTTGCAGGACGAGGCGCAATTGCGCGGCTACACCGTGGTCGACGCCGCGACCGTGATCTCGACGCATCTCACCGAGGTGCTGAAGTCCAACATGCCGGAACTGCTCTCGCATTCCGAGGTGCAGAAGCTGCTGCGCGAGCTGCCGAAGGACCATGCCGATCTCGTCAAGGAGATCGTGCCGAGCCAGATCTCGACCACCGGTATCCAGCGCGTGCTGCAGCTCCTGCTCTCCGAGCGCATCTCGATCCGCGACCTGCCGACGATCATCGAGGGGATTGCCGAGGTCTCGTCGGGCATGCGCAACCCGCGCGAGATCGCCGAGCATGTTCGCGCCCGGCTCGCCCGCCAGATCTGCGCCCAGTTCTCGAACATGCAGGGCGTGCTGCCGATCATCACGCTGTCGCCGGCCTGGGAAGGCGTCTTCGCCGAGTCGATCATCGGTCAGGGCGAGGACCGTCATCTCGCCATGCAGCCCTCGCGCCTGCAGGAATTCGTGCATCACGTCCGCGACAAGTTCGAGGATGCCGCGCGCATCGGCGAGATGCCGGCGCTGGTCACCTCGGCCATGGCCCGGCCCTTCGCCCGCCAGATCATCGAGCGCTTCCGCAGGGAGACGCCGGTGCTGTCGCAGGCGGAGATCCATCCGCGCGTGCGCCTCAAGACGGTCGGCAGCGTCTGAGGCTTCTCTCCGGTTTCCACGGGGCGCCGATGCCTACCGCGCAATGGTCAGCCTAGCGGCCTGTGGCTAAGCGGAGAGCATGTCGCGCAACACCGCCCTTTTCGCCGTCATGTGCCTCGTCTGGGGGCTGACCTGGCTGCCGGTCAAGGTCGGCTCCATGCATGTCCCTCCGGTCTTCCTGGCGGCGGCGCGGTTCTCGATCGCCGGCCTGCTGATGCTGCTCTGGGCCGGGCGCGACGTGTCCAAGGTGCCGGGCGGCGCCTGGCCGCGATTGATCGGCACGGCGCTGCTGCTCAACACCGCCAATTACACGCTGCTGTTCTGGGGCACGAAGCCCGCGCCGAGCGGGCTCGCCGCCATCGTCAATTTCGCGACGATCCCGATCTATACGCTGCTGGCTAGCCGCGTGATCGAAGGCGTGCGGATCGACGGGCGCAAGATCGCGGCGATCGCGCTCGGCACCGTCGGCCTGGGCTTCCTGTTCGCAACGCGGGCGATGGGCGGGCTCTCCGCTGCGCATGGCGATCCGCTCGAGGCGATGGGGCTCGCGGCCGTGGCGGCTGGGACCTTGTTCTATTGCGTCGGTGCCGTGCTCTCCAGGCCGATCGCCGGGACGATGCCGACATTGACGCTGGCCGGCTGGCAGACGCTGATCGGCGGCATCGGGCTGACCGCGGTCTCGCTTTCGCTGGAGCCGGTCGGCCTTGCCGATGTCCGGGCGCTGGCGAGCTGGCCGGTGCTGCCGGCGGTGCTCTTCCTGATCGTCGGCGGCTCGCTGATGGGTTTCACCATCTATATGCGGCTGCTGCGCGACTGGGGTGCCTTCCGCGCCGGGCTCTATGCCTTCGTCAGCCCGGCCATCGCGGTCGCGGTCGGCGTCGTCGCGCTCAGCGAGCCCTTCGGCTGGTCGGAAGCGGTCGGCGCGCTCCTGATGTTCGGCGCGGCTGCGATCGCGCTCAAGCGCTGACAGGCTTTCTGCGCATCGGCTTGGCTCGAAAACCGGTTCCCAGTTTGCGGGCCGATGCTAGGGCGGCGGAGCGATGCGGGTGCTGCGCTTGAGCTGCGCCCGCTCGAAGGCCAGCACGATCGGCAGCGAGAAGACCAGCGGCAGGATGAGGTAGAACATCCGCCAGATCAGCAGCGCGGCGAAGACGGCTGGCGCCGGCACGCCCGGCATGACAGCGAGGAACACCGCCTCCATCACGCCGACGCCGCCCGGCACCTGGCTGAGCAAACCGGCCGAGAACGAGAGCAGGAAGGCGCCGAGCACGATCAGGAAGCCCGGATTGCCCTGGTCCGGCAGCGCGAAATAGATGATGCCAGCCGCGCCCGCGAGTTCGAGCGGCGCCGCCAGATATTGCCTGAAGACGATCGGCAGGCGCGGATAGATGATCTCGAACTTGCCGATTTTCAGCGGCTTGAAGCGCAGCCACGAACCGATGGTGTAGAGCGCGACGAAGGCGAGCATGCCGAGGCCGATCAGCCGCGCGGTATTGTCTGATATCGCGAACCATTTCGACATCCGTTCGAGCGGATGCAGGATCTGCGGCTCGTAGAGCAGCACGAGCCCCATCAGGAAGATCGTGCCGAAGGCGAAGGTGAAGGAGCAGAGCGCGACGAGGACTGCGACCTCGCCCGCCGTCAGGCCCTTCGCCGTATAGGCGCGGTAGCGCACCATGCCGCCCGAAAAGACCGAGGCGCCGATATTGTGGGAGAGTGCATAGGTGACGAAGGAGCAGAGCGAGATATAGGGCCAGGAGATGCCCTTCTCCTTGCCGAGATGGATCAGGGCGATGCGGTCGTACCAGGCGAGCGCGGCATAGGCTACGAGGGTCGCCAGCCCCGCATGGAGGAAGGCTTCCGGCGGAATCACCGCGATCTTGTGGCCGATGCGGTGGGCGATGATCTTGATGCTCTGCCAGAGCCCGGCATCGGCGAGCAGCGCCTTGATGGCGGCGTCCGAGCCAGCCTCGGCCTTGAGCTTGTCCCAGAGCAGTTCGACGGACCAGACGACGGCGACGAGCCCGATGATCGGCCAGAGATAGTCGAGATAGCGTTTCATGGAGGCCGCGGGTTCGGAACAAGATGGTGACGGGTAGGATGGCCCACGTCGTCACCGCTGCGGCGCGAACCTTTCCCCTCTCTGCCAGTGGGGAGGAGCGAGGGCAAGCGCCTGAGCTTGCTCGCCCTGGCCCAAGGTCAGGGGCGTGAAGCGGAGGTCACTTGCCGTTCTTCTTCAGCCAGTCCCGCATCATCGCGACTTCCTTCTCCTGGTCGCGGATGACGTTCTCGGCGAGTTTGCGGATTTCCGGATCCTTGCCATGGGCGAGGACGATCTTGGCCATGTCGATCGCGCCCTGATGATGCGGGATCATGCCGCGAACGAAATCGGCATCGGCATCGCCGGAATAGGGGATGTCCATGTCCTTGTGCATCTTCGTGTTGGCGTCGCGATAGGCCTTGGTCGAGGCGCTCTCGCCGGGCTTTGCCGTCGCAGCAGAGACTCCGTGGCCGGCATGGCCGCCATGGGGCTGCTGGGCCTGGGCCGTGCCGGCAAGCAGGCCGGCGGCGAGAAGGGCGGCCAGGACGGTGGCGGTGCGGTTCATCTCGTCTCATCCTCGATCGTACGTGAAGGCGGATCGCGCCTCGCCGGCGGTTCGATCCATCGTGATGTCCGGCCGGGGAGGCGGGACGGGGCGCGATGCCGTGACGCCGGGCATGCATCGGCATGCGGTGATCTTTCGACCCCGATCATGTCATGATCGCGGCAGATTCCCTTATGAGCCGATCGAACAGCCCTTCATGACCCAGAGCCTGACCATCACCCTGACCGGAACGACCGACCTGCCGCCCGGGAAGATTGCGACCATCGTGACTTCGCTGGAGATGTTCGAACGGCCGCCGGAGCGACCTGACCCGGCCGGGATCGTGGGTTTTTCGCTTGATGCGATCGGACGCTCCGATGTCGAGCGCTATCTCGCCGTCTACCGGCTGCTCGGCGAGCGCTGGATGTGGTTCAGCCGCCTGACCAAGCCGCGCGCCGAGATCGAGGCGATCCTCGCCGACCCGGCCGTCGAGCTCTACGCCGTTCGCTTTGAGGGGCGCGATGTCGGCCTGCTCGAGCTGGATTTCCGCGTGCCGGGCGAGGGCGAACTTGCCTTCTTCGGGCTGGACGAGGCCGTGGTCGGGAAGGGCGCCGGTCGTTGGCTGATGAACCGGGCGCTCGCGCTGGCCTGGGCTCAGCCGATCACGCGCTTCTGGGTGCATACCTGCACGCTCGACCACCCCGCCGCGCTCGCCTTCTACCAGCGCTCCGGCTTCACGGTGTTCAAGCGCGGGGTCGAGGTCGATGACGATCCGCGCCTGACCGGCAAGCTGCGGCGCGACTCCGTCGAGCACCATCCCATCATCGCATGAAAAAGGGCGGCGCCCTTCCGGACGCCGCCCTCTTGTCTGAACTCTGATTGCGGCCTCAGACGCGCGAGCGCAGCCCGATCGCGTCCATGGTGGCCTGGTCGCGGGCGGCCTCCGCCGCGCGCTCCGAGGCGCGCTCGCGGTCGTCGAGAATCTCGACCTTCTTCATGTCCTCGAAGGCTTCCTGCAGCTCGGCCTTGGCCTCGTCGAGCTGGCCCTTCAGGTTGTCGGCCGACTGGCGCAGGTTGTCGCGGCGGCCGAGCGCTGCCTTGGCATAGGTCGGATAGGCGAAATGGGCGGGGTCCGCGATGCCGGCGCGCGATTCCTCGGCCTGGATCTCGCGATCGAGATCGCTCGCCATCCGATGAAAATCGGCGATCATCATCTCGATCTGGCTTACCCGGCGACGCTTTTCGTCGACCTGGAAGCGCTTGAGCCGAAGAAGCGTCTCTCGCGACTTCATATCGTTTTCAACTCCTGATTACGCATCGGCGCTGCCGACCCCTCGGCGCGCGCCGGAACTCCATCCGCGAGACGAGGAGCAACATGGCGCAAGGAGGTTGACCTTTCCTTACCGGAACGGGCTGCCTTTGACGCATGATCCGCCCGCGTCGCGGTTGCTGCCGCCGGCTGTCGGGATGATCTAGTGACGTCGGACGCAAGGCCATTCGGCCTCCTGCTCCGCGGATATCCTGTCTTGGCTGCCTCTTCT
Source organism: Allobosea sp. FG18 (assembly GCF_057809495.1). Taxonomy (NCBI): domain Bacteria; kingdom Pseudomonadati; phylum Pseudomonadota; class Alphaproteobacteria; order Hyphomicrobiales; family Alloboseaceae; genus Allobosea; species Allobosea sp. FG18. The sequence goes on from NZ_JBMDKB010000002.1 coordinate 308,918, forward strand.
CGTTTCGGCGGGCACGGCCCCCTGCTTCTCGGCCTGGCCATGACCCGCATCATCGGCTGGGGCTCGACCTTCTATTCGCCCTCGGTTTTGGTCGGCGCGCTCGATCGCGAGATCGGCCTCAATGCCGAGATCGTCTTCGGCGGCATCACCATCCTGCTCGTCACCGGGGCCTTGGTCGCACCCGCGATCGGGCGCGTGCTCGACCGCGAGGGCACGCGGCGCTCGATGTGCATCGGTGCAGTGATCTGCGCGCTCGGGCTCGGCGTCCTGTCGCAGGCGCAGGGGCCGGTTAGCTATCTCGCGAGCTGGTTCGTGATCGGGCTCGGCCATGCGATGTCGCTCGCCAATACCGGCAACGTCACGATCTCCCAATTGATGGGGGACCGGACGCGGCGGGTGATCGGCCTGATGATGCTGGTTACGGGACTGGCTTCCAGCGTGTTCTGGCCCCTGACGGCGGTGCTGATGAACGCGTTCGGCTGGCGGATGACGTTGCTCGTTTTCGCGGCCATGCAGATCGTCATCGTACTGCCGGTTTATGCGTCGATCCCGCGCTATCGGCATCTGCCTGCCCGCGCGGCCAAGCCGGAGGCGGCATCCGTCGGCGAACGCGGGCGCGTCGCGCCCGAGGCCCGCAGGGCGGCGTTCTGGCTGGTGGCGCTCGCCTTCTCCGCCAGCGGGCTCGTCTCATGGGGCCTGCCGCTGCATCTGATCAGCCTGTTCCAGGAAGCCGGGCTGACGCAGGCCGAGGCTGTCTGGGTCGCGACGCTCAGCGGCCTGGCGACGCTGGCCGCCCGCGCCATCGACGCGACTTTGGGAGAGCGGCTTCCGGCCGAGAAGGTGGCGCTGTTCGGCCTGCTGCTGGGGCCGATCCTGTGCCTGACGCTGCCTTTCGTGACGATGACGATTACGGCGGCTGCGATCTTCATCGTGCTGTTCAGCGCGGCGCTCGGCGTGATCTCGATCGCGCGGGCGACGCTGCCGCTGGCGCTGTTCGGGCGCAACGGCTTCGCGTCGATGCTCGGCAAGCTCACCGTGCCGCAGAACATGACCTTCGCCGCGGCGCCGCTGCTCTTCGCGGTGATGGTCGAGCGGCTCGGCGCCAGCCCGACACTGGTGATCTCGGCGGCCATTCAGGCCATCGGCTTCGCCGCGATGTTCGCGCTGGTGCGGATGGTGGCGCGGGCCTGAAGCGGGATCAGATCCGGGCCAGCAGGGCCGCGATTGCGAGCGCCGCGGGCAGCGCCTGTATATAGAGGATCTTGCGGCTGGCGGTTGCTGCGCCAAACAGTCCGGCAACGAGGACGCAGGCCAGGAAGAACAGCTTGATCGCGAAGCCTTCCGGGCCGAGCCAGAGGCCCCAGGCGAGGCCGGCTACGAGGAAGCCGTTATAGAGCCCCTGGTTGGCGGCGAGCACTTTCGAGCGCGCGGCGAATTCCGGCGTGAGGCCGAAGGCCTTGTGACCGCGCGGCGTGTCCCACCAGACCATCTCCAGAATGACGATATAGACGTGGATCAGCGCGACGAGGCCGATCAGGAGCGCTGCGATCATCGTCGGACATCCTGCGGTGGGAGATATCGGCGACCATCAGACCGTCCCGCTCATGATGGCGGCAAGGCGCGCGTAGCATTCCTGCAGTGGGGTTGCGTCGTCCTTGGCCTGCTTGAGGAAGGCTTCCAGCGCGGGATGCAGGCGGATCGCCTCGTCCACCTCGGCCGAGGCGCCCTGACGATAGGCGCCGAGGCGAATCAGTTCTTCCATGTCGGCATAGGTCGCGAGCGTCGAGCGCGCCTTCTGCACCACCGGATAATAGGCGGGGTCGCAGGAACGCGGCATCGTGCGCGAGACCGATTTGAGGATGTTGACCGCCGGATAGCGTCCGCGCTCGGCGATGGAGCGTTCCATGACGATATGGCCGTCGAGAATGCCGCGCACCGCGTCGGCGACCGGCTCGTCATGGTCGCCGCCGTCGACCAGAACGGTGAAGAGGCCGGTGATGGCGCCGTCGCCGGTGCCGGGGCCGGCGCGTTCGAGCAGGCGCGGCAGTTCGGCGAAGACGGTCGGGGTGTAGCCCTTCGTGGTCGGCGGCTCGCCGGCGGCCAGGCCGATCTCGCGCATCGCCATGGCGAAGCGCGTCACCGAATCCATCAGGCACATCACCTGGAGGCCGCGGTCGCGGAAATATTCGGCGAGCGTCAGCGTGGTGAGGGCCGCCTGCTTGCGCATCAGCGCCGGCTCGTCCGAGGTCGCAACGACGACGATCGAGCGGGCGAGGCCCTGCGGCCCGAGATCCTCCTGCAAGAACTCCTGCACCTCGCGGCCACGCTCGCCGACGAGGCCGATTATGTTGACGTCGGCCTGGGCATAGCGGGCGAGCATCGAGAGCAGCACGGACTTCCCGACGCCGGAGCCGGCGAAGATGCCCATGCGCTGGCCGATGCAGCAGGTCAGGAAGGTGTTGAGAGCTCGCACGCCGAGATCGAGCGGGCGACCGACCCGGCGCCGCTTATGGGCGTTCGGGGGATCGTTGCGATAGGCGAAGAGCGTGTCGCCCTGCGGCAAAGGCGGGCCGCCGTCGACCGGACGGCCAAGCGCATCGACGACCCGGCCGAGCCAGGCCGGGGTGGGGCGCAGGCCCGGCTGCGCCTGGTCGACATGGACGGGGCAGCCGCGGCGGACGCCGTCGAGCCCGCCGAACGGCATGACCAGCGCCTTGTCACCGGAGAAGCCGACGACCTCGCAGGGAACGCGCGTGCCCGGCGCGATCTCGATGCCGACGCGCCCGCCCAGGCTCATCGTGCCGATCGGCCCGGCGACCTCAACCAGCAGGCCGCGCACGCCGATGACGCGGCCATAGATGGTCACGCTTTCGATATGCTCGATGGCGGTCGCCAAAGCGGAGAGGCGGTCATGGCCGTGGGACGGGGAATTCATCGGAGTGATTCAACTTCGCCGGCAGTGTACGGGCAACCGAATTCGCGGCCGGCCCGACCTGTGGATGATTTGGTAAGAGTTCCTAACAAATTGCGCTCATTTACCTGCTGTTAAGCTCTGTGATTAACACTGCGGATTGAGGCTGCCACGTGTCGCAGAGCCATTATGGCGCTGTTTCCCGGGGCAACCCTCCGCGAGAGGCGCTTTCGCGGCCGAGAAGTTCAGCGATCCGTGTCAAATTCGACTCACCTCGACAAGGATCGTTCACTTTCTCCGAGGAAGCGCTTGCGCTCGGGAATCACGGTTTGTTAACCAGTTTCCTCGTAGCGTGTCGCGTGGCGTTTCATTGGGCAAGTGCGTCGTCGTCCGGGGCCGAACGGTCCGGGCGGAAACAACGGTCAAACCTGCCCTGCGGGCGAAATTGGGGACGTGGACATGCGGGTTCTGCTGATCGAGGACGATAGCGCGACCGCTCAAAGCATCGAGCTCATGCTCAAATCGGAGAGCTTCAACGTCTATACGACGGACCTCGGCGAAGAGGGCGTCGATCTCGGCAAGCTCTACGACTACGACATCATCCTGCTCGACCTGAACCTCCCCGACATGTCGGGCTACGAGGTTCTGCGCTCGCTTCGCGTGGCGAAGGTCAAGACGCCGATCCTGATCCTCTCCGGCCTCGCCGGCATCGAGGACAAGGTGAAGGGCCTCGGCTTCGGTGCCGACGACTATCTCACCAAGCCGTTCCACAAGGACGAGCTGGTCGCCCGCATCCATGCGATCGTGCGCCGCTCGAAGGGCCACGCCCAGTCGGTCATCACCACCGGCGATCTGGTCGTCAATCTCGACACCAAGACGGTCGAGGTCGATGCCGCCCGCGTGCACCTGACCGGCAAGGAATACCAGATGCTGGAGCTGCTCTCGCTCCGCAAGGGCACGACGCTCACCAAGGAGATGTTCCTCAACCATCTCTATGGCGGCATGGACGAGCCCGAGCTCAAGATCATCGACGTGTTCATCTGCAAGCTGCGCAAGAAGCTCGCCAACGCGTCGGACGGCAAGAACTACATCGAGACCGTCTGGGGCCGCGGCTATGTGCTGCGCGAGCCGTCCGATGTCGAGGAACGCATCCCGGCCTGACGCATTTCCGTCGCCCGCCCGTCATCGGGCGGTCATGAAGCGACGCCATACCAGTTCTTGACCTGATCGTCGGATGTACACGACAGGTCGACGGGGACCCCGCCGAGAGGCGGGGTTTTTGTTTGTGCGGTGATGAAGTGGCCAGCCTCCGCCGGGAGCGGCTTTTGGCCCGTCTGAAACGCCTTCCCGTCATTGCGAGGAGCGAAGCGACGAAGCAATCCAGGAGGACTGGGCTGAAGCGTTCAACCCAGTCCTCCTGGATTGCTTCGCTGTGCTCGCAATGACGAGGCCGGTTCTTCGAGACGCTGGCGGCTCAGCCGCGCAGTGCGGAGGCGGCGATGGCGGGCCGCGGCCGCAGGCCTGGCGCAGGGGAGGCGGTAACGGGCGCTGCCGCCATCGCGACGTGCCGGTAGAGGCCGCGATGCTGCGGATCACAGGTGAGCTTCGTTGCCAGCCCCAGCACGGTTTCGGCGGCGCCGAGCACGAAGGCTCCATCCGGCACGAGGCGCGGCGTCAGCAGTTCGAGCACCCTCACCTTGGTCGGCACGTCGAAATAGATCAGGACGTTGCGGCAGAAGATCACGTCGAACCGACCGAATTGGTCGTTGCGCTCGAGCAGGTTGTGCTGCTTGAACGTGACCATCGAGCGGATGCGCTCGGAAACCTGCCATTTGTCGCCGATCTGCTGGAAATGCTTCAGCAGCATCTGGATCGGCAGCCCGCGCTGGATTTCGAACTGGCTGTAGATGCCGACGCGGGCCTTCTCCAGAATCTCCGCGGAGATATCGGTTCCGAGGATCTCGATCTTCCAGCCGGCGAGCCGGTCGCCGAGCTCGTCGATCAGCATGGCCAGAGAAAAGGCTTCCTGGCCGCTGGAGACGGCGGCGCACCAGATCCGCAGCGACCGGCTGGCGGCATTGGCGGCGAGCCGCTCGGGCAGGATGACGTCCCGGAACAGATTGAACGGTGTCTGGTCGCGGAAGAACAGCGTCTCGTTGGTGGTCATGGCGTCGACCACGGCGCTTTCGAGAGCGAGGTCACGCGAGAGCCTGAGTTGGCGGACGAGCGCCTCGATATCGGCGATGCCGCGCCGACGGCAGAGGATGCCGAGCCGGCTTTCGGCGAGGTAACGCTTGTCCGCGGTCAGCGACAGGCCGGAGCGCTGCTGCAGCAGAAGGCGGAGGAAGGCGAAATCGGCTTCGGTCATGCCGTTTGCACCCCCCGCACGAGGCAGCGGATCGAGGCGCCGATCTCGTCGAGCGCGATGACGGCACTGGCACGGCGGGCGCGCACGACCGAACCGGGCATACCCCAGATCGTGCTGCTCGGCTCGTCCTGGGCGATGACGGCGGCGCCGGCCTTGCGCAGCGCGCCGGCGCCAGTGGTGCCGTCGCTGCCCATGCCGGTGAGGACGAGGCCGAGTGCGGCCGGACCGAGATGGCGGGCGGCTTCGCTGAACAGGACATCGACGGCCGGGCGGCAGAAATTGACGGGCGGCTCGTCACCGATGCGCGCGACGATATGGCCGAGCCGGCGGTCGATGCCGAGATGGCGTCCGCCGGGCGCGATGTAGACGGTGCCGCGCATCAGGCGCTCGCCGTCGAAGGGCTCGCGGGCGGGAACCCCGATATGGGCGGCGACCTGTTCGGCGAAGGAGGCGGTGAAGAGCGGCGGCATGTGTTGGACGACGACCGTCGTCAGGTCGTTGAGACCTTCGCCGATGTCGAACAGTACCTTGGCGACGGCGCGAGGACCGCCGGTGGAGGCGCCGATCACGAGATAGCGCGGCATCACCGAGACGAGCGGGCGCAGGTTCGTCGGCCCGGCATGCGGCAGATCGGTGTCGATCTCGGGCGGGAGCGAGCCGGGCCTCACCGGCGCCTGGACGATGTTGCCGAGCTTGAGCAGGAACTCGCTGCGGAAATCCAGCGACAAGGTCATGCCGCTGCGGCTGTCCGGTTTCGAGACCACGTCCATCGCGCCCCGCGTCATGCACTCGAGGGCGAGGCGGGTGTTGCGCTCGTTCAACGTCGCGGCGAGCAGGATACCCGTGTTCGGGCTTTCCCTGAGGATCTGGGGCAGTGCCGTGGCACCGTCGACGCCGGGCATATCGAGGTCGAGCACCATCACGTCGGGCTTGAAGCGGGTGGCGTGGGCGACAGCGGTCTCGCCGTCCCCGGCGACCGCGACGACGTGGAAATTGCCGGCCTCACCCAGCCAGCGCGCGAAGAGCCCGCGCACGACGACGGAATCGTCGGCGATCACCACGGTCTTGTGCCGCGATGCGGGGCTTGCTGGAAGCGCGCGAGGAGACAAGGTCGGCATGTTTCTCACCGGGGCGGCGGCGTAGGTGCAGGCATCTTGAGCGTAGGCATCCTCGGCGAAGCGATGCCGATGCGCTGCCGCATCGGGACGCGCTCGCTCAGAGCAGGCCGACCTGATGGAATTTCGAAGCCACGATCTCCTTGTCGAAGGGCTTCATGATGTACTCGTCGGCACCGGCATGCATGGCGCGCGCGATATGGGCGATGTCGTTCTCGGTGGTGCAGAACACCACCTTGGGGCGCTTGCCGCCCGGCATCTGGCGCAGCGTGCGCAGGAACTCGTAGCCGTCCATGATCGGCATGTTCCAGTCGAGCAGCACGGCGTCCGGCATCTCGCCCTTGCAGGCGTCGATGGCGCGCGCGCCGTCCTCGGCCTCGGCGATGCGGAACTGCAGCCCCTCCAGAATACGGCGGGCCACCTTTCGGATCACCGCTGAGTCGTCGACGACGAGGCAGTATTTCATGACTGGGTCTCCAAAACTGTGGCGCGGCCGTCAGGCCGCGCTGCGAAGGTCGAGATCGAGGACGGCGTCGAGATCGAGCACCACGAGAAGCTCGTCAGCAAGGCGATGGATGCCCGTCGCCAGCGCCGCCCAGACGCGATCGAGATGAACCGGAAGCGGCTCGAAGGTGGACCGGTCGAGCCGGATCACCTCGCCGACCGCGTCGACGATGAGCGCATAGGCCTCGCCGCCGTGGTCGATGCCGATCGCCGTCAGTTCCTGGCGGCCCTGGCCGTCGAGCTTGAGCTCGACCGGACGCCCGAGCCGCTTGCGCAGGCAGATCGCGGTGACAATGCGGCCGCGCAGGTTGATCAGGCCGACGATCTCGTCAGGCGCACGCGGGACGACCGTGATGCGGTTGGCGATGAAGACGTCCTGGACGCGGCCGATCGGCAGACCAAGAAGCTGCTCGCCGATACGAATCGTCACATAGTCGAGCGAGTCGCCGAAACCGGACGCGGAGGAGGGGGCCTGTTGTTCGCTCGACATCATGCCGCATGCCTCAGGTCGGCGCCCGCCGTATTGAGCTCGCTCAGCAGGGCGCGGCGGTCGAATTTCGCGATGACGTCGTCGAGGCCGGCCTGGACCGCCCGCATGTGCAGGTCGGGCGTGGCGCAGGTCGTCAGGCCGAGGATGCGCAGGCGCTCGCCCTTGGCGCGCTCACGCAGGAGGGCGGCGAAGGCGAAGGCGGCCTCGCTGTCGCGGTCGAGATCGAGCAATGCGGTCAAGATCGGCTCGCCTGCCGTGGCCAGGGCTGCCTCGGTGAAATCGGCGATCGGCGCGATGATCCGCCCGGAGGCTCTCAACACCGGGCTCAGCATGTCGCGCAGGAAGTCGGAGGGTTCGACCAGCAGGATCCGGCCGGGAAGCTCCGCGCTACGCCCGGCCGCGAACCAGCCGGGCTCGTTCAGCGGCAGGTAGTGGGCGAGATCGAGGATGTCGGTGGCACGGCCTCGGATCATGGCCGAGCCGATGATGCCGCGTGCGTCGGCCGCTGCCATCTCGAGCTCGAAAGTATCCTCGACGATATCGACGATCGCCTCGACGGCGAGCGCGACGGTCAGGTCGCCGTTCGAGACGATGACGAGCGGCTGGATGCCCTCGGAGCGCAATTGCGTGCCCGCGACGGGCGTCACCGGGACGAGGCGCCCGCGATAATGCAGCAGGGTGCGGCCGCCGCTGCGCTGGAACTCGCCGGCCTCGATCTCCTCCAGCCGCGTCACGAGCGACAGGGGCAAGGCCTGGAGGCTGCCGGCGCCGGCTCTGAAGACGAGCATGGTCGCGCGCTCTCCGCGATGCACCTGGACCGCCGCCTCGCGCGGCTCCTCCTCCGCGTCCTCGGACGTCGTCGCGCCGACCAGGCGGGCGACGCCGTTGGGGTCGACGATGAGGACGACGGTGCCGTCGCCGAGGATGGTGTTGCCGGAGAACAGGTGGATGTGGCGAAGCTTGCTCGACATCGGCTTCACCACGATTTCCTCGGTGTGGAAGACGCTGTCGACGAGGATGCCGAACTGCCGCTCGCCGATCTGGGTGACGACGATAAAGCCTTCGCCATCCACACGCTTGGCGGTTTCCCGGCCCGGACAAGCCATCAGCCCCGGCAACGAGACGATCGGCAACAGGCGCCCGCGCAACCGCAGGACCGGCGCTCCGTTGATCTCTTCGATGCGATTGTCGTCGCCAGCCTTCGCCCGGACGAGTTCGCGCACCGCGATCTGGGGGATCGCATAACGATCCTCGCCGGCGACAACGATGAGCGCCGAGATGATCGCGAGCGTGAGCGGGATCTTGATGGTGATGGTCGTGCCGAGGCCCGGGCGGCTGGCGACGTCGACCGTGCCGCCGATCGAATCGACATTCGTCTTGACGACATCCATGCCGACGCCGCGACCCGAGACCGCTGTGACATTATCGGCGGTGGAGAAGCCGGGATGGAAGATGAAACGGCCGATCTGCGCGTCGCTGAGCCTTTCCAGCTCGGCCTCGGTCGCGAGGCCCTTGGCGATGGCCTTGCTGCGGATGCGCTCGATATCGAGGCCGCGCCCGTCATCGGCGATCGAGATCGTGACCGAACCACCCTCATGATAGGCGGCGAGGCGGATCGTGCCGTGATCGGGCTTGCCGGCCTGGCGCCGGTCGGCCGGCAGCTCGATCGCATGGTCGGCGCAGTTGCGGACCATGTGGATCAGCGGGTCCTTGATCAGGTCGAGGATCTGGCGGTCGAGCTCGGTCTCGGCGCCTTCGGTCAGAAGCTCGATGCGCTTGCCCAGTTCGGCGCTGAGATCGCGCACGATGCGCGGCAGCTTCGACCAGGCGTTGCCGATCGGCTGCATGCGCGTCTTCATCACGCCGTCCTGCAGCTCGGCGGTGATCAGCGAGAGACGCTGGAGCGGGGCCTTGAGCCCGGCATCCTCCTGTCGCCTTGCGACTTCGAGAAGCTGGTTGCGGGTCAGCACGAGCTCCGAGACCATCGTCATCAGATGCTCGATCGTGTCGACATTCACGCGCAGCGTGGCCGGGCCGCCGCTGCGCGACGGACTTGGGGAATCCTCTGTCGCCGCGGCCGCGGGTTCGCTGCCTTCGATGCGGCCATCGCGCCCGCGCTGCGGGCCGGGTGCGCTTTGGAAGACGACGTCCTCGACGCTTGCCGGGACGACAGCGGCCTGACCATGGCGGGCGAGATAGGCGGCGACCGGGTCGAGCGGCGTTTCCGTCGGAGCCTGCTGCCTGAGCTCGCTTTTGGCGTGCTCGGCCAGCGCGAACAACTCGCCGATCAGCGCTTCGTCGTTGCCCTCGGGCTCCTGCCCCTTCTCGGCGAGCTCGGCCAAAATATCCTTGATCCGGTCGATGGTCTCCAGGATTGCGGTGACGGCGATCGAATTGACGGTGGCGCCGTCGCGGAACTGCCCGATCACCGACTCGGCCGCGTGAGTCAGCGCCTCCAGCCGCGGAAGGCCGATGAAGCCGCAGGTACCCTTGACCGTGTGCACCAGCCTGAAGATGTTCCTCAGGATGTCGCGGTCGTTCGGGGCCTGCTCGAAGCGAACGAGCTCCCGATCGACCGTGTCGAGATTCTCGCCGGTCTCCGTCAGGAACTCTTGCAGCAGCTCGTCCATGCAGAAACTTCACTCAACGCGGAACGCTGCAGGAACTAAAGCAGGAGAACGGTTTATGATCGGTTGAGATCGCGTCTCGACCGGTAACGATCGTTCAGGCGGCCTTGGTGGCCTTGATCGTCACCGTATCGCCGTCGATCGCGAAGGTGATGTCCATCCCGGCTGCGCGGGCGACCATGCCGGTATAGAGCGGCTGGACGGCATGAGCGTCGATCGTGCCGGTTTCCGAACGCCCGGCCAGCAGTTCCTCGACATGGGCCGGAATCCGGGCATGCGAGCCGGTCGCCGTGATGTCGAACGTGCCCTGCTCGCCTTCGACCTTCGCGCGCGAGACGAGCTTGCCGCCGCGCGGCACGGCCTGCGTCGCGATGACCAGCAGGTTGAGCAGGAGCTTGACCTGGTTCTTCGGGAGAAGCGCGCGCGGGGCGTCCCAGTCGAGCGAGAGCTTCTCGTCGTTGAGGAAGCCGTTCGCGACATTGCCGGCATCGCCGAGATCGATCATCGCGCCGGCCGAACCGGCGGCGCCGAAGGCAAGGCGGGCGAATTGCAGACGGGCCGAGGCGGCCCGCGCGCTCTTCTTGATCAACTCCAGCGCGAAATCGCGCATCGACGGATCGTCTTCCTCCAGAACCTCGAGAGCGTTGACAATCGCGCCGACCGGGCTGATCACGTCGTGGCAGACGCGGCTGCAGAGAAGCGCAGCCAGATCGAGCGGCTCGAGCGAGATGTCGGTCATGGGGGCGAGGTCCTGGAAACGGGGATGCGCCGGAATTGAGGCGTCGTTGTCACTCGATATGCTGCTATCTTGGTTTTCATGTGGTTAATCGCCATATCGGGGCGGTTATGAGAAGGATGGGCCGCGATGATCGGCCATGACGATCCCCGCCTGCGCGACCGCGACGGGCTGGGGCGCAAATTGGCGGAAGCTGCCGGATTGAGTGCGGCCGTCCTGCTGGCGAAGCGGGCAGCGCGCGATGTCACGCTCAAGAGCGACGGCTCGCCGGTATGCTCGGCCGATCTTGCGGCCGATCACGCCGCCAAGGAAGCGTTGATGCGCCTGCTGCCCGGTTTTCCGATCGTCAGCGAGGAGACCGCCCAGAATCCGACACCCGGCGCGATCTTCATTCTGCTCGATCCGCTGGACGGCACGCGCGAGTTCCTCGCGGGCGGCGACAGCTATTGCGTTGCGATCGCCGTGGTCCGTGACGGCCGGCCGATCGCGGGCGCGATCGCGGCACCGGCCACAGGGCGGCTCTGGTTCTCCGGCAGCCATGCCTATGAACAGGATTTCGCCCCGGACGGTAGCCTTTTGGGCGAGGCGCGCCGGACGAGCGTTCGCGCGGTGCCGAACGAGGGGCCGGTCGCGCTGGTCAGCCGTTTCCACGGCGACGGCCGCAGCGACGGCATCGCGGCGGTGCTCTGCTGCAGTGAGGGGATTCCGGTTTCGTCGGCGGTGAAGTTCGGCATGATCGCCTCGGGCGAGGCCGATATCCATGTCCGTTGCGGCCAGACGATGGAATGGGATATCGCGGCCGGGGACGCCATCCTTTCGGCAGCGGGCGGGATCATCCTGACTCTGGACGGTACCTTGCCCGATTACGGCCGCAGCGAGCGGCAGTTCCGTAACTCACCCTTCGTGGCGGCTTCGAGCGAAGCGCTGGCGCGGCAGGCGATCGCCGGGGATTGCGGCGGCTGAGCCGCAGCGCTCTAGCGGGCGACGAAGCGCAGCACCGCGTTCCAGCGGCTTTCGGCCTGTGCCAGCAAGCCGGCTTCCCGCAGGAAGCGCTGGCGGTTTTCGGCCGAGCGGAACAGGTAAAGCCGCGATCCGATCACCGCGAACTGGCTGGGATCGCTTTCGACGGCGGCGCCATTGGCGACGCCGGTTGGGTCGAAACCGCCGAAAGCGGGCGCGTAGACCTGCGGAGCGTCGCGGAAGGCTTCGAGATTGGCCTGCGAGGCGAAGCGCCAGACGAACCGATCCTGGATCAGCTCGTATTCGGCGCGCCCGGCCATGGGACGCGCGCCGAGCCGATAGGAGACCGGGTCGAAGCCGCTGATGGCCAGCCCGTTGTGCAGGTCCCGCTGCATCACCTCGCCGAGCGAGGGCAGGTCCGGCATGGCCGGGAAGGGCACGGGTATCGCCGCAGCCGGCACCGCCGAAGGCGTGCTGGCGCGGGCAGCCTGCCCAGCCACGGAGAGCGAGAGGAAGGCGGCGGCAAGCGAGATCCAACGCTGCCTTGTTGCGGCCTTCATCGCATCAAATCCTCATTGAGGTCCCATCCCGGGCCGAACGGCTCTCCGGAATCTTCACGCCTTGGATAGATTTGCGGCGTATCAAATCCGTTACCGAATTGATTCGCATTCGCTGATCGTCGTGATTCGACGTTCGGTCGGGCGGCGGATGGCCCAGGATCGGCCTGCCCCCCGGCCCGTATCGCATCCATCCCGAGCCGGCTGCCGTGCAGCCGCCACCGGTGCCGAGCGGACGGACGATCGAACCGCCCCGGCGCTCTGCCTTGTCTGGCGCCCTGCCTGGAGATGTCGCTGATGACCCAGACCCGCCGCAACCTGATCACGGGCGGTCTCGCCGTGGCCGGCGCGAGCCTGAGCGGGATGCCGCTTCCGGCGCTCGCCCAGAAATACAATGAGCAGCAGTCGTTCAGCCAGAACGAACTCGTCGGCTCCGGCCACAAGTTCTTCGGCAACGTCTCGCGCGGTCTCGCGCTGACGATCGAAGAGGCGGTGCGCCGCTGGGGCGAGCCGAACGGCTATGTCCTCGGCCAGGAAGCATCGGGCGCCTTCGTCGGCGGGCTGCGCTACGGCGAGGGCCAGCTCTATACGCGCAATGCCGGCGACCGCCGCGTCTTCTGGCAGGGACCTTCGATCGGCTTCGATTTCGGCGGCGAGGGCGCCCGCACGATGATGCTGGTCTATAACCTGCCGGTGGTCGATGCGCTCTATCAGCGCTTCGCCGGCATCGACGGCTCCGCCTATTTCATCGGCGGCTTCGGCTTCACCGCGCTGACGGCGGGCGGCATCATGGTCGTTCCGATCCGCACCGGTGTCGGCTGGCGTCTCGGCGTCAATCTCGGCTATCTCAAGTTCACGCCGCAGGCGACCTGGAACCCGTTCTAGTCGCGGCGATTGCTTGGGCAGGACATAGCGCCGTCACGTCCGGGCGACGCTCTCTGGCCATGACGCCGCCGCCATGGCAGATTCGACCTCAGCCCTCAGCCGGGAGTTCTGAGACTTGATCGAAGCCGCCATGCTGTTCGCGCTCGGCTTCCTCTGCGCCGCTCTGCTGGCCCTGGCGGCCGTGCCGGCGCTGGCGCGGCGGGCCGACAGGCTGGCGCGCAAGCGGGCCGAAGCGGCATTCCCGCTCTCTCTTGCCGAAATTGCCGCCGATCGCGACCATCTGCGCGCCGAGCTTGCCCTGCGCATGCGCTCAGTCGAGCAGGATGCCGAGCGCGGCTTCGCCGCGAGGGCCGGCGCGATGCAGGAGGTCGGCCGGCGCGACATGACGATTGGCCGGCAGGAACGCGAACTCGGCGAGCGCGACAGCCGCATCGGCGGGCTCGAAACCGATCTGGCGACGACATGCAGCGAGCTTGCCGACACCAGGGCCGCGCTTGCGAGCGAGCGCAGTGGCCATGGCGAAACGACGGCCACTCTGGAAAAGCGTGTGGCGGATCTCGCGAGCCTCGAACGCAGTCTGGAAGAGACCCGTTCGGCTTTGACCGGCACCGGCGCCGATCTGGTGGCGCGGAGCGGCGAACTGGATCGGGAGCGCGAGACCGTCGGGCGGATCGAAACCCTGTTGGCCGAGCGCGAGCGGGAACTGGCCGAAAGCCGCAGCGGCGCCGAGAAGCTGCGCGTCGCGCAGGTCGAGGACGGAACCCGCATCATGGTGCTGCAGACCAAGGGCGACGAACTCGCCGGCAAGCTCGCGGCGACCGAGGAGCGTCTCGCCGGCAGCGAGGCGAAACTTCGTGCGATGACCGGCGAGCGCGATGGCGAGCGGGTGCGGGCCGATGCCTACAGCGCGAGAGCCGCACAGGCCGAGGCTGGACTTGCCGCGGCCGATGCCCGTGCCAGCGCGACGGGCGTGGCGGCGCAGCAGCTCGAAACGCGGCTTCGGCAGGAAGAGGCCGAACACGCCGTTACCAGGGACGCACAAGAGACGCTGGAACAGGCGCTGGCCATGGCGAAGGATGACCATGAGGCCGCCAAGCGGCGAAACCGGGAGGAGGTCACGGCCTTGCAGGATGCCCAGAATGAACGCGAGAGCCAGGTCGAGATGCTGCGGGCCGAGCTTCAGACGCTTCAGGGCGCGCTGACCCAGGCCCGCGCCGATCGCACCCAACTCATGGACGAGATTTCGGCCCTGCGCCGTGCCGGAGGCGAAGGGCTCGACCACGCGGCCTTGCGCCAGGAGATCGTCTCTCTGGCCGACAGGCTCATGAGCGCGGCCCCGAAGCGGGAAGCGGCGGAGTAGGTGGTTGAGGCCGGGCATTCCCGGCTGCCGAACTCTTCGCCGACAACCGGATTTCACTTTGCCATTCGATGCTCTAGGAAGACGGTGCTCCCGGCGTTCCCGCGCCATCTGAATGGTTTGAAACGTGACCGACAGCCGCTTCGATCTTCTTTGCCTCGGCGAACCGCTCGGCGAGTTCAATGCGACCCGTGCCGAGAGCGGCGCCTTCCTGTTCGGCCATGGCGGCGACACCTCGAACTGTGCGGTCGCGGCGGCGCGCCAGGGCGTGTCGGTCGGCTATCTCGGTGCACTCGGCGATGACAGCGCCGGCCATTCGATCCGCGGCCTGTGGAAGCGCGAGGGCGTCGATGACAGCCATGTCGCGACCCATCCGAGCGCGCCGACCGGCCTCTATTTCGTCGATCACGGCCCTTCCGGCCATGTCTTCTCCTATCTGCGCGCCGGTTCGGCCGCGAGCCTCTACGGCCCGCGCGACCTGCCGCGCGACCTGATCCGCTCCGCCCGGATCATCCAGGCCTCCGGCATCAGCCAGGCGATCTCGGCCAGCGCCTGCGATGCCGTGTTCGACGCGTTCGATACCGCGCGCAAGGCCGGCGTGCTCACCGCCTACGATACCAACCTGCGGCTCAAGCTCTGGCCACTGACCCGCGCCAGGGCGATCATCCATGCCGCCTGTGCCATGGCGGATATCATCCTGCCCGGCCTCGACGATGCGACGCAGCTCACCGGCCTGAACAATCCCGATGCCATCGTTGATTTCTATCTCGGGCTCGGTGCGCGCGTGGTCGCGCTGACGCTCGGCCATGAGGGCTCGCTGGTGGCGACGCCGGTGCGGCGCGAGCGCTTCCGGCCGATCAAGGTCGATGCGATCGACGCGACTGGCGCGGGCGATTGCTATGACGGCGCTTTCCTCGCCGAATACCTGCGGACGGGTGATGCCTTCGCCGCTGGTGCCTACGCCAATGTCGCAGCCGCCTTGTCGACGCTGGGCTATGGCGCGGTCGCGCCGCTGCCGCGCCGTGCCGATGTCGAGGCGCGCATCGCCGCGGAGGCGCGTTCCTGATGAGTGTTCCGGTTCTGAAGCAGGCGGGCGATCTCCTCGCCCGCTACGATGTGCTGATCAGCGATGTCTGGGGCGTCGTGCATGACGGGCTCTGGGCGCTGGAGCCGGCCTGCGAGGCGCTGATGGCCTATCGCGAGCGCGGCGGCGCCGTGGTCCTGCTCTCGAACGCGCCGGGGCCGTCGCAGCAGGTCGCCGGGCTGCTCGACGCCAAGCGCGTGCCGCGAGAGGCCTGGGACCGGCTCGTGACCTCCGGCGACGTCACGCGCGCCCTGATCGCTCAGAGCCACCACAACCAAGCCTATCATATCGGCTGGCAGAGCGACCGGGCCGTGTTCGACGGGCTCGATGTCACGCTCGTCGATGAGGACGAGGCCGATATCGTCGTCGCGACCGAGCTCAACGACTACCGCACCGAGACGCCGGAGCAGTACCGGCCGCTGCTCGAGCGTTTCGCCCGGCGCGGCCTGCCCTTCATCTGCGGCAATCCCGATCTCGTCGTGCATGTCGGTGAGGACCTGTTGCCCTGTGCCGGTGCTCTCGCGACGATCTACGAGGAGCTCGGCGGTTCCGTCGCCTGGGCCGGCAAGCCCTATCGCCCCGCCTATGACCTTGCGCTGGCGGGTGCTGCCGATGCGCGTGGCGGCCGTTCGGTCGAGCCCGCCAAGGTGCTGGTGATCGGCGACGCGGTTCGCACCGACCTCGCCGGGGCGCGCCTGATGGGCTTCGACAGCCTGTTCATCGCCGGTGGCATCCACCGCGACGAAACGATGCGCGGCGGGGAGGTCGACGCGCCCGGCCTCGCCAAGGTGCTGGACGGACTGCCCGTCCAGCCGATCGCGGCGATGGGCGCGCTGGCCTAAGACCAGTTTTCAGTGCGCGTCGCCCGTGCGGGCGTCGCGCAGGGTCGTCAGCGTGATGACCATGCAGAGCAGCATGCCGATGATCGAGAGTACGGCGGCTGCGCGGAAGCCGACCATGAAGGCTTCGCTGGCGCGCGCCAGCATCGGTCCGGCCTGATCGGGCGAGAGCCCCGTTGCCAGCGCCAGCGCACCGCCCAAAGTCGAGCGTGCGGGAGCCAGCGCATCCGTACTGACGCCGGACACCGCGACATCCGCCATGCGGCTGCGATAGAGCGCGGCACCCAGGCTGCCGAGCACGGCGATGCCGAGCGCACCGCCGAGTTCGGCCGAGGTTTCCGACATGGCCGAGGCCGCGCCGGTGCGCTCGGGCGGGGCCGAGCCGACGACGATGCCGGTCGTCAGCGTGATCACCGGCGTGAAGCCGATCGAGAACACGACCGAGGCCGCGACGATCTGGATCAGGCTCGGCGCGAAGACGAGCCAGACGAAGCCGAGCGCCGAGAGCGCCATGCCGCCGGCCATCAGCGTCGCCGGCTTGTAGCGCCCGACCAGAGCCGGCGTCACGAAGGAGGCGAGCGTGAAGGCGACCGCCGAGGGCAGCGACCAGAGCCCGGCCTGCAGCGGCGTCAAACCGGCGACGAGCTGGAAATACTGCGCCAGGAAGATGAAGCTACCGAACATGAAGAGGATGCCGGCGAGGTTGATCGCCAGCGCCGCCCGGAAAGCCGGGATGCGGAACATGGCGAGATCGACCATAGGGTCGGCAAGCCGCTTCTGGCGGCGGATGAAGATCAGGACGAAGGCGAGGCCGACGAGGATGGCTGCTGCGGCCAGCCAGTCGAAGCTCTCGGCTGCCCAGTGCTTGATGCCGTAGACGAGGCTCAGCACGGCCGCGAGCGAAAGCAGCGCGCTGAAGACATCGAGGCTACCGGCGTTGGGAGCACGATATTCCGGCAGCAGGATCGGCCCGATCGCGAGCAGCAGGAGCATCGGCGGCACGGCGATCAGGAAGACTGAGCCCCACCAGAAATACTCGATCAGGAAGCCGCCGACGACCGGGCCGATGATGGCGCCGGCCGAGAAGCTGGCGATCCACATCGAGATCGCGAAGGTGCGCTCCTTCTCGTCGGTGAACATCACCGTGATCAGCGAGAGGGTGGAGGGCGCCAGCGTCGCGCCGGCGATGCCGAGCACGGCGCGCATCGCGATCAGCATTTCCGCGCTGTTCGAGAAGGCGGCGACCGTCGAGGCCACACCGAAGAAGGCGGCGCCGATCATCAGCAGGCGGCGGCGGCCGATGCGGTCTCCCAGCGTGCCCATGGTCATCAGGAAGCCGGCGACCATGAAGCCGTAGATGTCGATGATCCAGAGGAGCTGGCTGGCGCTCGGCTTCAATTCACGCGTCAGCGTCGGCACGGCGAGGTTCAGCACCGTCAGATCCATCGAATAGATCATGCAGGGCAGGGCGATCGCGATCAGGCCGAGCCATTCGCGCCGTGTCGCCTTCTCGCTTCGGGTCGAAGCGGATGCCGTCGTCATCGTCGTCTCGCAAGTCTGGTTGTCAGGCGGGCTCTCTGCCACGACAGCGCGGCGGAAATTGGCAGGAGAGGCGATTCTCGCCTCTCGCTGGGGCCGGCGGGCTAACCGGGCTGCGTTGCCGGAGGCTTGCGCAGATGTGCCCCGATGTCGTGCCAGAGCCCTTGCAACGGGCGGAAGACGAAGCGCACCGTCGATTTGCCGGGCGGCACGACGACGGCTCGGAACAGAACATTGGCGCGCAGCAATTCCGCCGGCTGGCCGTCGATCTCGACCTGCCACCAATGATGCCAGACATCGTTGAGCACGAGATAGCCGCCCCGCGCCGTCTCGGCCGCGAGCGTCACGGTCGTGGTGCCGTAGTCGCGGATCGCGACGCTGTTCGGCCCGAGCGGCCCGGTGGGCAAGGGCGGGGGATCGCGGTCGAGCAGGACGGTGCGGCGCGGGTCGAAACCTTGAGGCCATTCGCCGGTCTTGAGGATCGCGTCGAAATCCGCTTTCCGGGCATCGGTCAGCAGCAGCACGCGGGGCAGGGCGCGCGGGTTTTCGTAGACGAAGGCGTCCTTGGTCCGGGCGATCTGCTTGAGGTCGCCGGGTTTAAGGTGCTTGTCGATCTGCTCGACCGGCACTCCGGTCGCGATGAAGCGCAGGCCCAGCATGTCGGCAAGCAGCGAGCGGTAACTCGGCATCAGCGGGGAGAAGGTGCGTTGATCGGGCAGGGCGACATGATCGCCGGCGCCGGTCGCCTTGCTGTAGAGGCCCAGCCGCAGCGGGTTGTAGCCCAGCGTGTTGTCGAGATCGTGGACGAGGCTGGCATTCGGCCAATGGAAATCGATGGCCGCTAGCTCGATCCGGTCGCGCCGGTCGGGGGCCATGGTGCCAGCGGTCTCGCGCTTCAGCAGGGCGATGGTGTCGTTGCTGCTGTCCCGGCGCAGCACGTCATAGGTCGATGCGGGCAGGGCGGTGGATTCGCTCGGGCCGTTATTGACCGCGAGATCCATGGTCAGCGTTGCGGCCAGCACCAGGGTGGCTGCGAGGGCCGCGCCTCGCCCCGCGAGCCCGCGTGCGGCAATGAGGCCGCCGAGCGAAAGCATGCCGCAGAGCGTCGCGATGACGAGCGGCACGGTCGCGACCGGGATGCGCCCGACCGTCCAGGCGAGCCAGAGAGCGAGAGCGAGAGCGCCGGCAAAGATCAGCGCTTCGAGCGCGATCTGCCAGGGCCGTGCCTTCGGGGCAGTGCCGGTCATGACGAGATGGGTCAGGTAGCCGCCGAGCAGGGCAAGCAGCGCGCCGAGGATGAAGAGCGCGTCGGCCGGGCGGCGGTAGAAGCTGATGCCGGGCAGTTCGAACAGCACGCGGAAGGCCGGGGTGTAGCGGCCAAGCGCGAAGAGCAGGATAATGATCGCGGCGATGGTGAGCGGGACGATCTCGCGCCGCCAGAGCGCGCCGCGGACGAGGCCCACCGTGAGGATCAGGCCCATCGGCAGCAGGCCGAGATAGAGCTGGCTCATGTTGCGGGCGAGGAAGAGGCCGAGCGGGCCGAAGCGCGCTTCCCATGCCGGGCTCGGCGCGCCCCAGAAATCCGCGAGCGGACCGGCCGCGCCATAGAGATTGGCGAAGAGCCCGGTGAGGAGGGCCGCCGGATGCAGCGAGCCCTTGCCGGCCTCGACGAAATCGATGACGGGCCGGTTCGATTCCTGCGCGATGAAGGCGGTCAGCAGGATCGGGACGGTCGCGACGAGGACGGCGCCGAGCGTGCCGGCGATGAGCGGCGGCAAGCTGGCGCGGAAGGCGCGCCATGGGCTCTGCGCCATCAAGATGGCGGCGATGGTGAGTCCGGCGAGCACATAGACGCCCAGCAGAGCAACCTGATCGCGGCCCAGAACCATGAAGCCGGAGACGATGCCGGCGGCGAAGCCATAGCCGATCGAGCCGCGCTCCAGCGCTCGCGAGAGCAGGAAGAGCGTCACCGCGAAATAGCCGAGGCTGAGCACCTGCCCGACATGCTGGATGCGCCAGGCGGCGGCCGCGCCGAAGGCGAAGGAGAGGGCCGCGACCACGGCACCGGCCGGATGCCAGCCGCGGTCACGGAAGATCAGGACGATGGCAAGCGCCCCGAGCAGCAAGGTGCCCAGCACGGCGCCGTCGCTCCAGCGGAAGTCGGGGGCCGGGTTCAGCGCTGCGATCAGGGCGAAGGACGGCGAAAAGATCAGGGATTGCGGATCGGCGACCTGCGGGGAGCCGGAGAAGACATAGGGCGTCCAGAACGGCGAGAGGCCCTTGTGGAAGGCATCGGCGAGGAACTGGAGCTGCGGGTGGAAATGCGCCTTGGCATCCCAGGGAATGGTGAGCGTGCCTGACAGCCACGGCCAGGACAGGGCAAGCCAGGCGATGAACACGATTGCGCAGACACTGGCGAGCGGCCAGCGTGCGGGACTGTCGGGCGAGGTGCTTTCGGGCGCGGGCATCAGCCTGGCCTGATCACGGGCGGGAACGCGGTCAATCCGTTGGGGCGGCGCGCGCCATCAGCGCGTCCATGTCGATGAAATGGCCGGCACGGTCACGCTTGGAGGCGAGATAGCGGACATTATGCGCATTCGGGCGCCCGAGAACCCGCTGCGTCGCGGCGACCTCGAGTCCGGCAGCCTCGATCGCGCCGATCTTCTGCGGGTTGTTGGTGAGAGCCACGACGCTGGCAACGCCGAGCTGCTTCAGCATCGTCGCGGCGAAGTCGAAATGGCGCTGGTCCAGATCGAAGCCGAGCACCTCGTCGGCGTCATAGGTGTCCCAGCCCTGGCTCTGCAGCTTGTAGGCGCGCATCTTGTTGGAGATGCCGTTGCCGCGCCCTTCCTGGTCGAGATAGAGCAGAATGCCGCCTTCGTTCTCGGCCATCCACTGCACGGTCTCGCGGAGCTGGTCGCCGCAATCGCATTTCAGCGAGCCGAACAGGTCCCCGGTCAGGCAGGCCGAGTGGAGGCGCACCGGTACGGCAGCCGACAGATCAGGCTTGCCGACGATGATCGCAACCTGGTCGCGCAGGCCTTCGCCGCCGCGGAAGACGACGAATTCGGTCTCCGGCGCGCCTTCGAGCGGCACCGGCGCGCGGCCGACGATCTTCAACGTCGCCGCCTGCTCGGCGCGGTAGCCGTTCACGGCGGCGATCCCGATCTCGATCAGCGGCTCGCCGGCGACAGTCTCAGCGCTCACGGGGACGATGATGACAGCCGGCAGCACGAGCGAGAGGCGCGCCAGCTCAAGCGCGGCTTCGTCGAGGGTGGAGGCTGGGGCTACGGGCGCATCCATGCGGCTGTCGATTTTGAGCGCGAGCGTCTCGATGCGGCCGGTATCGATGGTCGGCAGCGCGAAGATGCCGGTCTCCAGGCGCCCCTTGGCGCCGAGGCGGCGCAGGCGCGCGGCGCTCAGTACGAGATGGCCGCGGCCCTGCGCCAGCGTGTCGAAGCGACGGGCGAGGTCGGCGTCGGCGAGCTCGGCGGAGAGGGCCAGCGCAAGGCGCTCGCCATCTCGGAACAGGACCGGGCGGCCGGCGCGGAACTCGGCGATCACCCGTTCGACCTTCACCAGATCTGTCTTGAGGGATGGGCCGAAGAGCGTACGCGACTCAGGCATCGAAAAGTCCGTCAGATTGGGCCGGCGACCGGCCGAGGGGCATCCAGGGCACCATCGGGTCTCGATATAGGGCCTCGCTGCCCGATCCACCAGCAACGTGGCCGGCACGGAACCGGTTCCACGATCAAAACCACGTCAGATGGCTTCTGTCGGCAGGCGGGAGCGGGAACCTTCGCAGCGGATCGCCGTCCTATGGGCGCATCCGCTTGAACGTGAGATGAATGGCGTCCCGGTTGAAGGTGAGGAGACTTTCCAATGCAAGGCGAAATGCCGGCTACCCGCGTCTACAGCCCGGTCGCCCGGACGTTGCACTGGATCACGGTGGCCGCGGTCTTCGTGATGATCCCGGTCGGGCTCACGATGAGCTATCGCGGCAATGTGCTGAATATCTGGGACGGGCTGACCAACGGCCTCTACAGCGCGCATAAGCTCACCGGCTTCCTGCTGTTGTGGCTGATGGCCGGCCGACTCGCCTATCGCCTGCTGCACGGTGCTCCTCCGGACGAGCCGACGCTGGCCTGGTGGCAGAAGGCAGCCTCGCATCTGGTGCATTGGCTACTTTACGGTCTGCTGCTTGTCGTGCCGTTGCTCGGCTGGATCGGCGTCTCACTGTTCCCGGCGCTGACGATCTTCGATCTGTTCGACCTGCCGGCGCTGGCGAAGCCCAATGAGGAAGCGGCCAAGCGCGTGCTCGATGTGCATGGCAAGCTCGCGCTGGCGATCG
Source organism: Allobosea sp. FG18 (assembly GCF_057809495.1). Lineage (NCBI taxonomy): Bacteria > Pseudomonadati > Pseudomonadota > Alphaproteobacteria > Hyphomicrobiales > Alloboseaceae > Allobosea > Allobosea sp. FG18. The sequence continues at coordinate 331,241 of NZ_JBMDKB010000002.1, forward strand.
GAGCGCTCGCCCTGATCCATATCGGCGCGGCTCTGCACCACTACCTGATCCTCAAGGATGGTGTGATGCGGCGCATGCTGCCTTGGCTGAAATAGAATTTCCAGGAGGGAGAGGCCGCGGGCCTGAGCCTGGAATCCATTGAACACGGCGCTGTTGCAGCTCGTCATGCTCGCCCTTGTGGCGAGCATCCACGTCTTGGACACCGCACGGCACTAAAGGAGACGTGGATGGTCGGGACAAGCCCGACCATGACGGGAACGCTGGGTTCACGCATTCCTGGCTCATTGCTGCGCAATGCCCCGGAAAGACGGCGCGGTTCCGTGGAGACACGTCAAGTTCAGATTGGCCGGGCCCAGAGGTCCTGATGGCCGATCATCGCCGACTGAGCCTCTCGGCGCGCCGCGAGCCAGTCCGCGATTGCCTTGGGATCGAGACGGCCGGTCTCGCCGACGGCCGCGGCGATGCCTTCCGCCAGCGCTTCCTGCAAGGGCCGGCGCTTGGCGTCGAGCAGCCAGTTGCTGTCGCCGCTCGAGACGGCGAAGCCCGACTTGCGGAAGGCCTCGGCCATGATCTCGCAGGCTTTCGGGCCGGCGGCCGGCCCAAAGCCCTTGTCGCCGTGCTGGTGATCGGTGAAGGCGGCATGGATGCCGGTGTCGGCCGGATGCTCCGGCTGCCAGGTCTCGCGGCCGTCATAGGTCAGCACGGCGTAGAGCGGCAGATGCTGGCTGGCGAGCGCCGCGACGAAACGCTCGATCCAGCGCCTCGAAACGAGATCGAAGAGCGCGGCGGCCGTGACGAGGTCGGGCTGCCAGCCCAGCACCCATTCGAGATCGGTGTTCAGGTCGACCTTGCGGGTGTCGACCGTGATCGTCTTGTCGCCCTTGGCGAGCACGAGCTCCTCGCCCTGCTCGCGTGCTTCGTCGGCCCAGTCGGTGAGGCGCTGGCGGGCGAAGGCGAGGAGTTCGGCGTCGTGGTCGACCAGCGTCCAGTGCTGGCGATCGGGCAGGGCGGCATAGGTTGCGCGCAGGTTGGAGCCGGCGCCGCAGCCGAGATCGAGCACCGAGAGCGAGGCCTTGTCGGTAAAATGGCCGCCGACGGCGGCGAGAACCTGCGGATTGCGCGCCGCATGATCGGCTGGCTCGCGCAAGGCGAGCCATTCCGGAGAGAAACCTGCCATCACCCCACCTTTCGGCCGTCGTCGCGCCGGCACATTTCGGCGACGATGCGCGCGGTCTCGCTCCAACGCGGCAGCTCGCCGGCGGCGGCCCACGCGGCATCGGCACGCTGCCGACGCTCTGCCGGCGCATCAATCAGTCTCGCAAGGGCCTTGGCAAGTGCCGCGGCGTCGCCGGGCGCCACCTTGAGGGCAGCGGCGTCCGGCAGGGCCTCGGCGCCGGCGCCGCTCAGCGTCGTGACGATCGGCAGGCCGCGCGCGAGCGCCTCGGTCAGCACCATGCCGTAGCCCTCGTAGAGCGACGACATCACGAAAAGATCGGCTTCATCATAGAGTTGCGCGAGTTTTTCGGTGCCGACGCCACCGGTCAGCACGATGCGTTCGGCAAGGCCGGCGCGAGCGATGCCGTCGCACAATTCCGCCGCCGTTCCCGGAGCATGATCGGACGAGCCGGTGATGGTCAGGGTCCAGGAGCGGTCTGCGATGGCCCGCAGCGCCTCGATGAGGACGCCATAGCCTTTGCGGGGAATGAGGGACCCGACGGCGAGCATGTGCAGCGTATCACTGCGGCCGGAGCCTTTCGCACGCGGTGCGGGGTCAGTGCCGGGGATAGCGATTGCGATCTTGCCGGCCGAGACGTCGAACTCCGCTTCCAGCATCCGTTTCGTCGCGGGACTGGTGACCACGATGGCGCGCGCATGGCGCAGCGTCAGCGTTTCGCTTCGCCGCAACGTTTCGGCCATCTCCGGGCTGTGCCCCGTCTCCAGCGCCAGCGGGTGATGCACCAGCGCAACCAGCCGATCCGCGAAACGCGCCGCGAGCGCTCCCGGGAAGGCGCCACAGGCGAGGCCGTCGACGAGCAGGAGGTCGCCGGCCCCAGTCGCGGCGAGCAATTGTTCGGTCGCAGCGAGGTCGGCTTTTGTGGGAAAAGGAAAGGAGCCGGGCAGGGCGAGGTGGCGGGCCTCGATGCCGGCCTCCCGCCATTCGCGCAGAAGGCGCCGGTCGTAGCCGTAGCCGCCAGTGGGCGCATCGATGTCGCCGGGAATGGCGAAGACGATGCCGCTCACGCCAGCGCGCCCTCGTAGCTGGCGCGGGCGAGGTCCGTTTCGTGCAGGGTCACGCGAATCCTGTCCAAGCCTGCGCCGTCGGCACCGAGCGCGCCGGATTTCGCCGCCGCCGCCATGGCGTCGAAGATGTGCTTGCAGAGGAACTCGGTGGTGGTCAGCACGCCCGCGAATTGCGGGAGGGCGTCGAGGTTCTGATACTTCAGCGGCTTCAGCGTTTCGGCGAGGGTGTCGAGCGCGGCGCCGATATCGACGACGACGTTCTGCCGGTTCAGCGTCTCCCGGAAGAAGGCGACGTCGATCACGAAGGTGGCGCCGTGCATGTTCTGCGCCGGACCGAAGAAGGGATCGGGCAGGGAATGGCCGATCATGATGCGGTCGCGGACTTCGACGGAAAACATGCGATCTCCCGGAGATGGGTTGGCAATGCGGCCCGGTTAGGGCTGCGTTTCATAGCAAATCGCGGCGGTCAGGCCAGCGGCGCCGGGCGCGAGCAGGCCGGGCAGGCGCTGGGGCAACTCGCGGAAGGCAATCTCGCCGGTGATCAGCGCATCGAGCCTGTCGTCGGTGAGCAGTGCCATCGCGGCTTGCGCGCGGCGGGCGTAATCCCAGCGTGCGCGTCGCGAGGCCGATACCAAGCCGACCTGCGACGAGATCAGTTGCAAGCGGCGTGCATGGAAGGCGCCGCCGAGCGTGGCGGGCACGGCACCTTCGCCATACCAGCTGAGCTCGACGATGCGCGCCTCGGTACCGGCTACCGCGATGGCGGTTTCGAGGCCCGCCGCCGTTGCGCTGGCGTGGAATACGAGATCGGCGTCGCGGGGGGCGGCATCGGGCAAGGCGAAGCCAAAGCCCAGTGTCGCGGCAAGAGCGGCCCGGCTCGGCTCGACATCGACGAGCGTGACCTCGGCTCCCGGCAAGCGCGCGGCCAGCCAGGCGACGAGCAGGCCGAGAACGCCGCCGCCGACGATCACGATCCTGTCAGCGGGGCCGGAGCCGGCATCCCAATGGGCGTTGAGCGCCGTTTCCATATTCGCGGCAAGGATGGCGCGCCGGGCCGGCACCGTGTCCGGCACCGGGACAAGGCTGCTGCGTGGCGCAACGAAGCGATCCTGATGCGGATGCAGGCAGAAGGCGATGCGCCCGAGCATGTCCTGCGGGCCGGCATCGACACGGCCGACGGCGCAATAGCCGTATTTGACGGGGAACGGAAAGCTGCCCTGCTGGAATGGCGCGCGCATGCGCTCATGCTCCGAGACCGGCACGCGGCCTTCGCAGACCAGCCGCTCGGTGCCGCGGCTGACACCGCTCCAGAGCGTGGTGAGGAGGCAGTCATCTGGGCCGAGGGTGGACAAGGCGACTTCATTCAGGTTGCATTCACGGGGCGCTGTATACCAAAGCGCAAGAGCCTTTACCCTTGCGTCAGTCGATTTTGCAGGCTTTAGCTCCCGCGCCATTCGCGTCCGATCCCGTCCGTCCGAGCCTGTCTGCCTACCATGACAGAGACCGCCATGAACCAGCGTTCCGCTCCGACCACGTTCCGGCGGGCGACGCAAGAGGCCGGGCCGAACGGTCTGACGCCGGCCGGGCTGCAGGCCGAAACGGTGTTGAGCCGCCGCCGGTTCCTCGTCCTCGCCTTGAATCTCGTCACGCTGGCCCTGCTGCTCGCCGGGCTGGCGCGCGTGCTGGGTGCGGGCGGCTGGAGCGTCGTGGACGTCGCGATCTTCATCGCCTTCCTGTTTGGCGCGCCCTGGACCGTGCTCGGCTTCTGGAACGCCGCGATCGGGCTCTGGCTCCTGCATGGCAAGGCGGATGGGCTTGCCGAAGTTGCGCCCTTCGTTGCGGCCGGCGAGGACACGATGCCGCTGACCTTGCGCTCCGCCGTGCTGATGACGCTGCGCAACGAGGACCCGGCGCGGGCCTTTCGGCGCTTGAGGGTCGTCAAGGACAGCCTCGATGCGACCGGCGAGGGCGCCTGGTTCGACTATTTCGTGCTGTCGGACACCAACGATCCCGCCGTTGCCGCAGCCGAGCAGACGCTGGCCGAAGCGTGGGCGCGCGAACTCGGCGATCCGGCGCGGCTGACCTATCGCCGCCGTGACGACAATGCCGGGTTCAAGGCCGGCAATCTCCGCGATTTCTGCGAGCGCTGGGGTGAGCGCTATGAATTGATGCTGCCGCTCGATGCTGACAGCGTCATGGCGGGCGAGACGATCCTCGGCATGGCCCGAATGATGCAGGCCCATCCGAAGCTCGGAATCCTGCAGAGTCTCGTGGTCGGCATGCCCAGCAATTCGGCCTTCGCCCGCATCTTCCAGTTCGGCATGCGCCACGGCATGCGGCCCTACACGATGGGCTCGGCCTGGTGGGGCGGCGATTGCGGGCCGTTCTGGGGACATAATGCGCTGGTGCGGATCGCGCCGTTCCGCGATCACTGCCATCTGCCGGTGTTGCCGGGCGGGCCGCCTCTTGGCGGCGCGGTGATGAGCCATGATCAGGTCGAGGCGACCTTGATGCGCCGCGCCGGCTACGAGGTGCGCGTGCTGCCGGTCGAGGGCGGGAGCTGGGAAGAGAACCCGCCGACCATGCTGGAATTCGCCAAGCGCGACCTGCGCTGGTGCCTCGGCAACCTGCAATATCTTAGGCTGATCGATCTCCCCGGTCTCAAGCCGATGAGCCGCTTCCAGCTCATCTGGGCGATCCTGATGTTCCTCGGCCTGCCGGCCTGGACGCTGATGATCGCGCTTCTCCCTCTCAAGGTCTTCGAGGATCGGGCGATTGCCGACTACCCGGTCGTGCTGGCCGGCGGGCTCTACCTGCTGTTCCTGGCGATGTATCTCTCGCCGAAGCTCGCGGGCTTTGCCGACATCCTGCTGACGCGAGGTGGTGTCGAACGCTATGGCGGCAGGGCACGCTTCCTCGCCTCGGCGGCGATCGAGCTTGCGTTTTCGTTCCTGCAAGGCGCGGTCTCGAGCTTCCGCACGACGCTGTTCATGATCGGCCTCGCCTTCGGCCGAGCGAGGATCGGCTGGAACGGGCAGGCGCGCGACGCCCATGCCCTGTCCTTCGCCACGGCCTTCGCCGGCTTGTGGCCGCATCTGCTGTTCGGGGCCTATCTCTTCCTCACGCTGGGCCTGATGGCCCCGGCGGTTCTGGTCTGGTCGCTGCCGCTCACCGCGGGCTATGTGCTGGCGATCCCCTTCGCCGTGCTGACGGCGGCGCCGGCCTGCGGCGCCTGGCTGGTGCGGCGCGGGCTCTGCGGCATCCCTGAGGATTTCAACCTGCCGCCGGTGCTGGCCGCGATCCGCGACGGAGAGGTGGCATGAACGCGGTCACCTATCCCAAGGGAACGGTGAAGGCGCTGTCGCGCTCGCTGCGCATCTATCACGGTGATAAGGAGCGCCATGCGGCGATGGACCGGCTCTACGGGGCGTTCCTATCGCCGGGCGATCTCGCCTTCGATATCGGCGCCCATGTCGGCGACCGGATCTCCTCCTTCCGCCGGCTGGGCGCGCGCGTCGTCGCGCTGGAGCCGCAGCCCGGTCCGGCCCGCGTCATCCGTCTGATCCATCGGCGCGATTCGCTGGTAACGCTGGTCGAGGCGGCCTGCGGCGACCATGAGGGATCGATCGCGCTCAGGATCAACAGCAAGAATCCGACGGTCTCAACCGCCTCGGCTGCCTTCATCGGCGCTGCGGCGGGTGCCGGAGGCTGGGAGGGACAGGTCTGGGACCATGAGATCGCAGTGCCCTGCACCACGCTCGACCGGTTGATCCTGCGCTACGGCCTGCCGAAGCTGCTCAAGATCGATGTCGAGGGTTTCGAGGCGCATGTGCTGGCCGGCCTGACCAAGGCGGTTCCGGTGATCTCCTTCGAATTCACGACGATCCAGCGCGAGGTTGCCGAAGCCTGTCTCGTGCTGCTGGAAACGCTCGGCCCCTATCGCTTCAATGTCGCGATCGGCGAGAGCCAGATGCTTGAGCTCGGCGAGCCGGCGAGTGCGGACGCGATGGGCGATTACCTGCGCGGGCTGCCGCACGAGGCCAATTCGGGCGATGTCTACGCCATCCTGACCAGCTGAGGCAGCCTTAGAGGCTGCTCGCGCCAAGCCAGGCGAGGATCGCGGCGACCAGCAGGCTCAACCAGCCGGGATGGCGCCCGCGCGTCGCGAACAGCACCAGCGCCGAACCCGCCAGCGAGGCTGCGATCGCGACCTTCAGCAGCCACGCATTCGGCAGAGGCGTAGCCGGCGCCTGCGCGATCGCGATCAGGATCGCGGCAAGCGCCCAGCCGAGGATGCTGACGAGGTGCCAGCTCGCCCAGAGGATCCGGATATGGCGTTCCCGGAGCGGCGGGCCGCCTTCAGTCGGAACGATGCCGCCGCTGCGCAGTTGCCGGAAGATCAGGATTTCGCCGACGACCGAATGGACCAGCGCCGTCAACGCCATCACCACCCCGGCACCCAAAAGCAGCGGCTGCATCGATCGCTCCGTCGGTTCCGGGGATGGGAACTTTTGCGGCTTCCGTTCTTAGCAGTGCTGCATCGGCCGCCGGAAGCGGGCTCGTTGTCGCGGCTGCCGCGGTTTCGCCACAAGCCGGTCAGCCGCGGTTCATCTGGCAGCGCTCAGGCTGCCTAGACCTCATCATCAGGGATCATCATGGCTCGTTGTCTTCGCCCGCTCGTGGTTTCGCTCGCTCTCCTCGCCTCGCTGACGGTCGCGCGGGCAGCTGGGGACGTCGCCGTCGAGGTGAAGAACGAATCCGAGCCGGTGCTCTGCGCCGAGAAGGACAACGTCACGATCAAGGCGGTCTCGCCCGAGGTCCGGCGCTTCCAGATCGAGGCGGCGCATCCAGCCTATGTCGCCGGGCTCGTGCGCGACAACTGGGATGCCGACTGGACGAATTGCGACATGAAGGGCGATCCGTCCTTCGCGCCGCCGACACCGCCGCGCCGCGTCACCTTCTATGAATCGATCGACTATTGGCTGGTCGGCTACACCTTCCCGAGCTTCTGGCGTCCTGCGGAAGCGACCTTCCGCGTCGGCGATCGCGTCGAGAAGGGCCTGCATCTGGTCCAGCTCTGGAAGCTCGGCAAGGACAAGTCGCATGAGGTGCTGGTCGTCTATCCGCAGGATGGCAACTGGCGTGCTCGGCCGCTGCCGCCGGAGCATCTCGGCTTCTCCTCCTATGGCTCGTCCTTCCTGTTCGGGCCGATCGAGCAGGAGGGGCGCCCGGTCGTGAACATCAAGGAGATCGAATTCGACCCGAAGACGCTGACCTTCAAGCTGAACTTCAAGGACGGCTCGTCCGGCAGTCTCAAGCTCGACAGCGTCGACGAGAACCGGATGGTGCTCGATGCCGTGCTCGACAAGCCGGTGACCGGCGGCAAGGGTTTCCTGGCGCTGCGCTCGATGTATGTCACCGAGTTCAACAACGACGTCGCCCGCATCGCGCTGCGTGAGCCCGGCGCCAAGGGCTGGCGCGAGGAAGCGCTGATGTCCTATCCTGGCGGCAAGGCGACCGATATCTGGATGGGGCGCACGACGCATTCGCGCCACAACACCTCCTCGCCCGACATGGTGTTCCGACGCTTCTCGACCGATCCGAACCCGCCGCCGAAGCCCGAGAAGAAGTGAGGTTTAAAGCGGCTGCGGCGTCAAGGTGATGTCATCCCGGACAAGCGGCGTAGCCGCGCCGATCCGGGATCCATGCCTGAACCGTTCCGGGTTGGATCCCGGGTCTGCGCTTCGCTCCGCCCGGGATGACCTGCCCTGTGGTTGATGGTGTAGCGGAACGCATTGCCTCCCTGCCGCGTTTGGCCATGACGCGGCGGGCGCATCGGTTTAGCCTGCGGCGACCGATACCGCCCAGCCTGCAGAGAGACCCATGCCGCGTTTTGCCGCCAACCTGTCGATGATGTTCACCGAATGGGAGTTCCTCGACCGCTTCAGGGCGGCTGCCGAGGCGGGCTTCGAGGCGGTCGAATTCCTGTTCCCCTATGAGCATACGCCCGAGCAGATCGGGCTTGCGCTGGCGGGCAGCGGGCTCACGCAGGCGCTCTACAACCTGCCGCCCGGCGATTTCGGCAGGGGCGAGCGCGGGATCGCGGCGTTGGCGGGCCGTGAGGACGAGTTCCGGGCCGCGGTCGATACCGCGTTGACTTATGTCCACGAGACCGGGGTCAAGCGCCTGCACATGATGGCGGGGCTCGCCGATCCCAACGACCCCGTCGCGCAGAAGACCTATCGGGCCTCGCTCGCCTATGCCGCCGACAAGCTCGGCGAGCACGGCATCGATCTCCTGCTGGAGCCGATCAACGGCAAGGATATGCCGGGCTATTTCCTCAACGATTTCGGCCAGGCAGCGGCCTATGTCCGCGAATCCGGCCGGCCCAATGTCCGGCTGCAATTCGACATGTATCATTGCGAGCTGATCCATGGCGACGTATCGGCCAAGCTCAAGGCGCTCTACCCGCTCGTCGGCCATGTCCAGATCGCCCGCGCCGATGGCCGGCATGAGCCCGATGCCTCGGGGCCTGATTATCCGACGCTGTTCAACGAACTCGACGGTCTCGGGTATGATGGCTTCGTCGGCTGCGAGTACCGGCCGGAGGCCGGCACGCTCGAAGGGCTCGGCTGGTTCGCGCCCTGGCGGAAGCCGCTCTGATGCGCCCGCCCTCGATCTCCTATCCGGTCCTGGTCGCCGATATCGGCGGCACCAATTGCCGCCTCTCGCTGGTAAGCGATTCGGAGTGCGCGCACCGGCCGCTCGCGCGGATCGGCACGGGCAGCTATCCGACGGCGGAGTCCGCCTTCGCTGCCGTGCTCGCTGATCTCCAGGAGAAGCCGCGCTCGGCCGTGCTCGCCGTCGCCGGCCCTCTCGACGGGCGGGAGGCGCAACTGACCAATGCGGTCTGGCATCTCGATGGCCCGCGGATCGCGACTGCGCTCGGCCTGAGCCAGGGATTGATGGTCAATGATTTCGAGGCGCTCTCGGCCTCGCTCGCCGTGTTGAAGCCCAGCGATCTCACGACACTGGTCGAGGGTGATCCCGAGCCTGATGGCGTGCGGCTGGTGCTGGGGCCGGGAACCGGTTTCGGCGCGGCAGCACTGCTGATGCGTGGCGAGCGCGGCATGCTGATACCCACCGAATCCGGCCATATCGGCATCGGCCCGGAGGATCAGACGGAGCAGAAAATCTGGCCGGCGCTGAGCGAGGGCATCCCGCGCCTCACCGTCGAGCATCTTCTGAGCGGTGACGGGCTGGTGCGCCTGCACAAGGCAGTGGCCCGGACCTCGGGCATGTTGGAGGCCGAGGTCAGCGCAGCCGATGTCTCCCACCTCGCGCATGACGGCGATCCGGCGGCGCTGATGGCCGTCGTCTGCTTCTGGCGCCTGCTGGCGCGTGTCGCCGGCGATCTCGCGCTGGTCTTCAAGGCGACCGGTGGTGTCTTCATCGCCGGCGGCATCGCGCCGCATCTGCTGCCGCTCGCGGACAAGGCGGCGATTCGCGCAGCCTTCGCGGACAAGCCGCCGATGGAGGAGCTGGCGGAGCGTTTCGCCCTGCATGTCATCACCGCGACGGACGCAGCCGAGCAGGGGCTCGCGGCGATCGCCGCCAATCTCCATCGCTTCGGGCTCGACGATCCCAGGCGGCTGTGGTTTGGCTGAGCGGCCTTCTCACCACGTCGCACAGGTCCGCGTGCAGCCCATCCATTCGATCCAGGTCCTGCGCGCGCTCGCGGCCTTCATGGTCGCGATCCACCATGTCCAGCCGGATGCGGCCGTGGTCGCGGCCCGTGCGGGCCTGAGCTTCACGCGTAGCGACGTCCTGCCCTGGATGGCGGGCGTCGACATCTTCTTCGTCGTCTCCGGCTTCATCATGGTCCATGCCTCGCAGGACCTGTTCGGCCAGGAAGGAGCATGGCGCCTGTTCCTGAAGCGCCGGCTCGCCCGCATCGTGCCGCTCTATTGGGCGATGACGACATTGTTTCTGCTGGTCGGTCTCGCGGTTCCGGCCGTGCTCAATTCCGGCGTGCCGAACTTCCAGCAGATTCTCGGCTCCTACCTGTTCTGGCCGGTGGTCTCGACCCAAGGCTTCGTTCAGCCGGTCTATTCGCTGGGCTGGACGCTGAACTACGAAATGCTGTTCTACGCCCTGTTCAGTGCCGGGCTGATGCTGCCGCGGCGCTGGACCTTGCCGGCGGTAGCCGCCCTGTTGGCGTTGCTGGTTGGGGTGGAAAACCTGAGGGGCCCGCTGTCGCTGCCCTTTGGCTTCTGGGGGCAGCCGATCGTGCTGGAATTCGCAGCCGGGATGGGCATCGCGGTGCTCCGGCAGAAGGGCTTGCGACTGCACGGGGCATTGCGGATCGCCGTCGCGATGGCCGGTGCCGCTCTCCTGGTCGCTGCTGCCCATGTTCCGGGCACGGATGGGCCGTGGAGCAGCGTGCTGTGGCGCGGCGGGGCGGCTGTCCTGCTGATGCTGGCTGCCGGCTGCGGCCGTGAGGGCATCGTGCCGCTGCCGCCGGTGAAGGCTCTGGCCGCGGTCGGTGATGCCTCCTACGCGCTCTATCTCGTCCATCCCTTCGTGATCCGAGGAATGCGCGAGGTCGTGCTGCGGCTCGGCTTGTATTCCCCCGCGCTCTACGTTGCGCTGGCGCTCGCCGGCTCCGTGATCGCAGCGCTTCTGCTCTATCGCTTCTTCGAGAAGCCGGCGACGCGTCTGGCCCGGCGCTGGCTTGGCAGTTGAGACGACGAGGCCTCAGCTCAGCTTCATGCCCTTCAGAGACTGCCCGACCACGCCGCCGTCCTTGCGTCGCTGGGCCCTTTTCGACTTGATCTTGTCGACGTGTTCGGGCTGCGGGAAATAGCCGCGCTCCATGATCTCCAGCGAATATTCCTCGTAGGTCAGTCCCAGCGCCGAGGCCTTCTCCTCGCGCCTGAGCGCGATCTCGCGCGGCTTTTTCCAGGCCTTGCGATGGGCGAAGCGCCAGTCGAAATAGCGGCCGATACTGCCTGAGCCGGTAGAGGCGCGGCGCTTGCGCTCCTTCAGCGGCGGGCCGCCATTATGGCCGATCCCGATCGGGCGTTCGCTGGGCATCGCTTGTGGACTCATCAGGCCTCGCTCCCGATCACGATAAGGGGCGGGAAGGAGCTGGCAAGGGCCGTGCCATGGCACTTGATCACACCGCTTCGAGCCAGACGCTTGTCATTCCGGGGCACGCCGCAGGCGTGAACCCGGAACCTACGACCGGGTGAGGCCTTCAATGCCCGGTTGTTAGCCGCTCGCCCGGTCGTAGGTTCCGGGTTCTTCGCTGCGCGAAGCCCCGGAATGACAAAGGTGGGTTCTGTCAGGCGTGACAGCGGAGCAGTGGCGGTCTATCCCGCAGGCCGAACACAGGACGGATCATGGCCCCCTTGCTGCATCTGCGCGACGTCGCGCTCACTTTCGGCGGACAGCCGCTGCTTGAAGCCGCCGAGATCGCGGTCTCGGCCGGCGAGCGCGTCTGCCTCGTCGGCCGCAATGGCTCGGGCAAGTCGACGCTGCTCAAGATCGCGGCGGGGCTCGTCGAGCCCGACCATGCCGAGCGCTTCGTCCAGCCGGGCTCGACCATTCGCTATCTGCCGCAGGAGCCGGACTTCACCGGCTTCGACACGGCCCTCGCCTATGTCGAGGCCGGCCTGGGGCCGGGCGACGATGCCTATCGCGCGCAATACCTGCTGACCGAGCTCGGCCTGACCGGACAGGAGAACCCGGCCTCTATGTCGGGCGGCGAGGGGCGTCGGGCGGCGCTGGCGCGCGTGCTGGCGCCGGAGCCGGACATCCTGCTGCTGGACGAGCCGACCAACCATCTCGACCTGCCGGTGATCGAATGGCTGGAGCAGGAGCTGAAGTCGCTGCGCTCGGCCATGGTCTTGATCAGCCACGACCGTCGCTTCCTGACCTCGCTCTCGCGCGCCACGATCTGGCTCGACCGCGGCGTGACCAAGCGGGCAGAGAGAGGCTTCGGCGAGTTCGAGGCCTGGCGCGACGAGGTGCTGGCGCAGGAGGAGCTCGACCGCCACAAGCTCGACCGCAAGATCGCCCGCGAGGAGGACTGGCTGCGCTATGGCGTCAGTGCCCGGCGCACCCGCAACCAGCGCCGGCTCGGTGAACTTCATGCCCTGCGCGACCAGCGTCGCACCGCCCGCGCAGCGCAGGGCAATGTCCGGCTGGAGGCGAGCGAGGCGCAGGCCTCCGGCAAGCTCGTCATCGAGGCGATCGACGTCGCCAAGGCCTATGGCGACAACACCATCGTCAAGAGCCTGTCGCTGCGCGTCGCGCGCGGCGACCGGATCGGCATCGTCGGGCCGAATGGCGCCGGCAAGACCACGCTGATCAACCTGCTGACCGGGGCGCTCGCGCCGGATTCCGGCAAGGTGAAGCTCGGCACGGCGCTGGAGATGGTGACGCTCGATCAGCGCCGCGAGAGCCTCGATCCGGAGACGCCGCTCGGCGAGGTGCTGACAGGTGGCGGCTCGGACCAGGTCATGGTCGGCGGCCAGCCGCGCCATGTCATCTCCTATATGAAGGACTTCCTGTTCCAGCCGATCCAGCGCGGCACGCCGGTCGGCGCGCTCTCCGGCGGCGAGCGCGGGCGCCTGATGCTGGCGCGCGCGCTGGCCAAGCCCTCGAACCTGCTGGTGCTCGACGAGCCGACCAACGATCTCGACCTCGAGACGCTCGACCTGCTGCAGGAACTGCTCGCCGACTACCAGGGCACGGTTCTGCTGGTCAGCCACGACCGCGACTTCATCGACCGCGTCGTCTCCTCAGTGCTGATCTCGGATGGCGACGGCGTCTGGACCGAATTCGCCGGTGGCTATTCCGACATGCTGGCGCAGCGCGGGCGCGGCGTCGGGGCCAAGGCGCGGCCGGTCGAGAAGACGACACCCGCCGCTCCCAAGGCGGCGACTGCGGTGCTGGCCGCATCCGCCTCCAAGCGCAAGCTCTCCTTCAACGAGAAGCATGCGCTGGAGACGCTGCCGAAGAAGATCGAGGCACTGCAGGCCGAGGCCGCAAAGCTCAATACCGCCGTGGCGGGCGACCTCTACACGCGCGATCCGAAACTCTTCGCCAAGGCGACGGCGCGGCTGGAGGAGGTTGCGCGCGAGATCGGCGAGGCCGAGGAGCGCTGGCTGGAGCTGGAGATGCTGCGTGAGGAGATCGGAGCGTAAACCTGTTCCCTCTCCCCTTGCGGGAGAGGGTTAGGGTGAGGGGTCTCGCGAGGCCGATCGCTAGCGATTGAGGATGGCCCGACCCCTCATCCGTCAGCGCTTCGCGCCGCCACCTTCTCCCGCAAGGGGAGAAGGGAAGGTTCCGTTATCCGATTTTCGCACCCGCCCGCGCACGAAAGCGCATTTACGGCCAAGCTCAATCGTTTCAAACATCGCGCAATCGCAGAGCACAGGGAATGACCATGAGACTGAAGGGCAAGACCGCGCTGGTGACCGGCGCAGCGCAGGGGTTCGGCTTCGGCATCGCCGAGACCTTCGTGCGCGAGGGCGCGCGCGTCGCGGTGCTGGACATCAACGGCGACAAGGCCAAGGAGGCCGCGAAGGCGATCGGCCGCAAGGCCTTCGCCGTGACCTGCGATGTCGGCAAGGCCAAGAGCGTCGACAAGGCGGTGGAGAAGATCCTGGCCAAGGTCGGGCGGCTCGACATCGTCGTGAACAATGCCGGCACCACCCATCGCAACAAGCCGATGACCGAGGTGACCGAGGAAGAGTTCGACCGCATCTTCGCGGTGAACGTGAAGTCGATCTATCTGATGGCGCGTGCGACCGTGCCGCATTTCCGCGAGCATGGCGGCGGCGTGATCCTGAACATCGGCTCGACCGCGGGCCTGCGTCCGCGTCCGGGCCTGACCTGGTACAACGGCTCGAAGGGCGCCGCGAACCTGATCTCCCAGTCCATGGCGGTCGAACTCGCGCCGGACAAGATCCGCGTCAACGCCATCGCGCCGGTCGCGGGCGAGACGCCGCTGCTCGCCACCTTCATGGGCCAGGACACGCCGGAGCGTCGGGCGCAGTTCACCGCCTCGATTCCGTGGGGCCGGTTCTCGACGCCACAGGACATCGCCAATGCGGCGCTGTTCCTGTGCTCGGACGAGGCCGACATGGTGACGGGCTCGGTGCTCGCCGTCGACGGCGGTCGCTGCGTCTGAGCCGGGAGGCTCCTATTTGACGCCGCGCCGGCCGAATTCGGTACGCTGGGGCGGCGGTGGCGCGCGCCGGACCGATCCGAGGAAGCCCTGAGGCTGGGCCGGCATCGGCGCAGCCGGAATGGGTTTCGTGCCAGCGATCGCCTGTTCCATCGCCAGCGAGAGCTGCGAAGGGGCGGTTGCCGCGTCGCCATTGCCGAAGTGGCTCCGGCTTGTCGCGGATGCATCGCCGAACCGGGCTCCGCCCGGTTCGGATGCAGCGAGCAGCAGGTAAAGCCAGGCGCCGGTCAGGGCGAGATAGAGCAACCCGGCATATTCCAGGCCATTCAGCGGGCTGTCATTGGTCCGCACGATCAGAGCCTGGACCTGCAGGAGGAGCGCGGCGCAGATGCCGATGGCGTAGAGGCCGGGCAGGAGATCGCCGCCGCCCGCGTCGCGGTTGCGCCTGATGGCGAAGCCGATGCGCTTGAAGCAGAAAAAGCCGCTGACCAGGAACACGGTCATGGCGAGCTGGTAGCGCCCCGCACCGGGCGGGCCGATGAAGGCCTGGTATTGCACGGCGATACAGATGAGCAGGAGTATCGTCTCGGCGATACCGACGATGCAGGATCTGACGAAGAATTGGCTCCTGCCCAGCGTCCCTGCGAACATGACACGTTCCTTCCGCTAGGGAATTCTACGGTTCGCGCGTGAAAGACCGGTAAACGGGTATGGTGGAATCCGCTGCGAGACCCGTCAGGCCGGCTTCGCGTGCAGCGCGATCTTCTGGCGGAGGATGACGGTGCCGTCGGGCTCGAAGCCGCGCTGCTCCAGCGTGATCCGTGGGGCGCTGGCGTCGCCCTCGATGCGGAACAGATGCCAGGCTCCGAGTTCGCCGTGTCCGCGCGGGCCGATCGAGGCCGAGGGCACGCCGACGATCGGCACGTCGCGGCCGAGGCCCGGGCGCCAGGCCAGCGAGAAGCTGTGATTGTGGCCGTGGAGGACGAGGTCGGCGCCCTTGCGCTTCAGCATCGCCTCGAAGGCGGCGGCATCCACCAATTCGCGGCCGCGCTTGGCGCCGCCGAGATAGGGCGGATGATGAATCAGCACGACGCGGATCAGCCCTTCGTCGCGGGCACGGTCGAGCAGGGCCTCGGTCCGGGCGATCTGCTCGCCGCCGACGCGGCCTGTCGCCATCAGGGGGAGGGTGGGCACGCCGCTGTTGACGCCGATCAGCGCGACGGGTCCGCGGCGGCGATACCAGGGATAACCGGCCTTGCCTTCGTCATCGGCGATCCAGGGCGCGAGCAGACCCGCCAGGGGCTTCAGCGAGGAGCGTGCATAGGCGTCGTGGTTGCCCGGCACGAAACTCACCCTCTCGCGCGGGCCGAGCTCGTCGAGAAAGGCTATCGCGGTCTTGAACTCGTTGGGCAGGCCGATATGGGCGACATCGCCGGTGCAGGCGATATGGTCGGGCTCATGCGCGTGGATGTCGGCGACGATGCGCGCCAGGATATCCATGTCATGGGCGTGCCGGCGCTTGCGTCGCCAGTTGACGTAACCGGTCGCGCGCTTGCCGAAGAGCTGATGCAGCGAAAACCCGGCGAGCGGGCCAAGATGCGGGTCGGACAGATGCGCGAGCTTGAACACGCTCTAGCGCTTGCCCCCGCAGGAGGCCGTCAGTCAAGCGCGCCGTGGCGCGCCTGGACTGCGGAAGGGTCCGAAGACCTCAGTTGGCGGCGCCGGTCAGTTCCGACACGATGCGGGAATCGGTCATGGTGACGGCGGGCTTCCAGACATAGGCCGGCTTGGCCTTGAAGCGAGCGATGATGAAAGAGAGAAGCATGGTTCCTGGGTCCTGATGTTGCGCTGCGGTATCTGCCTCATTTGGGGCGCGTTTGTGGCGGAACAACTGATCTGCTTGACGGTCCGTCATGCGGTTTTTGCATAGACAATTAACTCACCCTTGAGACTCGATCGGATGCAATCGTCAAATCCGCAGCCAGTGGCTGACCCCGAGCAGCAACGGACACTCGCGCAGCGCGCGGTGACGCGGTTGCTGCATGTCTATTTCCGCTTCGCGCGGGGCATGACTTTTGGCGTGCGTGCCGTCGTCCTGAACGATCGCGGCGAGGTCTTCCTGATCCGCCACACCTATGTGCCCGGCTGGCACTTTCCCGGTGGCGGGGTCGAGGTCGGAGAGACAGCGGAACTGTCGCTGGAGCGCGAATTATCGGAAGAGGCGGGCATCGTTCCGACCGGGCGGCCCGTCCTGCATGGGCTGTTCTTCAACCGCAGGATCTCGCGGCGAGACCATGTCGCCGTCTATGTCCTCCGCCAGTTCCGGGTCGAACGCATCAAGCAGCCCGACCGCGAGATCGCCGAGGCCGGCTTCTTTCCGCTCGATCGTCTGCCGGACGGCACGACACCCGCCACGCGGCGGCGGCTGGCGGAGATCCTGTCCGGGCAGCCGCCAACCGTGGATTGGTGACGGCCGCGACCCGGCTTGTCAGTTCGCGCTTCTCGCCAGCGTGCCGAAATCGGCGTCGAGCTTCGCCAGACCTGCCGAGATCCTGGCACGGCGGTCCTTGATCCAGGCATCCTGTCGGTCGAGGCGCTGCTTCGCCTCCGCCAGCATCCGGTCCATCTCGGCCGGCTGCGGGCCGCCCGAGGTCGCCCGGTTCTTGATGATCGCGACGGGATCGAGCGTCGCGCGGAACTCGGCCTCGCCCATCGGCAGATCGGCCGCGGCGAGGCCCATCTCCGGCGCCGCCTTGCGGTAGATCGCCTGCGCCTGCGCATATGGAAACTCGGTCGGCTTGATGTTGTGGAGCTTGGCGTAGTCGACCACCTCCGACGCGAAATGATGGCCGGCGCGGAAGGGCAGCTTGTACTTCCGCATCAGTACGTCGGCGAGCTCCTGCGAGGCCGTCCAGTCGCTGTTGAGTTCTTCCAGCGCGCGTTCCGGGTCGATGGCGAGCGCCTTCAGGATGCGGTCAAGGCCCTGCAGGGCCTTGGTCGCGCTGTCGGTCATGGCGCTGTTGGTTTTCGCGTCCTTGGCGTCCGGCATGCCGGGTGGGATGTTATGCGCCCGGAAGACCGGCCCCATCGCCAACGAGAGCGCGGTCGAAGCGTCCTCGCGGGTGCCGTTCAGCAGGCCCGGATTGCGCTTCTGCGGCATGGCGCTCGAGACATAGGTATTGCCGCCGCCCTCGCGCAGGATGATCCAGGGCCGCGACTGCGCATATTGCGTCATCACGTCTTCGATGAAGCCGCCGACATGCAAGGCGATGCCGGTGACGATACCGCCGACCTCGACGGGCAGATCGGCCGCGGCGATCTGCGAGGCGTCATAGGCGTTCTCGACGAGGCCGGCGAAGCCGAGATAATCCGCCATCCGCTGGCGATCGAGCGGCCAGCTCGTGCCGTTGAGCACCGTGGTGCCCATCGGCGAGCGGTCGACGCGGGCATAGGTCTCGCGGATGCGCTGCGCGTCGCGATCGAGCCCGGCCACGAGGCCGAGCAGGTAATGGCCATAGCTGTTGGGCTGGGCAGCGACGCCGTTGGTGTAGTTGGGCACGATCGTGCCGCGATGCGCCGCGGCGAGCTCGACCATCGTCCGCGTCGCCCGGTTAAGCTGGTCGGCCAGCGTCAGGAGCCGGTCGCGCATGATCGCGGCGCGATAGGTCGCGTGCATGTCCTGGCTGGAGCGGCCGGCATGGATCAGAGTGACCTCGACCCCGGCCTCCTTGATCATCAGGGGTTCGAAGCTGATGACGGTCGAGGGGCGCCTCGCGCCGGGCTGGTTGCCGGCCTCGATGACCTTGGCGATGCCCTGGGCCAGCTTCGGCGCCAGCGCCCGGTCGAGCAGGCCCTGCTCGGCATTGATCACCGTGCTCGCCTTGTTGATCTCGCCCAGCCAGAAGAACTCGTCCCGGAGGGGTTCCTTCGGCGGCGCCGGCTGCTGGGCGTGAGCGGGCATGGCAATCGCCACCAGAAGCAGGGCGGCGGCGAGCGGCTTATATCCGGACATCGGTCGTCTCCGTTCCGACAGGCGAGATCGCCTGCGGCTTCCGTGGCCTGTTCCCCCGCTTGAGGCCCGAGTTGAGACCAAAGCGGCAAGACCGACAAGTCCCCGCTGAGGGTCGACACAAGATGGATGGACGCCGCTCGGGTGCTCTGCTAGACGCGCTGTCCATGATGATCCGGCTGAGCCTGCGAGACCTGCGACGACCGGCGCGCTGAATGCGCCCTTCCGGTAGAGCGCCCGCACGCGCCTGCCCTCGCTCAGCCGATCCGCCTCCCGCGCTACACGTCGATCATCATGACATCCCTGCCTCTGACCATCCGCCACGAACTCCCCGTGGACGCTGCCGCCATCGAGCGCCTGCATGAGCGCGCCTTCGGCCCCGGCCGCTTCGCCCGCACCGCCTTCCGTCTGCGCGAGGGCGTGCCGCCCGACCACGCCCTGTCCTTCGCCGCCCATGTCGGCACCTTCCTCGTCGGTTCGGTGAAGGTGACGACCGTGCTGGCCGGCGGCCACAAGGCGCTGATGCTGGGGCCGCTGACGGTCGACCCCGCCTTCGAGGGCCGGGGCATCGGGGCTGCGCTGATGAACCGCTCGATCGAGGCCGCGCGCGAGACCGGGCACGACCTGATCATGCTGATCGGGGACGCACCCTATTACGCCCGCTTCGGCTTCAAGGTATTGCCGCCCGGCCAGCTCGTGCTGCCGGGGCCGGTCGATCCGGCGCGCTTCCTGGCGCTGGAGCTGGTCGAGGGCGTGCTGAAGCAGCGCAGCGGGGCGGTGACCTCGATGCGCGTCAGCTCTGACGCCTGAGGCGCCTGCCGCTCTCGCCGAGCCAGCCCGCGACCAGCGCGCCGAACAGCACGGCCAGGCCGAGCAGTCCGATGAAGAGCGGCGAGATGCGCACGCCGCGCACGATGCCGGAATCGCTGATCCTCAGGCCGATCCAGTCATTGCCGGCGAACTGGCTGCCCGAGCGCACCGGCACGATGCGCGGCACATTGACGGCCGAGCCGCTCTCGCGGCCGATGCGGCGCGACGAGCCGCCGGTGGCCTGCGCCAGCGTCTGGAGAGCGCCGGGATCGCTGACCACTTCCATCAATTCGCGCGGGTTCTCCGGCCCGACGCTGGCGAAGGCGGTGAGGTTGTCGGAGGTCAGGCGGTAGAGGCCGAGATCGCTGGTCGGGATGCGGGCGGTGAACAGGCCGGGCCGCCCGGCTTCAAGCGTGACCGTGCGCGACTGGCCGTCGGGGCCGGTGATGGTGATGGGGCCGGGATTGTCGCGCAGCGTCTGACGCTCGACCTCGACGGTGGCGCCGCGCACGGTCGCGCGCAGGGCCTCCTCCTCAAGCTCCGGCTCCTTCATCAGCCAGTGGCTGAGGCGGCGCAGCAGGTCGAGATAGGGGCCGCCGTCGCGGAAGCCCCGCGCCCAGAGCCAGGCATGATCAGAGAGGAAGAGCGCGACGCGGCCCTTCTGCTCGCGCGCCAGCATCAGGAGCGGCCGGTCGCCCGGACCGGTCATGACGGGCGCGCCGCCGGCTCGCGCCTGGGCGCCGACCATGCGCAGCCATTCGCCCCAGCGCGGCGGCGAGACTTCCGAGCCCGGCAGGTCGCGGGTGACGGGGTGGCGCTTGCCGGGTTCGCTGACCTGGGCGCGATAAGCCTCGTCGATGACGCTGCCATCGGGCAGGGCCGGCAGGATCTGGCCGAGCGGGGTGCGCGCCAGCGTCTGCGAGCCCGCATATTCGGGGCCCGCCGCGACGAGCAATGCACCGCCGTCGCGGACATAGCGCACGATGTTCTCGAAATAGAGCAGCGGCAGGATCGACTGGTTGGCGTAGCGGTCGAAGATGATCAGGTCGAATTCCTTGATCTTGACCTGGAACAGCTCGCGCGTCGGGAAGGCGATCAGCGAGAGCTCGTTGATCGGCGTGCCGTCCTGCTTCTCCGGTGGGCGCAGGATGGTGAAATGCACGAGGTCGACATTGGCGTCGGCCTTGAGAAGGTTGCGCCAGGTGCGCTCGCCCGGATGCGGCTCGCCCGAGACCAGCAGCACGCGGAGCTTGTCGCGCACGCCCTCGATGGTGATGACCGCGCGGTTGTTCGCGAGCGTCAGCTCGTTGTCGATCGGCTGCGCCTCGATCTCGACGACGTTCGGTCCACCCCGGTCGATGCGGACGGGGACCTGCACGGTCTGGCCGGTCGCGACCTCGCGGCGGGCGACGATCTCGCCGTCGCGGCGGATGGTCAGGCCGGCGCGGCCGGGGCCGCCCTTGTCGACGACGCGGAGCCGGATGATCTGGTCCTTGCCGACGATGCCGAAGCGCGGCGAATCGACCAGGACGATGCGGCGGTCGATCTCGGCATTGCGGCCGGTGGTCTGGATATGCAGCGGCGCGCGCAGGCCGAGCGTCTCGGCATTGGGTGGCGCGTCATGGGCGAGGCCGTCAGTGATCGCGATGGCGCCGGCGACGCGCTCCGAGGGAACATCGGCGAGGCTGGACGACAGCGCTTCGAACAGGCGGGTGCCGTCATTCGTGCCCTGCGCGTCGCGCAGCTCGACGATCCGCGGCTCGACATTGGGGATGCCGCGCAATTGCCGCTCGATCTCGGCGACGGCGGCGTCGGTCTGGGCCGCGCGGTCGGCAAGGCGGTTCGAGGCTGAACGGTCGACCACGACCGAGACGACATCCTTGACCGGCTCGCGATCCTCGAAAACGAGCGAGGGATCGGCCAGCGCCGTCGTTAGCACCACGAGAGCGAGCGCGCGCAGGATGGCGCTGCGGCCGGCGAGGACTATGGCCGCGCCGGCAGCCAAAGCCGCGAGCACGGCCAGGCCGATCAGCAGCGGCAGCGGCACCATCGGGGCGAGGGATACGCTCCACATGGCTATTGTCCCAGACGCTCGAGCAGGGCCGGGACATGGACCTGATCGGCCTTGTAGTTGCCGGTGAGCGCATACATCACGAGATTGATGCCGCCACGCAGTGCCATCTCGCGCTGGCGCGGATCGCCGCCGGAAAGCGGCACCAGCCCTTCGCCGCGCCGGTCGATCGCCCAGGCGGCCGCGAGGTCGTTGGCGGTGATGACGATGGGCGAGACATTGTCGCCGGCCCGCGCCGGGCGGCGTCCGTCGCTATCGGCCGGCGGCAGGGTCTCGACCCAGGTCGTGCCGGTGTCGTAGCGGCCGACGAGCTCATCGAGGATGTAGAAGGTCTTGGTCAGGACGTGGTCGCGCGGCAGCGGCTCCAGCTCGGGAATGTCGAGCGTCTGCAGCATGCGCTTGAGCTGGTCGCCCTCGGGCGTGGTGCCGCCGCCGGGCCGCGCGCTCATCGCGTCGCGGGTGTCGAAGATCACGAGCCCGCCGCCCTTCATATAGGCTTCGAGCTTGCGCAAAGTCTCGGCCGAAGGAACCGGCCGGCCGGCGACGATAGGCCAGTAGAGCACGGGGAAGAAGGCGAGCTCGTCGCGCTCGACGCTGACGCCGACAGGCTCGCCCGGCTCCAGCGCCGTGCGGGCGCCGAGCACGGTGTTGAGGCCGATCAAGCCCGCCTTGGACATGTCGTCGACCGGCTTGTCGCCGGTCACGACATAGGCCAGCCGCGTCATCGCGCCATTGGCGAGCAGGGCGCGCGGGATCGGCGGGCGGGTGTCGGCCTGCGCGTTCGGGGCGGGTTGCTGGGCGCGGGCAGTATCGGGGGCGAGGCCGAAGGAGGTGCCAAGCGCGAGCAGGATCGCGGCCGGCGCGGCGACCTTGCGCAGGCGGGCGAGGTTGAGACGCCCGCCGAGCCAGAGCGTTGCCAGCGTGTCGGCGACGAGCAGCAACAGGGCGAGGACGAGCAGCAACGGGCGGATGTCGCGCGCGATCGGTTCATCGATCGGCAGGACGGCGACGCCGAGGCTGGCGAGGTCGAGGGCGGCGAGCGTGTCTGCCGGTGTCAGCGCGTTGACCGCGAGCGAGCCGTCGGCGGGGCCGTAGAGGCCGGGCGGATGGGCGAGAGTCGCGCGGCCGGCATAGTTGCGTGCCACCGGCTGCGCGGTGGCGGGTGGTGAGCGGAACTGGCCGATGCCGTCGAGCAGGCGGGTGGGCGACAGGGTCTCGACGCGGGTCTCATCACTCTGCGTTTCGACCGCCGGGCCGTTGCCGGCGAGATGGACGATCTTGCGGAGCATGTCGACGAAGAGGCCCGAGAGCGGAAGGTTCGACCAGGTGGTGTCGGCGGTGACATGGACCATGGCGATGAGGCCGTCGCCGCGCCGCACGCCGGTGACGACCGGCGTGCCGTCCTCCAGCGCCGCCCAGGTCTTGCGGGAGAGGTTGGGCTCCGGCTCGGCCAGAATCTGGCGGCTGACGCGGATATCGTCGCTGATGGTCAGGCCGAAGAAGGGGCTCTCGCGGGTGAAGGGCGCGAGCTTGCGCGGCGTCTCCCAAGACAGGCCGCCGCCAAGCGTGCGGCCGCCACGCCGCAGGCGCACCGGTGTCAGTTCGTCGGAGGCCGCCGCGAGGCGGGCGCCGGCAAAGCGCAGCAGCACCCCGCCGCGCTCGACGAAGCTGGTCACCTTCTCGGCGGTCTCGCGATCGAGCGCACCGATATCGGCGAGGACCAGCACAGAGAGATTCTGTGCCAGCAACTCGCCGATCGGATCGGTCGAGCCCTGCCTGGGCTCGCGGATTTCGGCAAAGGGCTGGAGGGCGCGGGAGAGGTAATAGGTCGGCGACAGCAAGGGCTGAGCGGTGTCGGCGGTCGCACCGGAGACGAGGCCGATGCGGCGGCGTTTGGCGCGGTCGTCGAGCAGCGCCACGGCGCCGGCGCTGCGCTCGCCGATGATCTCCAGCCGCGAGACGGCGTTGCGGACCTCTATCGGCAAGGTGAGGCGCGCGGTCGTTTCGAGGTTGCTACCCTCGAAGATGAAGGGGGCGTTGCCAAGCGGCAGGCCTTTGAGATCGAGCGCGCGGACCTGCCCCGTCGCGGCGGCGCTCGTGGTCGGGCGCAGCACCTTGACGGTCAGGGCGCCCGCGAGGTTTTCGGGCGCGGAAAGGGCGAGCTGCGCGGCCGGGCCGGCATGAACCGCGAGGCGACGGGCCTCGGCATCCTGCTTCAGCCGGGCGAGGAAGCTGCCATCGTCGGAGACGGCGAGCCCGTCGGCGACCCAGACGATCTCGGTGGCGGGGGACCCTTGCAGGAAGGCTTCGATGCGCTGGAGATGGGCGGCGCGGTCCGGCGCATGCGGTTGGAGCGGGAGCGCACGCAGCCGGTCGAGTGCGATGCGCGGCTCCGCCAGCGCGATCGCGGCCGGCGCTTCGGCGAGGCCGACCACGGCGACGGGGCGGCCTTCGCGGGTCGCTGCGGCGATGCGCGATTCGGCGACCGCGACGCGCTCCGGCCAGTCGGTGGCGGCGCCGAAGCCGTTATCGATCAGCAGCAGGACCGGGCCGCGCGAGGGTGCGGCATCCCGCACCGGGTTCCAGACCGGGCCGGCGACGGCGAGGATGGCGAGCGCGGCGACGGCCATGCGCAGCGCCAGCAGCCACCAGGGCGTATGGGCCGGCGTCTCGCGCTTGGCGATCAGGTCCGCCATGATCTTCAGCGGCGGGAAGTCGATCCGGCGTGGGCGTGGCGGCGTAACGCGCAGGATCAGCCAGAGCGCCGGCAGCAGGGCGAGCGCGGCGAGAGCGAGCGGGGCGGAGAAGCTGAAGGGCAGGGCGCTGAGCATCGGCGTTTCCCCTCAGAAGCCAGAGGCGCTGCGCGACGCGGCGATAAGGCTCGCGATGCGCAGCACCGCCTCGCTTGCCGGACGGTCGGTGCGATGCAGCGTCAGGGTCCAGCCGGCCTTGCGGCAGGCCTCCGTGATGGCCTCGCGATGGGCTGCGAGGCGCTGGCGATATTCGTCGCCCCAGGCGCCGGCATCGCCGACGCGCAGGGTCAGCCCGTCCTCCAGGTCAAACAGTTCGGCCTGGCCGCTGAAGGGGAAGGTCTCCTCGATCGGATCGGCGATCAGCAGGACATGGCCGCGTGCGCCTGACGAAGCCAGCGTGGCGATTCGCTGGGTGAGTGCGGAGGCGGGCGACAGCCCGTCAGTGATGATGATCGCGTCCGACAGCCGGGGCAGCGGCGCTTCCGGGGGCAGGTCGGAGGCGGCGTTGCGCTCATCCGCGACGATCGCCTGCGCCAGCATCTCGACGATGCGGCGCGATGCGAGCGCCCGCGTCAGCCCGAGATGGCCGACGCGCTCGCCGCCCTCGACCATCGTTTCGGCGAGAGCGAAGCCCGCGACCAGCGCCCGGTCGAGCTTCGAGGCCATGGCGAGCGAGGAGGCGAAGCCCATCGAGGGCGACCGGTCGATCCAGAGCCAGATCGAATGCGAGGCTTCCCATTCGCGTTCGCGGACGAAGAGATGGCCGTCACGGGCGGAGCGGCGCCAATCGATGCGCGAGGCCGATTCGCCGGCGACCAGCGGGCGGTACTGCCAGAAGGTCTCGCCCGGGCCCGAGCGGCGCCGGCCATGGATGCCGTGGATGCTGGCCGAGACGCGGCGCGCCTCCAGGATCAGACGCGGCAGGCGCGCGGCGAGGTCGAGCGCATCAGTGAGGACCGGCCGTGTCGGCCGCCGTTCGCCAGGACCCAGGACGCGCGTGCGCAGCATCGGCCTATCCCAGCCGTTCCACGAGCTTGCCGATCAGGCCCTCGACGGTCTCGCCATCGGCGCGAGCGGCGAAGGTCAGGGCGACGCGGTGCTTCAGAACGGGAATGGCGAGCGCCGCGACATCATCCACCGAGGGGGCGAGACGGCCCTCGACGAGCGCACGCGCACGCACCGCCAGCGTCAGCGACTGGCTGGCACGCGGGCCGGGGCCCCAGGAAAGCTTGTCGGTGACCGAGGCTTCGCCCTCGCCGGGGCGGGCGGAGCGGACGAGATCGAGGATCGCATCGACCACGGCCTCGCCGACCGGCAGGCGGCGGACGAGGCGCTGGATCGACATCAGCGTCTCGGAGGTCATCGCCGGGGAGGGCTTGTATTCGGCGGCGCCGGTGGTCTCCAGCAGGATGCGGCGCTCGGCCTCGCGGTCGGGATAGCCGACATCAATCTCGAGCAGGAAGCGATCGAGCTGGGCTTCGGGCAGGGGATAGGTGCCTTCCTGCTCGATCGGGTTCTGCGTCGCCAGGACATGGAAGGGGGCCGGCAGGTCGTAGCGCTCGCCGGCCACCGTGACATGGTGCTCCTGCATCGCCTGCAGCAGGGCCGACTGGGTGCGCGGCGAGGCGCGGTTGATCTCGTCCGCCATCAGGAGCTGGGCGAAGACCGGGCCCTTGATGAAGCGGAAATGGCGCTTCCCGTCGCTCGATTCGTCGAGAACCTCGGAACCGAGGATGTCGGAGGGCATCAGGTCCGGCGTGAACTGGACGCGCCGCGCGGCGAGGCCGAGCACGGTGCCCATCGCCTCGACGAGCTTGGTCTTGGCGAGGCCGGGCACGCCGACGAGCAGGCCGTGGCCGCCCGAAAGCAGCGTCACCAGCGAGAGATCGACGACCTTCTGCTGGCCGAAGATGACCTGGCCGATCTCCTTGCGCGCTGCGCCGATGGCACTAAGCGCGGCTTCGGCCGCCTCGACGATGCCTGTGTCGAGGTCGATCGGCGAAGTGCTCTCGTTTGCCCGGGCTTGCGCCGCCATGTCGATCTCCTTCACTGTCGCGAGCCGTTGCGCCGCCATGCGAACCGTCGATGCGTTCGGCCGTTCAGTGTGGACGGGCCATCACGACGGCTCAAGCGCCGAATGGAATGGTACACATCAACTCGGCTTCACGATTATGTGGAGTTCAAGGCGGAAACGCGATGCAAGCACGATGCCGGTGGCCGGGGAGGACGAGATGACGGGACCGGGCCAGGCGATGGAGCGCCTGATGGCCTCGCTCGGCGGCGGCAAGGCGCGCGGTCTGCCGCCGGTGGAGCGCTGGAATCCGCCCTTTTGCGGCGATCTCGACATGCGCATCGCTGCTGACGGCACCTGGTTCTACATGGGCACGCCGATCGGCCGGCCGGCATTGGTGAAGCTGTTCGCCTCGGTGTTGAAGCGCGAGAACGACGATTACTTTCTCGTGACCCCGGTCGAGAAGGTCGGGATCACCGTCGATGACGCGCCGTTCCAGGCGGTCGAAATGCAGGTCGATGGCGCGGGCGATGCTCGGACGCTCGCATTCCGGACGCAGGTCGACGATCTCGTCTGCGTCGGGCCGGACCACGCTTTGCGTTTCGCGCGGGCTGCGCAGGACGGGCTGACACCTTATGTGCATGTCCGGCGCGGCCTCTGGGCCCGGCTGACGCGGGCGCTGACCTATGACCTGCTGGCGCTCGGCGAAGTGCGGGATGTCGAAGACGAGGCCATGTTCGGGGTCGCGGCCGCAGGGCAGTTCTATCCGGCAGTGCCGGCGAGCGAGATCGAGGACATCTAGCATTGATGGGATCGGAAACCGCCCTCAACCTGAGCAGCGAGGGTTTCGCGGCGCTGGCGCGTGAGCGATTGCGGGCCGAGCCGCCCCTACTGGGCGATGTGATCAGCAGGCCGCGCGGCGATCATGAGCATCAGGCCGCATCTGTGCCGATCCCCGACGAGAAGCGCGCTGTCCCGGCCGCCGTGCTGATCGGCATCGTGCCGCGCCGCGACGGGCCGACTGTGCTGCTGACGCAGCGCGCGGCGGCCTTGCGCAGCCATTCGGCGCAGGTCGCCTTTCCCGGCGGGCGGGTCGATGCCGTCGATGGCTCGCCGGTCGTCACGGCACTGCGCGAGACAGAAGAGGAGATCGGCCTGTCGCGATCGCATATCCGCACGCTCGGCTTCCTCGATGCCTATCTCACCGGCACCGGCTACCGGATCGTGCCGGTGGTCGCGCTGGTCGAGCCGCCCTTCTCGCTGACGATCAATCACAACGAGGTCGACGAGGCCTTCGAGACGCCGCTCTCCTTCCTGCTCGATCCCGCCAATCACAGGCGCGAGGGCATCGAATGGAAGGGGCATTTCCGCACCTACTATGCGATGCCGTTCGAGGGTCGCTATATCTGGGGGGCGACCGCCGGCATGATCCGCAATCTGTACGAGCGGCTGGCGGGTTAGAATTGTATTGCGCGGACACCGCGCCTGGGAACGACGAAGCCGATGCTGCGCGCGATCATCGAAGAGGTCCTGCTCTTCGTCCTGCCTTTCTGCATCTTTGCAGGCTATCTCGTCGTCAAGCGGCGCAATCCCTTCGATGTCGAGCACTGGAGCCGCCATGCCTTCGCTCTGGCGGTCGCAGGCTTCCTGCTGGCCATCGCCGTGCTGGTCTATGGCGGCTTGATCGCGCCGCGCAGCAAGGGCGCCTACGAACCGCCGCATATGGAGAACGGGGTACTGGTGCCCGGCCGCTTCAAATGAGTGGAGACCGTGCCGGCGCGGTCGCGCGCTTTCTAGCCCAGCCGGTGCTTGCGCGGCTGCTGTCGGCCTTGGACGGGGACGGCGAGGAAACGCGCGTCGTCGGCGGCGCGGTCCGCAATCTCCTGCTTGGAGAGCCGGCGAGCGATATCGACCTCGCCACCACCGCCTTGCCGCAGGAGACCATGCGGCGCGGCAGGGCGGCCGGCTTCAAGGCGGTGCCGACCGGCATCGAGCACGGCACGGTGACGCTCGTCGCCGAAGACGAGAGCTTCGAGGTGACGACGCTCCGGCGCGATGTCGAGACGGACGGACGCCGCGCCAAGGTCGTGTTCGGCCGGGACTTCGCGGCGGATGCGTTGCGGCGCGACTTCACCATCAATGCGCTCGGACTTAGCCGGGATGGTACGCTGCATGACTATTGCGGCGGTCTCGGCGACCTCGCGCGGCGTCGCGTGCGTTTCATCGGCGATGGCGCGACCCGTATCCGCGAGGATTACCTGCGCATCCTGCGCTTCTTTCGCTTCCATGCCCGCTACGGCGTCGGCGAACCCGATACTGATGGCCTGCGCGCCTGCATCGCCGGCAGGGAGGGGCTTGCCGGATTGTCGCGCGAGCGGGTGCGGGCGGAGCTACTGAAGCTCCTCGTCGCCCCCGGCGTCGTCGCGACGATCGGGGCGATGGCGGGGGCGGGGCTCATCATGCCGGTGATCGGCGGCGTGCCACAACTCTCGCGCTTTGCGGCTGTCGTGGAGGGGGGCGGAGAAGGTGTCCATCCGGCTTTCCGGCTGGCGGCGCTGGCGGTTTCGGTTGGCGAGGACGCATTGCGGCTGCGCGCGCGACTGCGACTATCGAACGAGGAATTCGACAGGATCGAGCGCATCGCGCGCGCGCTGGAAGGTCTGGGCGGGCGGGCCGACCTGCCCGGCATCGCGGCGCTGCGCCATCTTGGCTATGACGCCGGGAACGACGCGGTGGCTGCGGCGCTCGTCCTGCTCAAGGCGTCGGCAGGAGGCGAGGACAGGGACTGTGTACAGCAGCTCATCGCCGAGCTTGGCCGGACGCCACCCTTCCTGCTGACGGGGAAGGACGTCGTCGCTCGCGGCATCGCGCCCGGACCGCGCGTCGGGCAGGTCCTCGAGGCGGCCCGGCGAGGCTGGATCGAAGCCGGTTGCCCGGCTTCGGCTGAAGCCCAGTTCGCGCTGCTCGATGCGGCGGTCGGGCAAGCGCGGCCTTAAGGCCAGCGCACCGTCGGCGGCATCGAGGACAGGATGGAATCGACGTTGCCGCCGGTCTTCAGCCCGAAGATCGTGCCGCGGTCGTAGAGCAGGTTGAATTCGACATAGCGGCCGCGGCGGACCTGCTGCTCGTGGCGCTCGGTCTCGCTCCAGGGCTTGCCGAGATTGCGGCGCAGGATCTCGGGATAGCTGCCGAGGAAGGCCTCGCCGACCGCCTGGGTGAAGGCGAAATCGGCTTCGACATCGCCGGTCCAGATATAGTCGTAGAAAATGCCGCCGATGCCGCGCGGCTCGTTGCGGTGCTTCAGGAAGAAATACTCGTCGCACCAGGTCTTGAAGCGCGGGTAATCGGCAATGGCCGGAAAGCGCTCGCAGGGCGCGCGCATCGCGGCGTGGAAGTCCTGCGCGTCGGGATCGTCCTGGGTGCGGCGCGCATTCAGCACTGGCGTCAGGTCGGCGCCGCCGCCGAACCACGGCTTCGTGGTGACGACGAGCCGCGTGTTCATGTGCACGGTCGGGGCGTGCGGGTTCCAGGGATGGGCGATCAGCGAGATGCCGGTCGCGTGGAAGCGCGGGTCCTGCGCCGCGCCGGGAATCTGGCCGGCGAAATCGGGATGGAAGCTGCCATGCACCGTCGAGACGTGGACGCCGACCTTCTCGAAGACGCGGCCCTTCATGATCGACATGACGCCGCCGCCGCCGGGCGCACCGTCATGATTGGTGCGCTGCCAGGGCGTGCGGACGAAGCGTCCGGCCGTGCTGGTTTCGGCAGGGAAGGGGCCGGCGGCTTCGTCCTCGATCGCCTCGAAGGCGGCGCAGATGCGATCGCGCAGGGTCTCGAACCATGTGGCCGCGCGGGGTTTCAGCGCGGCGACGACGGCGGGATCGGCGGAGGGGGATTCAGCGGGCTTCGGGGTGACCATCTTCTGTTCCATCGCGGCCCGGAAAGCCGCCAGTCTGTCGCAAGGCTTCGCCCATTACCATCGCTGCCGCCAGCGCGACATTGAGCGAACGCAATCCGGCCCGCATGGGAATGTGCAGGCTGGCCTCCGCCGCGGCATGCACCTCGGCGGTCACGCCGGCCGATTCGCGGCCGACCAGCACGATGTCACCGGCGCAGAATGCGAATTCGGGCAGGGGCGTTGCGCCATCGGTCTCGGCCAGGACAAGGCGGTGGCCTTGCGCCCGGCGCCAGTTCTCGAAGGCGGCGAAGGAGTCGTGACGCCGGACGGCGGCGCGTTCGAGATAGTCCATGCCCGAGCGGCGGAAATGCCGGTCCGAGACGTCGAAAGCAGCCGGCTCGACGATGTCGACGGCGATGCCGAGGCAAGCGGCCATGCGGATCATCGTGCCCGCATTCTGCGGGATGTCCGGCTGGAAGAGGGCGAGGCGAAGCATGGCCCTGTCATGCGGTGACGCTCGGATATGCGTCAAGCAGGCTGGTCATGCGCGCCGGCGCGGACCATATGCCTCGAAACCGTCGCGATGCCGCTTCAGAGGCTGCCAGAGGCTATGGGATGGGTTTGATGAGGTCAAAACGCGGGAGATGGGAGGAGCACTGCGCCGCCGATACGTCCGTATCGGCAAGCAATGCGACGCTGCAGCTCCCGCGTTTTCACCTCATCCGCAGGGCACGGCGCTTTTGCGCGACTGCGGTGTCGTTCTTCGTAGCAAGCCGGAAGGCTTGCGTCCTCGAACTCCTTGCATTCGCGCAAAATCGCCAGCGTCAAACCTATCCCATAGCCTCTGGCAGCCTCTAGGAAGGCAGACATGTTCGCCCCGCTCTTCCGCTGGCTCGAAAGCCGAATCGACGTCTTTGCTCCCTTCGACGAGCAGGAGACGCCGCCGCGCGGTGTCTGGCCCTTCATGTGGCATCACATCAAGGGCGTGAAGGGCTGGATGGCCCTGATCATGCTGACGGGGCTGGGCTTCAGCGGCATCGAGGCGGCGATGTACCTGATGGTCGGCTGGTTCGTCGATCTGCTCTCGACACAGTCGCCCGAGACGATCTTCCGCGACCATGGCTGGCTTTTGGCAGGCGCCGCCTTCCTGCTCGTGGTCGTCCGGCCGCTGATCTACTTCGCCAACCACGCCATCGTAGACCAGGTCGTGGTGCCGCAGATCACCAACCAGATCCGCTGGCGCAATCATGTCTACACGCTCGGCCATGCGCTGGGATACTTTCAGAATGACTTTGCAGGTCGCCTGTCCGCCCGCGTCATCCAGGCCGGGCAGTCGATCCGCGGCGCAACGATCGAGGTCATCGACGATCTCTGGTACGCGCTCGTCTTCGCCACCGTCGCGATCGGCTTCTTCGGCAAGACCAGCCTGTGGCTGGCACTGCCGGTGATCCTGTGGCTGTCGGCCTATGTCGCGCTGCTGATCTACTTCGTGCCGCGGGCGAAGCAGCGCTCGGAGGCGAATTCGCTGGGGCGCTCGACGACGACGGGGCGCATCGTCGATTCCTACACCAACATCCTGACGGTGAAGCTGTTCGCGCGGGCCGATGCCGAGCGCTCGTCGGTGCGCGACTCGTTGTCGCGCTGGAACGCCTCCTTCCTCAATCTGTCGCGGCTGATCACCGGCGTCAGCGTGATCCTGCAGACGATGAACAGCCTGCTTGTGGTGGCCACGGCCTGGCTCGCGCTGCTGCTCTGGAGCACGGGCGAGATGACGCCGGGCGCGGTCGCGGCCGCCATCGGCCTCGTGCTCCGGCTGGTGCAGATGTCGGGCTGGTTGATCCATCTCGTGCGCGGCATCTTCGAGAATATCGGCTCGGTGCAGGAGAGCATGGAGACGATCGCCAAGCCGCATGACCTGCCGGACGCGCCCGACGCCGTGCCGCTCGTCGTCGACAAGGGGGCGATCAGCTTCGAGAAGATCCGCTTCAATTACGGCCGGGCGCAGGGGTTGTTCGAAGGGCTCGATCTCGAGATCAAGCCGGGCGAGCGCGTCGGGCTGGTCGGCCCGTCGGGCGCCGGCAAGTCGACCCTGGTGAACCTGTTGCTGCGGCTCTACCCGCTCGAGGGCGGGCGCATCCTGATCGACGGGCAGGACATCGCGCATGTCACGCAGGATACGCTTCGCGCCCAGATCGGCATGGTGACGCAGGATAATTCGCTGCTGCACCGCTCGATCGGCGACAATATCGCCTATGGCCGGATCGGCGCGAGCCAGGCCGAGATCGCGCGGGCGGCCGAGCAGGCGGAGGCCCATGGCTTCATCCTCGGCCTCGGCGATCAGGACGGCCGCAAGGGCTTCGATTCGCGCGTCGGCGAGCGCGGCGTGAAGCTGTCGGGCGGTCAGCGCCAGCGCATCGCGATCGCCCGCGTGCTGCTCAAGGACGCGCCGATCCTGATCCTCGACGAGGCGACATCGGCGCTCGATTCGGAGGTCGAGGCCGCGATCCAGCAGCAGCTCGCGGCGCTGATGCAGGGCAAGACGGTGATCGCGATCGCGCATCGGCTCTCGACCATCGCGGCGCTCGACCGGTTGATCGTGCTCGATCAGGGCCGGATCGCCGATATCGGGAGCCATGACGAACTGATCGCGCGGGGCGGGCTCTATGCCCGGCTCTGGGCGCGCCAGTCGGGCGGTTTCCTGGCTGCTGCCGATCCGGAAAAGCTCGCCGTCTGACGTCTTCGCCGACGGACTGTGCGCCATGCATGGCCGGGGCGTTCGCGACAGTAGACTTCGTCCAATCTGCATGTCAAAGAGCCGAAGGTGACGCACCGCCGCATTGCGGCGGAAGCGGCGCGCCCCTATGAGGGCGAGAGGCGACAATTTCGAGCTGTTCCAGCTCGCAAGACGTTTAAGAGGATTGGATCGTGGCGCACGCGACCGATACATCGACCGGAACAACCCGCCGCGACTTCCTGATGCTGGCTACCGGCGCCGCTGGTGCGGTCGGCGTCGGCGCACTCGTCATTCCCCTGATCAGCCAGCTCGCGCCCGACGCGCAGACAGTCGCTGCCGGCGCACCGGTCGATGTCGATCTGGCTCCGATCGCCGAAGGTCAGGCGATCAAGCTGTTCTGGCGCGGCAAGCCGATCTTCGTGCGCCATCGCACCAAGAAGGAGATCGAGGAGGCCAAGGCGGTCGACGTCGCCACGCTGCGCGACCCGCAGACCGACGCGCAGCGCACCAAGGCCGGGCACGAGCAGTTCCTCGTCATCTTCGGCAACTGCACCCACCTGGGCTGCATCCCGCTGGGCACCGCGCCCGGCGAATCGAAGGGTGACTACGACGGCTGGTTCTGCCCCTGCCACGGCTCGCACTACGATTCCTCGGGTCGCATCCGCAAGGGCCCCGCGCCGCTCAACCTGCCGGTGCCGCCCTACGCCTTCAACGGCGATACCAAGATCAAGATCGGCTGAGCATGCGCTCGACGCTTTCCTGCCAAGACGAGACAGCCTTGAGGCATTCTTCATGAGTGGTCACAGTTCCTACGTCCCGAAGACCGGCATCGAGCGCTGGCTTGATGTGCGTCTGCCGATCATCCGGCTCGCCCATGACTCGGCCGTGTCCTATCCGGTTCCGCGCAACCTGAACTACCTGTGGACCTTCGGCGGCATCCTCGTGTTCATGCTGGTGGCGCAGATCATCACCGGCATCGTTCTGGTGATGCACTACACCCCGCATGCGTCGATGGCGTTCAATTCCGTCGAGCACATCATGCGCGACGTGAACTACGGCTGGCTGCTGCGCTATCTGCACTCGAACGGCGCCTCGATGTTCTTCATCGCCGTCTACGTGCACATCTTCCGCGGGCTTTATTATGGCTCGTACAAGGCGCCGCGCGAGGTGCTCTGGATCCTCGGCGTGGTCATCTTCCTGCTGATGATGGCGACGGCGTTCATGGGCTATGTGCTGCCCTGGGGCCAGATGTCCTTCTGGGGCGCGACCGTCATCACCAACCTGTTCTCGGCGCTGCCGGTGATCGGCGAGACGATCGTCACCTTCCTGTGGGGTGGCTACTCGGTCGACAACCCGACGCTGAACCGCTTCTTCTCGCTGCACTACCTGCTGCCGTTCATGATCTTCGGCGTGGTCGTGCTGCATATCTGGGCGCTGCACGTCGTCGGCCAGAACAATCCGACCGGCGTCGAGGTGAAGAACGTCGCCAAGGACACCGTGCCGTTCACGCCCTACGCGACCGTGAAGGACATCTTCGGCATGGTCGTATTCATGATCCTGTTCGCCTGGTTCGTGTTCTACCAGCCGAACTTCATGGGCCATGCCGACAACTACATCCCGGCGAACCCGGCCTCGACCCCGGCGCATATCGTCCCGGAATGGTACTTCCTGCCGTTCTACGCGATCCTGCGCGCCATTCCCGACAAGCTCGGCGGCGTGCTCGCCATGGGTGCTGCCATCGTCGTGCTCGCCTTCCTGCCCTGGATCGACACTTCCAAGGTCAAGTCGATGAGCTATCGTCCGATCGGGCGCCAGCTGTTCTGGGCCTTCGTCGTGGTCTGCATCGGCCTCGGCTATCTCGGCGCGATGCCGGCGGAAGGCGGTTACGTCATCGCCTCGCAGATCTTCACCGTGCTGTATTTCGGCTTCTTCGTGGCTCTCTTCGTCGTCGGTCTGTTCGAGCGGCCGAAGGCACTGCCGACCTCGATTGCCGATGCCGTGCTCGCTTCAAAGGGCGGGTCGGCGGCGCGCGTCGCGACCGCCACCGCTGCCGAACCGAACGTCAAGGGCTGACGGAACCATGAGCAGAATCGCGTTTCGTCTCGCCCTGACCGGGCTCGCTGCCGGCCTCTCGCTGGCGCTCCTCCAGCCGGCGGCGCAGGCCGCCGAGGCCGGCCCGAAGCCGCCGGCGCTGACCTGGTCGTTCTCCGGACCGTTCGGCAAGTTCGACCGGGCTCAGCTGCAGCGCGGCTTCAAGGTCTTCAAGGAAGTCTGCGCGAGCTGCCACGGCGCGAGCCTGGTTGCCTTCCGCAACCTGTCGCAGCCCGGCGGCCCCGAGTTCACGCCCGGCCAGGTCGCCGCGCTCGCCGCTACCTACCAGATCAAGGACGGCCCGAACGAGGCCGGCGAGATGTTCGAGCGGCCCGGCCGCCCGGCCGACCGCTTCCCATCGCCGTTCGCGAACGAGCAGGCCGCCCGCGCGGCGCAGGGCGGCGCCTATCCGCCGGACTTCTCGGTCCTGGCCAAGGCGCGCACCTATACCCGCGGCTTCCCGACCTTCGTCTTCGACATCTTCACGCAGTATCAGGAGCAGGGCCCGGACTACATCCACGCCCTGATGACCGGCTACAAGGAGCCGCCTGCGGGCGTCACCCTGCTGCCGGGTCAGAACTACAACGAATACATGCCCGGCCATCTGATCGCGATGCCGAACCCGCTCTCCAACGGGCAGGTCGAGTATCCGAAGGGTGCGGACGGCAAGTCGCCGGTGCCGGAGACCGTCGACCAGTATGCGCGCGACGTTGCCGCCTTCATGGTCTGGATGGCGGAGCCGCATCTGGAGCAGCGCAAGCGCATCGGCCTGCAGGTGATGATCTTCCTCGTGCTGTTCGCGGGGCTGCTCTACTACACCAAGAAGAAGGTGTGGTCGCGCATGCCGGACGGCTCGCCGGTCCACTGATCGGTTCGATATCGTTCTAGGAAAAGGCCCCGGCGACGGGGCCTTTTTCGTTTCGCGCGCCGTCATTCTCGGACGAAGCGAAGCGCAGATCCGAGAATTTCGGGCAGGACAAGCTTCCGGAGGCTTCTTCGGGAGGAGATGCTCGGGTCAAGCCTGAGCATGACGGGGGCTAGCGGCGGCGTATTGCGACCGTCATCGAAAGGTGGTCCTTTCCGCGCCGAAAAAAGGAATCGACCATGAGCGAAGCCGTTCTCGGAATCATCGGCGGATCGGGCATCTATGATCTGCCGGGCCTGACCGACCTGCGCGAGATGCGCATCGAAAGCCCATGGGGCGAACCTTCGGATGTGTTGCGGACCGGCAGGATCGGGCAGACGCAGATCGTCTTCCTGCCGCGGCACGGACGCGGCCACGCGATCCCGCCATCCGAGATCAATTACCGCGCCAATATCGATGTGATGAAGCGGGCGGGCGTGACCGACCTCGTCTCGCTCTCGGCCTGCGGCTCCTACAAGGCCGAGCTCTATCCGGGCCTGTTCGTCCTGGTCGACCAGTTCGTCGATCGGACGAGCCGGCGCGAAAACTCCTTCTTCGGCCGGGGCTGCGTCGCCCATGTCTCGGTCGCTCATCCGGTCGGGCCGGCCCTGCAGGCGCGGATCGCGGCGGCGGCTGAGGCCGAGGATCTCGCCTTCGTGCGCGGCGGCACGCTGGTCACGATGGAAGGGCCGCAATTCTCGACCTATGCGGAATCCACGACCTATCGCGGGCTCGGCTACGACCTGATCGGTATGACCGCAATGCCCGAGGCCAAGCTCGCCCGCGAGGCCGAGATCACCTACGCGACCGTCGCGATGGTGACCGACTACGATTGCTGGCACGAGCTGCACGGCGCCGTCGACGTGGCCTCGGTCATCGCCGTGCTGCACGACAATGCCGACAAGGCGCAGCGCCTCGTGGCGCGGCTTGCGGCCGATTTCCCGGCGCAGCGCGAACCGTGCCCGGCCGGCTCCCACAACGCGCTCGACAACGCCATCGTGACCGCGCCGGCTTTCCGCGATCCGGCCCTGCTGGCGAAGCTCGATGCCGTCGCAGGCCGCGTGCTCAAGGCGGCGTGATGATGGCGCCCTTGACGAAGCCGGCCCGGCGTCGGACCAAGGCGTCCGCCCTGGCCTCAGAGACGGTGTCCATGAACCTCGCCGACAGCATCCGCGCGATCCCGGACTATCCCCGGCCTGGGATCGTCTTCCGCGACATCACCACGCTGCTCGGCGACGCACGGGCCTTCCGCCGTGCGGTGGACGAGCTGGTCCAGCCCTTCGCGGGCTTGAAGATCGCCAAGATCGCGGGGATCGAGGCGCGCGGCTTCATCCTCGGCGGCGCGGTGGCGCATCAGCTCTCGGCCGGCTTCGTACCCGTCCGCAAGAAGGGCAAGCTGCCGCTCGAGACGCTGCGCGCGACCTATGCGCTCGAATACGGCACGGACGAGATCGAGATCCATCGCGACGCGGTGCAGCCGGGCGAGCGTGTCCTGCTGGTCGACGACCTGATCGCGACCGGGGGCACCGCAGAGGCGGCGGTCAACCTGCTCGCCGGGCTCGGCGCCGAGGTCGTGGCGGCCTGCTTCATCGTCGACCTGCCGGAGCTCGGCGGCGCCGACAAGATCCGCCGGCTCGGCGTGCCCGTGCGGACGCTGGTCTCGTTCGGCGGGCATTGAGCGGCCATGAAGATCAACGGCCAGCACTACCGGACGATCTGGCGCGCGCAGGATGGCTGGCGCGTCGTCGTGATCGACCAGACGCGGCTGCCTTTTCGCTTCGAGACGGTGGCGCTGGGTTCGGCCGAGCAGGCGGCGGACGCGATCCGCAGCATGGTCGTGCGCGGGGCGCCGCTGATCGGCGCGACGGCGGCTTATGGCGTGGCGCTGGCGATGCGGGCCGATGCCTCGGATCCTGCTCTCGAAGCCGCGCTTGCGTTGCTTGGCGCGACACGGCCAACCGCGGTTAACCTGCGCTGGGCGCTCGAACGGATGCGCGGTGCCATTGCCCCGCTCGCTCCGGAAGCGCGTGAAGAGGCAGCCTATGCCGAGGCGGCCGCCATCTGCGACGAGGATGTCGCGCTGTGCCGGTCGATCGGCGAGCATGGCTTGCCTGTCATCGCGGAGATCGCGGCGCGCAAGCCGGCCGGAGAGCCGGTCAATATCCTCACCCATTGCAATGCCGGCTGGCTCGCCACGGTGGATTGGGGCACGGCGCTGGCGCCGATCTATCTCGCTCACGATGCCGGCATCCCCGTCCATATCTGGGTCGACGAGACCAGGCCCCGCAACCAGGGCGCGGCGCTGACGGCCTATGAGCTCGGCTCCCATGGCGTGCCGCATACCGTGATCGCGGACAATGCCGGTGGACACCTGATGCAGCACGGGCAGGTCGACATGGCGATTGTCGGCACCGACCGGACCACGGCGACCGGCGATGTCGCCAACAAGATCGGGACCTATCTCAAGGCGCTGGCGGCGCATGACAATGGCGTGCCCTTCTATGTGGCGCTGCCCTCGCCGACGATCGACTGGAGCATAAGCGACGGGCTCGCGGATATCCCGATCGAGGAGCGCGCCGCGCGCGAGGTGACGCATCTCTCGGGGCTCGCCGATGACGGCGAGGTGCGCTCCGTGCGCGTCGTCGCGCCGGGCAGCGGCGCGGCCAACCCGGCCTTCGACGTGACGCCGGCGCGGCTCGTCACCGGGCTGATCACCGAGCGCGGCGTCTGCGCCGCCAGCGCTGACGGCCTCGCGCAACTCTTTCCCGACCTGGCGAACAGGGGCACGGCATGACCGAAACGGAACTGCGGCAGGAGATCGTCGCGGTCGCGCAGGCGATCGACAGGGCGGGGTTCTGCCCGTCGAAATCGGGGAATGTCTCCGCTCGGTTCGGCGACGGCCTGCTGATCACGCCGTCCGGCCTACCCTATGCGCAGACCAAGCCCGAAGACCTGATCCATCTCGGGCTCGACGGCACCGTGCTTGGCGGCAGCCGCAAGCCCTCTTCGGAATGGCCCTTCCATGTCGCGATCTATCGGGCACGGCCGGATGCGCAGGCGATCGTGCATACCCATTCGCCGCGGGCCACGGCGCTCTCCTGCACCCGGCGCGGCATTCCGGCCTTCCACTACATGATCGCGCTCTGCGGCGGCTCCGATGTGCGCTGTGCCGCGTATGCGACATTCGGCACGTCGGAGCTGGCCGACAACGCCGTGAAGGCGCTGGAGGGGCGCAAGGCGGTGCTGCTCGCCAACCATGGCGTGATCGCGCTCGGCCAGACACTCGCCGGTGCGCATACCATCGTCGCGGAGGTCGAGAACCTCGCCGGGCAATATCTCGATATCCTGGCGGCGGGGATCGAGCCGGTCATCCTCGATGCGGCGGAGATGGAGCGTGTCGGCGCCAAATTCGCAGGCTACGGCAAGGTCGGTTGATCTGACCGCATCCGTCTTACGCTGCGTTAAACACTGCCGCCCTAAGGTGGCTCATGATCGTTTCGCGCTACCTGCACGAGTCTTTCGATGTGCTGTCGATCGGCGTCTGCGAGTACGATGCGGAGCATCGTGCCGTCGGCTGGAATCGCACGTTCCTGCACTTCTTTCCCGAGGATGACGGGCTGATCTATCCCGGCGAGCCCTACGTCGAGAATCTCCGGCGCTTCTACACGCTGCGGCTCGCTCCCGAGGAGATGCACGACATCGAGCGCTACATCGCCGAGGGCGTGGCGCGCCACGAGAACCAGACCCAGGCTTTCGAATTCCTTCATAACGGCCGGCGCTTGCGCGCGACCTCGCTGCTGGCGCCTTGCGGCGGCCGTGTCAGGATGTGGCAGATGCTCGAGGCGCCGCGCCGCGCGGGAGCAGGCGCCGAGGCGCTGCTGCCGGCCTTCGAGGCGCTGCGGTTCATTCCCGATGGCGCCATGCTCCTCGATGGCGATGATCGGATCATCGCCACCAACGACGCCTTCCGGAAGCTCTACGACATCCCGGCCGACACCATGGTCGTCGGGTTGAGATTCGACGAGATCGTCAGCGAGTGCTGGCGAGGCGTCTCCACGGTCGCCGGGTTGCGCGCCAGCATCCTGAACGGCCTGCGCTATGACGGAGCGCCCTTCGAGATCGAACTGCCGGGCCAGCGCTGGCGGCGTGTCGTCGCCCGGCACACGCTCGAGGGCCTGAGCTGCTTCATCCATGCCGATACGACGGCGGCGAAGCGCCAGCAGGCCGCACTGATCAGTGCGCAGGACGCGCTGCGGCAGGCCAATGCCGAGCTGGTGAAGCTGGCGCAGACGGACGGGCTGACTGGGCTTGCCAACCGCCGCCGCTTCATCGAATGCCTCGCCAGCGAGGCGGCGCGCCCGCAATCGCTCGCGCTGCTGATCGTCGACGTCGATCATTTCAAGGCGATCAACGACCAGTTCGGCCATATTGCCGGCGATGCCTGCCTGCGGCTGGTGGCGCAGATCATCGATGGTCCGCCGACCGGCACGGCACGAATTGTCGCGCGGCTGGGCGGCGAGGAATTCGGCGTGCTGATTGCGGATGCGAC
The DNA here is from genome assembly GCF_057809495.1 of Allobosea sp. FG18. Lineage (NCBI taxonomy): Bacteria > Pseudomonadati > Pseudomonadota > Alphaproteobacteria > Hyphomicrobiales > Alloboseaceae > Allobosea > Allobosea sp. FG18. The sequence continues at coordinate 371,511 of NZ_JBMDKB010000002.1, forward strand.
ATCGGGCGAGGCCATGGCCGTCGCCGAGGCGATCCGGCAGGCGCTGGCGCAGGCGCCCTGGCGGGCGGTCGATGCGCAATTGCAGGGCGCGACAGTGTCGATCGGGCTGTGCTGCGGCGTCGGACCGCTCGACGGCGATGCGCTCTATGCCCGGGCGGATGCAGCGCTCTATGCCGCAAAGCGCAATGGCCGCGACCGGATCGAGACCGCACATCTCTCCATGGCGACAGGCCTCAGGGCCGGCTGAAATCAGGCTGGCTTGCGCTCGACGAAAACGCAGCCGTCGAAACATAATACATAAGAGAGAAGAGCCCCAGGAGCCCCACGAAACACCCGAATTTAAGTGATATTTGCGCGTAAAGCCCCATCAGCCCTTGCGAGTTCCCGATAGGAATGTTGCTACTCCGTAGCTGCTAGGAGATTGATGTGGCAAAGCGAAGCTCGATCCGGATCACAAAACGAGTGGTCGATGATCTCGCTCCCGGCGAAGATGTCTGGGATTCAGAGATCAAGGGCTTTGGCGTCAGATGCCAGGTGAGGGGCAAGTCCTATGTCCTGAAAACCACCGTTAAGGGGCGGCCAAAGTGGATCACAATCGGTCGTCACGGATCGCCTTGGACGCCAGACAATGCGCGAACGGAGGCTCTGAAGCTTCTTGGGTTAGTCGTCCAAGCGAGGGGATCAGCCGGGCCAAAGCTCGCGGCGTGAAACTGGGCCGCCCCTTCGGGATGACCCATCATCAGAGACAGGAGGCTCTGGCCAGGAAAGCCACTGGCGAGCCCGTTCGCGAGATCGCTCGCAGCTACAATGTCAGCCCCAGCACAATTTCGAGACTCTGACGACGACAGCCAACATGCGCGACCTTTATGCTTCCAATCCGTTGCGGCGCTCGGTCGAGAGCTCCAGCTCACGCGCCAGTTGGAGTGCATCGATCGGGCCGGGATAGTGGTTCAGCTCCGCCGCCAACAATGCCCAGGCGAGCACCTACTTAAACAACCTGGTCGAGCTCGGACGACGCCCTTGCGATCCATCAAGCTGCGCGACCGGCGATCCAAAAAACGCGGCAAGGGCATGGCCGGACATATCGACTCCCGCGTGTTTGGCTTTCGTGACAACCACTTCTCTGCGATCACCTGCGGCAAAGTGAATGCCACTCTCCGATATTCTTACAAAATCGCCAGGTTCATGCGTAGTGAATCCTCCAATAATTGCCAACAATATAGTAATGTTGTCATTATTAGAAAGATTTAGCCTTGCGCTATAGGTAGGAGATGCGAATGGCTCGTAGTTGCACGCCCTAATGAACCGGATCAAGCGATCGGCCGGTTCTTGCCAATTCAACTCTGACGTTATGGCGTCGCTGTGCCGATAAACTCGTCGCTTGGATAAATCCTGTTTCCTGCGATCTAGGTCGCGTCCTGACAGGATTTTATTAAGCACTGACTCAAGCAACGATGCCCCTTCCCCCATACATTTGATGAATAAGCTAAGCCCGGTCTCCTCCCCTGACAGCGCGAAATTATGCTCAGCGATAATGTCGCCAGAATCGACACTACTGCTTATCATATGGATCGATACTCCGAAGAGTTGTTCTCCATTACGAATAGCCCATTGATGACAGTGGAGTCCCGCGTACTCAGGCAGGGGAGCTGGATGAAAGTTGATCGCTTTATAGTCAACTTCCCTTAAAACGTCCTCGCCTACGATTTGTAGGTTGTTCGCGCTGACAATCCAATCGACGTGCAGTTTCCGTACATACTCCGCGCCACGAGCTGAATTGAAATCGCTTAGTTCGATTTCCGACTCGTGCTTATCAGTATTCGGACTGATCCACGCTGCGAGGTGGCCGTCGGCGTGGGCCTGGATCGTCCGAACGCACCTCTTCGCGGGCCAGCCCTCGCCGAGCACCAAAAATCGTATCGGCATCACCGGACTCCTCCGAGCCTATCGACACGGCCTGGCGCAGCGCCCCCTTGCGAAACGCTGCCCGAGCCGTCGGGATCGTGCCATGGCCGCTCGCTCAAGCAGCGTTTGTCATCCTCCTCTCGATCAGGTCGACAAAGTCGCCGACATTTTCGAGAGATCCGATCTCGGCTGTGCCGAACCGCATGCCGAACTCGCTTTCAACAGCCAGCACCAGGGAGATATGCGAGACGGAGTCCCACTCCGCGATGTCGGCCGCCGTTGATTCTCGTCCGAGCACGATGTGCTCGTTCTCGAATACGCTCCTTGCGGTCTCCTGCAGACGACTGAGTACGTTCATGTACTGGTCCTCATGTCTTGAGGGTGAAGATGCGTCTTCGGCCGGCGACGCAGGCGCGCCTCATGCCGGGTCGGTCGGTTCATGCCGGCCCCTGCTTTGCAGTGCATGGAGTGCGGGGCTTTCCGCGAGTGCACGCGCATCGATCTTTCCGTTCGAGTTCAGCGGAAGTGCTTCGAGAAAGAGCAATGAGTGGGGCAGCATGTAATCGGGGAGGCATGTCTCCAGGCGCTTGCGGATGATGCTCGGGTCGAGTGGTTCGCCGACAATGAAGCCGACGACGCCATCGGCCACTCCGTCGACGGCCTGCGGCCAAGGGATGACGGCTACGAGATCGCGCCCGGTTGCCGTTCGCAGAGCGCCTTCGATCTCAAGGAGTTCGACCCGATACCCTCGAATCTTGATCTGATGATCAATACGGCCGAGGTAATGGAAGCCATCGCTCTCGCTCCATCGTCCGAGATCGCCGGTTCGATACCAGCGTGTCCCGTCGATTGTCAGGAACTTGTCCTCGTCGAGCTTTGGCTGTCGCCAATACCCGCGGGTAAGCTGTGATCCAGCCAAATGCACCTCTCCGACCGCACCGGGCGCAACCGGCTGCCCGAGCTCGTCGAACAGAGCCATCCCCTGTCCCTCGAAGGCCTGGCCAATGGGCAGGACCGTTGAGGCATCACCCGGCTGATAGGTGAAGTAACTGATGGCGATCGTGGCCTCGGTGGGGCCGTAGAGATTATGAATCACGCTGTTTGGCGCAGCATGGGCCCAGGTTTGAGCCAGCGCAGTGGGAAAGGCTTCGCCACAGAATAGCGAACACCGAAGACTCGGCAGCGTGGCAGGTCCCAGGAGGCCAGCCTGATGCGCGATGCCGATCGCGGATGGCACAGATAGCCACATCGTCGCCTGTTGCTCCTGAACGAACCGAGGAGCCAGCGGAGTCGCGTTCTCGGGGACGCTCACGATCGATGCACCGTTCGTCCAGGCCATGAACATGTCGTGAGCGGAGAGGTCGAATGTGAGGTCGACAAGCTGAATGAGACGATCCTCTGGCCTCACCGGGGCGACGTTCGAGATCCCGGCAAGGTAAGATGTGACGTTCCCATGCGTAATCGGGACACCCTTCGGGGCCCCCGTAGACCCCGAGGTGAACAGAAGGTAGGCGAAGTCCTCAGCCGCGGGCGAGGGCCACTGGGCGCGCTTCGTTGCGCTCCGATCCAGGTCCTTCGAGTCGAGAAACAGCGTATTTGCCGCAGGACGGCGTGTATCGGGCTCCGGGGCCAGGACCACCCTTAAGCTGGGCGGAGGAGCCTCCAGGAGGTGCTCGAACAGCGCGGCACATTTGCGGTCGATGATGAGCGCGCTCGCACCGGAGGCCGTCAGGATGCTTCGGTTTCGCTCCAGTGGGTAACGTGGATTAAGTGGAACATACGTTGTGGCCGCACGCAGGGCAGCCGCGATCGCCGTGTATGCCGTGATGGTGCGGGAGCAGAGAAGAGCAACCCGATCGTTCGGTTCGACTCCAGCATCGATCAATGCCGCCGCGAGCGTGCCGGCCGCACCCCAGAACTCATCGAAAGTTCGGGTTTCTCCCCGCGCCCACACCGCAGGTCGATCCGGAAAGAGCTGCGCCGACCTGGCGAGCACGGAGGTGAGCGTCCCATCCGATGCCGGCCCGGTGTCGGCCAGGCAGCTATTGTTCAAGGGGAAGCTGGAAAGCATCATCTCCGCTCCGAGGCTCGTTGATCCCGCATCTGCAACTCGCAATCTGCATCTCGGGCGCCTTGTTTCCGCGCCGGACGAACGGCGCCAGCTCCTTGCTCAGTCCGACAGTGAGCCGCTGAACTGCCGACCATTGCAGATGAAAGGCGTCCCAGTAATCCGACTCCTGGACATCGGCCTCACGCAAGTCCACGAGCAGGTTGCCGTCTTTATGGAGTTGCGGATCGATCTCGCAGACGATGGTCTCGAGCTGCGAGCGGGCATCGGGATAGTTTGCAAGATATCCTGGCCGGACCGGCGTGATGACGACGGCAAGCTGACGTCCGCCGGCCCGAAGCTCAGCCGAAAACTGCTTGAGTTCCTCGATACAGGTCGGGTCGAACTTCAGCGGACCATACCGGAGGCCGCGATCGGCAACCTGCAGCGGGCTGGACCCGAACTCATCTTGCCAGCGGTCGCCAGCAAACGGCACGGTCATTTTCGGCCAAATGCGGTATGCGGAGTAATATCGAGCGAGCGTCAGGTATTTCATGTAGAAGAAAACCTCCGGCCACTCTCCTCGCACATACTTCTCAGCGTCGTCGGGCTTGAAGATATTACGGTTCTGGCTGCAATCGCCGAAATCGGTGAGGTTGGTGAGCATGACGAAGGTGGAGGCGCGCGGGAATAATTCCGTATAAAACTTCGTCAGATACCGCGTTTGATGAACCGCGAGCAGGGCCGTGGCCCCGTTCAGAAATGTTGCGCCAGTCCCGGCCGAGAAAGCGGCTCCGTCGATATGCCGCCAAGCGACGGATGACCCGACTAAGACAACTTCAGGGTTCAGACCAGGATGAAGGCGAATGAACCGGAACTTTTCGTTGACCGATTCTACGCTGGATATGGCAGGCGCTATGAGGTTTTGCGGTTTGAAGGTCATGACAGCGATGAACCCGCCCGCAACGAGAGCCAGGGCTGAGAAGCCGCCGACGAGCAGTCCGAGCAGGTAGGCTTTCATGTGCGCACCTAGAACGTAAAGTAGAGAAATTCGGCCGGCGCCTCGCCCATAAGGCGCAGCAGCGCGACGCTCAGGACCACCCCAGCAAGAGCGCCGTGCAGGAATCTGGGCAGCCTCCGATCTCCCGGATCGAAAGCCGCCCTGAGACTCGTCCATCCTGCGAGCATTTTACACTCGACGAGGCCGAGCCATTGCTGGGTGTTCGGCAGGAACCAGACGATAAACAGCCCAAGAACGAGCAGCTTGAGGCCTCCGTCCGCATCGAGTGCCGCGGGGTTAGGGCCGCTCGCCAAGCCGGACAGGCCACCTAAGACGGTGAAAGCATGATCGAGGCCGTTCGCCCTGAAGAACACGAGGGCAACGGTCACACAGAAAAAGGTCAGCGGAATTCCAACCGCACGAGGCACTCGTATCCCTTGCAGGCTCCGCAGCGTCGCCGTGGCGCTTCTCCAGGCCCGGTTTACCACGAGCATGAGGCCATGAAGGAGCCCCCACGCGACGAACTGAAGACCGGCGCCGTGCCAGAGACCGGACAAGGCCATGGTTAGGATCGTTGGGGTCGCGATCAAGTGAAGGAAGGGCCTCAGCTCGAAGGATGATCGGCGCAGCCCTGGTTTCCCTGCGCTGATACGAGCTCTGGTGAGGCGCATAGCGATTGGGTTGTAGACGTAAGTCGTGAGAAATCGGGTCAGCGTGATATGCCAACGCTCCCAAAATTCGATGATGCTTGCAGACTTGTAAGGAGATGAAAAATTGAATGGCAGCCGTATATTGAAGATCAGGGCAAGGCCGATCGCCATGTCGGAATAGGCCGAAAAGTCAAAGTACAGTTGCAAGGCGTAGGAGGTTGCTCCGATCCACGCAAAATCGATAGGCGGATACGCTCCATGAACCGCAAGGTCGAACGTGGCATTGGCTGCCGGTTCGAGATTGTCCGCGATGATAATCTTTTTGAACAATCCTATGGCGAATGCTGACACCCCGAGGGCGATGTTGCGAGCCTGCGGGGCGTAAGTCGCGGGGTCGCGCAGTTGGCTGACGATCTCGCTATGGCGAACGATGGGGCCAGCAAGAAGCTGCGGAAAGAACGACGCGAATGCGAAATACCGTATCAGACTGTCTTCACGACTGACCCCGTCATATGCGTCGACGACGTAGGAGATCTGCTGGAAGGTGTAGAAAGAAATGCCGAGCGGTACTGCGACGTTCGCCAGATTGAATGGTGCGGCACCGGTCAGCGAATCGACGAGCCCAACGAAGAAGCCGGCATATTTGAACCAGGCCAGCGCGCCTAAGTTCCCGGCTATCGCGAGACCGAGAAGGAGCCGCGACTTCCTGCGAGCGAGCACGAGGCCGGCCGCAAAATTCCAAAACAGCGAGCCCAGAAGCACGAAGATGAGCCAGGGATTGGCCTGACTGTAGAAGAACAAGGATGCCGCGACGAGCCAACTCAGGGCCAGGCTTGGCTTTCCGCTGCGCCCTAGCAGAAAGAACCCCAAGACCGCACTGGGAAGAAACAGAAATATGAACTGAGGAGAGTTGAACAACATGTCACTCAACTCCCGATACAATCAGAAGTTTTATTTGATCTGAAATTGCACGTCGTGATCGCGATAACATTCCCACGCCTTGTCGCCCCGCCCTCGTGCGGGCTCAAGCGACGGCATGCCGCCGTACTACGGGAATGCCGGGACGAACTTGACAGGCGTCATGTGATCTGTGGCTCATTGAGCAATGGCCTACGCGGCGCCGAAGGCTCGTTTTCCCCGCCAGCCGTATCGGCCGGGCGTTCACGTCGACAAGGGCCGAGGCGGACGCCATCTCTCTGGCGCAGCCGGCTAGGCCGCTGATCTCGCCTTGGCGTTCCGCTTTTGCAACTCGCGGTGCCCGTAATAGGACATGAGGTGGAGTGAGCCCCGGCGGGTAGACAGGATCAGGCTGCGGATTTGACCGTAAGCCGGGCGTGTCGATCCTCGAACTGCTGCGGGCTGAGATAGCCGAGTGCTGAGTGCAGTCGGCTGGCGTTGTAGACCTGATCGATGAAGCGCGGAAGGTCGGTGGCGCCATCCTCGAAGGTCTCGTAGGCCATTGGATAAACCGCCTCGACTTTGAGCGTTTTCATGAAGCTTTCGGCCTTGGCGTTATCGTACGGATTGCCGCGGCGCCCCATCGATCCGACGAGACCATGTTCGGCAAGCGCTTGCCGGTAGGGGCTCGCAGCATATTGCGATCCGCGATCGCCGTGATGCACGCAGCCGGGCGGCGGTTTTCGCTTTTCGATGGCTGAGCGCAGGGCCGCCAGCGTCAGCCTGACGTCGATCGAGCGGCCGATGGCATACGGAAAGAGCGCGGCCTGACTCAGGAGCAGGTCGAGTGTCAAACGGCCCGCAAAGTTGCCCCCCGATCGGCGTCCAATGTTGACCCC